>JANQHM010000137.1 GCA_028282645.1 Candidatus Gastranaerophilales bacterium
AAATCAAGCATTAAAACTTTCAAAACTATTATCTTATTTGAAATTAAAGGATGCGCCAGCCACGCAAAACTTAATTTCAAAACAGCACATTTTTCCCATAGCGCATAAGTTAGTAACTTATCGAGTTCTGATATTTCGATTAGATTTAAGTTGTATCAAAACTTATGGCGATGACATAAGAAAGGTGACGACTGTCACCCAGGATAAGTGTGCCTATTTATTACCTTTTGTAAGCAAAAATTATCGTTGTATAAATTGTTTTTGATTTTTAAGCTGACATACAATTGAATATTTTTTTAACTCTCTTTAAGGCTAAAAGTACGGGTTTTGTGATGCGCGCGTAATTTATACAAAAAATAAAGCTGTTCCTGTAGACAGCCTTATTTTTTTATAATATTTTTAGCTTTAGCCGGGTAATAACTAAGTAAGGTATTTTTTGTAATAAATAAGCACTTGTATGCACTTACCACAGTGCCTTAGGCATATATCTTTCTAACGGCCAGATAGGCAAACTGTCATAGGTCTCAGAGCCCAATTGCTCATATATTTTTTTAGATACAGCAATGGCAATGATTGGTAAATCAAGCTGTTGCGCGGCTTGTTTTGTTATTTCATAGCCTTTTATTACATCTTGTAATTCTGTCTCATCACCAAAGTGAGTATTGCTTATTATACCTCTAAATTTCTTCCATGCTCGCTTCTCTGTACCTTCACTCCATTTTATATACTCTACAATATTATCAACAGTAGATGTCTCATGTTTTGAAGCATTAATAACTATATATATTTTAAGATTTTCTTCTTCATCAATACCGTTTATTACTTCCAAAATATCAAGCCCGCCTACGCCATAGCCCACATCAATAACAATAGTACCGGGATTACTCAGGCATGTTTTTTGCTCGCCTGTAATAACATTTCCCGCTTCCCCCAGGCCAAAAGCGTCAACAAGTGTTATCACTTTAATGCCCAATTTTTCCAAATCGTTTTTTATTGGCCTTAAGGTATAAGCTGGTTCTACTGTATCCAAATCAATGAGAGTAACCGGTTGCTGTATTTTACTAAGAGCCAGTGCCCTGTTTATAGATATTTCAGATTTTCCGCTTGTGTATGCGCCTGTAAAAACTTCAACAATTCTAGACATTATTTTCCTTCTTTTTTTGCATTAATTTTTTATAAATATATACTAACTCAAAATTAAACCCAAAATGCTAAATAAAAAGCAACTCCATAGCTCATAAGAAATATAGCAAGCTTAGGCCTAATTAGGTATAAAACCAGTGTTGTATAAGTTGTTACAACCCAAAGGTTATCAGTATAAGTTTCATACATTAATTGCTCCTGATTGTTTAATTTAAAAAATTATTTTATACATTTACTCCTTATAGAGATAAGTCGTACATAAAAATATAAACTTGAATTTTTTTGGGGAGCACTTCAAATGAAACTTAGCCACTATTCCCATTCAATGGTTCCGGGTGGCTTTGATGAAATATCATAAACTACGCGGTTGATGCCTTTTACTTCGTTTATTATACGGTTAGAGATAATTCCCAATATTTTATAAGGAACTTTTACCCAGTCTGCTGTCATTCCGTCTTGACTTTCAACCATTCTAATCGCGCAAACATTTTCGTAGGTACGTTCATCTCCCATTACTCCTACTGTTTTTACAGGTAAAAGAACGGCAAAAGACTGCCAAACAGATTTATATAGTCCTGCTTTTTTAATTTCATCCACCACAATATGATCAGCTTGTCTTAATATATCCAGTCTCTCTTTTGTAACTTCACCTATAATTCTTATAGCAAGACCGGGGCCCGGAAACGGTTGTCTGGAGACTATTTCATCAGGGACTTTCAGTTCTTTACCCACCAGCCTGACTTCATCTTTAAATAATTCTCTAAAGGGTTCAACCAGCTTTAGCTTCATTTTTTTAGGCAGTCCGCCGACATTATGATGACTTTTTATAGTGGCAGAAGGGCCTTTAAATGAGATGCTTTCTATAACATCAGGGTACAAAGTGCCTTGAGCTAAATATTCAACACTTTCTATTTTATTTGCTTCTTCATCAAACACACTTATAAATTCATTACCGATAATTTTTCTTTTCTCTTCAGGATCTGTAATATCTTTTAGCTTATTTAAAAATCTTTCTTCTTCATTAACATAGATTAAATCTATTTTAAAATTGTCCCTAAATATTCTTATTACTTTTTCAGCTTCGTTATGCCTTAGTACACCATTATTAACAAAAATGCATTTTAATTTATTGCCGACGGCTTTATGAATCAAAACCGCAGCTACTGAAGAATCTACACCACCGCTTAAGCCACAGATAATATTTTTATCACCAACTTGTTTTTTTATTTCTTCAATTTTTGTTTCTATAAAATTTTTCATATTCCAGTTGTTTTTGCAACCGCAAATTGAAAAGATAAAATTGCGTAAAATATCTTGACCTTTTGCCGTATGGACAACTTCAGGGTGGAACTGCACGCCATAGAGGTTTTTAGCAAAATTTGCCACTGCTGCAAATTTACAATTATTAGTTGATGCAAGTATAGAAAAACCTTCAGGTGTTTCTATAACTTTATCTCCATGACTCATCCATACATCAAGATCATTTAAATGAATATTTTTAAATAGGCCGTCATTATTTTTTACTGCTATTGTTGCCCTTCCATATTCTCTTTGTATTGAATGCTCAACTTTACCGCCTAAAATATGAGACATTAGCTGCATTCCATAACAAATTCCAAGAATAGGAATGTTTAAATTAAAAATATTTTTATCACACAAAGGGCTATTACTGTCATAAACACTGGAAGGTCCACCTGAGAGAATTAAGCCTTTAGGATTAAACTCTTTTATCTTATCAATATTATAATTAAAAGGGTGTATTTCGCAATAAACGCTTTGTTCTCTTATTCTTCTTGCTATTAATTGTGTATATTGCGAGCCAAAGTCCAAAATTAATATTTTATCCAGCTTAACGGTTGTTTCTATCATTATTTCTACCTTTTAGTCTAACCTATAATTTGGTGTTTCTTTAGTAATAATTACATCATGTACATGGCTTTCTTTTAGGCCGGCTGATGATATTTTAATAAATTTTGCATTTTCTCTTAAGCCAAAAAGGTTGTTTGAACCTGTGTAACCCATACAAGAGCGTAAGCCACCAATTAATTGATATACATTAGATGCCAGGCTGCCTCTGTAAGGAACTCTTCCTTCTATGCCTTCCGGGACAAATTTGCTGCTATTAGTAATTTCATTTTGAAAATATCTGTCTTTGCTGCCTTTTGTCATTGCACCTATAGAACCCATTCCCCTGTATATTTTATAGGTTCTTCCTTGGTAAAGAATTGTTTCACCTGGGCTTTCCTCTGTTCCTGCAAATAAACTGCCTATCATAATACAATGAGCACCCGCAGCTAAGCCTTTAACCATATCACCTGAAAATTTGATACCGCCATCAGCTATAACAGGTATATTATATTTTTTTGCAGCTTGATAACAGTCATTAATTGCAGTAATTTGAGGAACCCCGACACCTGCAATAATTCTTGTTGTACATATTGATCCGGGGCCTATACCGACTTTAACAGCATCTGCACCAGCTTTTACTAAGGCTTCGGTTGCTTCCGCAGTTGCAATGTTGCCTGCAATTATTTGCAAATAGGGATAATTTGACTTTAATTCTTTTACGGAATTTACAACATTGCTGGAGTGACCATGAGCTGTATCTATACAGATTATATCCACACCTTCTTGAATTAATCGATCTACTCTTTCGTCTCTATCATCTCCTACTCCAATAGCAGCACCTACTCTCAAGCGTCCATGTTTGTCTTTACAGCTGTTTGGATATTTTATAGCTTTTTGAATATCTTTAATGGTTATTAATCCTTTTAAGTAAAAATCATCATCAACTAAAAGGAGTTTTTCTATTCTATTTTTATGGAGTAATTTTTTTGCTTCAGGCAAGGTTGTTCCGATTGGCGCTGTAATAAGGTTATCTTTTGTCATTAAATTTTCTATTTTTTGATCTAGGTTTGTTTCAAATCTCAGGTCTCTATTGGTAAGAATACCGATTAATTTACCATTAACTGTTATAGGTAAGCCTGATATGGAGAATTTTTTCATAATTTCAAGAGCATCACTGATTTTTTCCTTAGGACTTATTGTTATTGGGTTCATTATCATTCCGCTTTCGGATTTTTTGACCTTTTCAATTTCCTGGGCCTGCTCTTCTATTGTCATATTTTTATGGATAATACCAAGACCACCTTCTCTTGCAATACTAATGGCAAGTTCTGATTCTGTTACTGTATCCATTGCCGCACTAAGCAAAGGTATATTCAATTTTATATTTTGGGTTAAATTTGTTGATACATCTACATCTTTAGGCAAAACATCGGATTCTTGAGGCAGTAACAGTACATCGTCAAATGTTAAGCCTTCTTTTATATTATTAAAATTCATTAATTGACTCCCTATGCTCTTTTTATATTTTTTTTAATTTATATAAAAATCTAAAAAACCTCACGTGAGGACTTTAGCTATTTTCGTTTCCTGACTTTTGTTGGTTAAAAATATTACTGTATAAATTGTCGAACCGTTTATCTTCCATTGAGTCTAATAATGTATTTATATTATCAAACTTTTTTAAAGCAAATCCTACTTCTGCCAAAAGTACACACTCATTACAAAGTACAAATCCGTCGTAGAATAATGAACCTGCTACTATTTTTTCTTGGCCACAGCATTGACATTGAAAAGTTTCATAAGCATGATCCGGAGACTGTTCTATGTCATCATTTTTCATTTGTTCTACCGCTTTTTGAGTATTTTTTACAATTTCCAGTTTATCTTGATTATTATTCATCTTTGTTAGCTCATAATTATGTGTATATTAGACAATAGTATTAAATAAAATTTAAGGACTGTAAAGGGTTTTTAATAAATTAAAGAATAAAAAAGCTAAAAGACCTTCGATATTGAATAATTTTATTTAAGTTTAATTAAGCAAAATTATATCACTAAAGTGATTATTCTACATTTTATCTTGACTGTAAATAAGATTAATTTTATTATTTTTATTATAAACTCTATAAAAAGATAGATTGTTTTTAATAGGGGTATTTAGGTAATGAAATTTAATAAATTATATATTATATTTTTGTTTTTATTTGTTTTATCTTTTTATAATTTAAAAGTATTTTCTCAAGAAAATATTGGCAACAATAAAACAAGTTCTTCAATCCATTCTCAAAATAATGGATCAACTGCACTTAAAAGAGAGTTTTCTCAGGCTAATAAAATTTTTGATACTGTAAAAGATGGCGTTGTTACTATAGTATCCTCTGTAGGGCATGGTTCAGGTTTTTTGGTTGATGAAAAAGGCCTGATATTAACAAATAGTCATGTTGTAAAATGCATGAAAGATTTTATTACTGTAAGATTTAAGGCAAATCAGATGGTTAAAGGTATAGTAGTAGAAGACGATACTGAAAATGATATTGCAGTGATATGGGTTAACTTAAAAAATATTAAAAAATACTCTGTATTAAAAATGTTTGTCCCGCCATCTAATGAGCCTTTAGTGGTTCCTGGTGAAAAAATTTTGGCTATAGGCAGTCCAGTAAAATGGGAAGCGTATGAAAAGACTTTAACTCAAGGAATCATAAGTAAATACAGTGATTTAGCTATAATGCATGATGCTAATATAGATGGTGGTAACTCGGGCGGCCCTTTGCTAAATTTTGCAGGGCAGGCTATTGGGCTTAATACATTTGGGCCTACTAGTGATAACTCTAGTATGACAGGATCTGTCTCTATTCTTAAGGCGGTTCCTCTCGTTAAAAGTGCAATTTATAAGATAAAAAACTTAACACCTCCTTCAGAAGAATTGATTCCTGATGTTTCCAGTGAATCTTACCATAGTAGAATAATGGCGATGGCTTACCAGAGTGCAGGTACAAGAGAAAGAAATAGATATAAACCATATAAACTTAAGTCTAGAAATTATCATGTGTTTATTGCTACTCCACCTCAAACTTATAGAGAAAATATGAAATCTCATAATAGGCTATCAAAAAGATTGCCAGATTCTAACAATGATAATAATGGTATTATTATAGATCGTAGAAGTTATACTTATATTAAGCCTGTTGTTACACTTGAAATCTCCCCTAGGTTAAGGCAAACTAAAAAATCCATAGTAGGTAATATAATAAAAAATTTTTCTAACGCTTATCTTGATCAAACTGATAATTATTACGGTCGTAGGCGTTATTATAGAGACTATAGAGATTATGAAAAATATGTTTATAAAAAAGACTTTAGGTCATTAAGTTTAATTAATAAAAATACTGGTAAAGTATATCAGCCTTTTACATCCGGTCGAGCAAAAACACATACAGATATTAGAAAAGCTGGTTACTACACGGTAGTTATTGCTGAAGATAGCACTTACCGGGGGAGGTATGAGTTTGATCCGAAGTACTTTGATACTAAGGATGAACTTGTTTTAGAAGTTTATTCTATGGATGGTAAAAAGCCTGATAAGATAAAAATAAATCCGAAAATAAAAAAATATATAGTAGACGACTTCAGGCCTTATTGGGACTATTTAAGCGAGAAAAAAAAGCTTTAATATACTAACTCTAAAATACTTTTCAGATTCTTTAATCAGGTAAAAACTAATAAAATAAGCTATTCTCTGAAAAGAGAAATTTGAAATTCAATTTGGAA
>JANQHM010000156.1 GCA_028282645.1 Candidatus Gastranaerophilales bacterium
TGTTATAAGAAGTAGCGGTATCAGGATGATTAACCCGTAATTCTCTTTCTCTAATATTAATAGCTTTCAAATAGAACTTGAGAGCCTCATTGTAGTTGCCTTGAGAATCATAGACTCCCCCAATATTGTTATAAGAAGTAGCGGTATCAGGATGATTAACCATTAATACTTTTTCATATATATCAGTAGCTTTCAAATAGAACTTGAGAGCCTCATCGTAGTTGCCTTGAGCTCTATGTACTCCCCCAATATTGCTATAAGAAGTAGCGGTAGAAGGATGATTAACCCCTAATACTTTTTCAGCTATTTCTAAAGCTTTCAAATAGAACTTGAGAGATTTTTTGTAGTTACCTTGTTTATCATATATACGACCTGTTTCATGTAGAATATAGCCTGCTTGTTCTGTTTTTATATTTAATTTTTCTATATACTCCATTAAGGCTTCTACATGCGGGATAAATAAATAACTGTACTCCCAGGTTTCTTGCTTGTTATAATCATAGTAGTAAAATTGTCTAATTATATTAATTACTTCTTCAACTTGCTCTTTTTGTTTGGTTTCATCTGTTATGCTGTCTCTTATAACCATCTGCACAAGCCTGTGTATTGAGATGAAAAATTCTTCTTGTCGTGAAATAATTGAATAATTCACTAGCGGTTCAATAATATCAAAAATAAAATCAGAAAAATTTTCTTCAGTTGTAAACCAATATAAAAAAATATTATCCGATGCTAAAAAAGCTATTTTTTTCAAAAATTCAATGGATTGAGGATGAGATTCTTTAAGTTTATCAACAGACATTTGCCAGGTAGTAGCAACTGTATAAGGATAGTCAGCCGGTTTGGTTCTGCTAAAAATTTCACTTTTTTTATCTTTAAATTCTTTAATATACCAAGAAGGATTTTTTCTTGTTTTGTTAATGTATGCCGCAGCTTGAACAAGGGCTAAAGGTAAATAACCAAGTGTTTTAGCAAGATTTTTGATATCTTTATAAAATTCATTATAATTAACTTCTAAATTTTTTTTCAAGAATTGCAAAGCTTCATTTTCCGTAAAAACATCAATTTGTTTAACTTCTGCAAGTTCTTTCCAATCAGGATTTTTTGAAGTTATCAAAACATGCCCGTTACCTTCTTTCGGTAAATAATGTTCTATTGCTTGTCTTTTTTCTGCATTATCAAATATAATAAGCCATTTTTCATTTTGCTCAAAATTTAAAAGCTCTTGATTAACCATTAAAATTATTTGTTCAGGAGTAGCATCTTTATTCTTATTAATTTTAAAACATTGCGCAATGTCAGCATAACTTTTGGATAAAGAGGCAAAGGATTCTGCGTTTATCCAAAGAATTGCCCTGTAATTATCTTTATTTCTATATGCATATTCAGCTGCAATAGAGCTTTTTCCTACTCCTCCAAGGCCGTGAATTGTTTTTGTTTCTGTTATTGCTTGCGTATTTGCGTTTTCAAACAATGTTTTTAAAATATCTTCTCTGCCGGAAAAGTGTTTATTTTGATTAGGTACGTTTATAAAGTGTTTTTCATTTTTTTTTACAGAGTTATTAATAATATTTCCATTTCCAATAACTTGAGTACCTATAGAACAATCCGTATTTTTAACTCCTTGTTGTTCCGGTTCCGTATTTTTCTTTTTAAATAATTTAGGAATCATAGTTGCACAAACAAAAGAAATAAATGCAAAAAGCAGCCAAAAAATAACAGTTACAGTGTTAGAAGCTGCAATACCCTGAAAAATAGTTATTAAATCCTTGCTTATCTCATTCCAGTCCATTATAAATATTACCGTATTATATCAGGGCAAATTAATTCTAAGCAATACCTTTGGAGTTTAAAGCATAATCTATGTTACAACAGTTTATAAATCTTGCCTGAGAAATATTTTTTATTT
>JANQHM010000165.1 GCA_028282645.1 Candidatus Gastranaerophilales bacterium
CTTTTTTAATTCTTTTAAAGATAAAAATATATTATAAAAATAAGTATCAATACGTGCAAAAACAGAAAAAGCTTTCTTTTTCCCGGTAGTTAGATTTTGTGGGGCAATCATTGGGCATAGAAATACTATGATGTTCCACAAAACACAAAGTATTATTTTAACGTATTGAATAATGTTCATTTTTTAGCCTTTGGATTCTCTTCTTAAAAAAAATAAAAACTGAATATGCTTACAATTTATATCTTTAATATATATCATAGCATGTTTTTAAAATTTTCGCAGGCTCTTTAAATGTAAAAATGCTAATTTTGTAACATTGCTTAATGAAAAAAATCTGCCAGATCTTTATACTCTTATAATTTTATACCTATCATAATGAACCTCCTCGACCCAAGGCGGTGTATTCTATCGAATAAAATACCCATTTTTTAACTGAATATTTTAGACGTAAATATTTTCTTTTTTTTACTTACCTTTTGCTTATTAATTATGGAAATCCTACGTACAATGAACTCCGGGCATTGCAGGGCCAAGGTCTCTGCAATAAAACTCTGGACAGTTTGCTGAAGATTTTTCCTTGTTATATGGTAAGTTTTTTTCTTTTAATTATCAATGTACAAAATTGAATTTAGATTTTAAAAATATTTTATTTATTTGTAAATATTTTTAAATCTTGTTATCATAAAAAATATGATTTTTTTTGATAAAAGGTTTCATTATAAAAAAATGGATATTAATATCGACAAAAATATATTTAGAGTTTTCAATAATAAAAATTGGAATAAAATACTTATTAGACTATTGCAATGGTTTTTTTTCAGTATAATTATTGGTATATTACCTATATGTTTTTCTTTAGGTCGTTTATTTATTTATGGTTACTCAATCGATATAGACTTATTAACTTCCCTTTTAGGGAGAGGTGAATTATTTATAATATCTTGCTTAATTTTAGCTGCAGCTATTGGTGAATTAATTAATAGTGGAAAAATAGACAGTAAGTCTAAAACAGTGATTTTTGGAATTTGTATTATATTTTTAATCGTTGCAAGTTTTTTTCATGCTACTATTGCGGGAGAAAATTTTGAAAATTATAATAATCTAAAATATTCATCAACCAAAACATTAGTTTTAAAAGATGATAATAGCTTTGAAGAAAAAATTAATACTAAAACTTGTACTTTTAAACTTCAACAATTTAAGAATGAAATAAGGTCATTAATAAAAAAAGAAAATAAAAGTAATAATAAAGATTATATCGATAAAGTTCGTGTAGCTTATTTATCTTTTTTTATATATATTTCATCAATAATTTCATCAGCAGGATGTATAATTATATCGGAGCCTGAATAATGATTGAATTTTTATTTAGTAATCAAAGTCTAACAATAATTTTTACTATTATAGTTGGAATAATAGCTTTTCTTTCACCTACTTTAGCTTTAATTAATAAATTGAATAAAAAGAAACCGTCAGAGAATGCCACCATGTTAATTAATAAAGAAGGAGATGGCTGTTTAATAGAAAATTACGAAAAAAAAAGTGAAAAATTTTTCATAAACATACCTTATAGAAATGAACATTTTTTCGGCAGAGAAGATATTTTAAAAACATTGTTTGAAAACACAAACACGCAAGCAGTAACTCAAAGTCAAGTACTCTATGGACTTGGCGGAGTAGGAAAAAGCTTAACTGCAATTGAATATGCACATAGAAATAAAGATAACTATAATGCTGTTTTATGGATAAATGCAGAATCTTTTGCTAGTTTATCTGAAAGTTATATTCAAATATCAAAATATTTTGATATCTATGTTAATGATACTAAACCTGAAGATATAATATTAACAGTTAATCAAGTTCTTTATAACTTTGATAAAAACAAAAAATGGCTAGTTATATTTGATAATGCCGAGAATAGGCAAGCAATAGAATCTTATATACCGCAAGGTAACGGGCATGTTTTGATAACTTCAAGAAATCCTAATTGGGATAAACTTGCAAGTGTTAAGCAAATTGATGTTTTTACAGAGGATGAGGCCCTTGACTTTCTCGCAGATAAAATTGGAGTAGATAAAAATAGCAATGAGGAAGATTTAAAGAATTTAGCTAAAACTCTCGGATATCTTCCACTTGCGCTTGAACAGGCGGGAGCCTATATTAAAGTAAGGAAAAAGATAATTGCAGAGTATATTCGAGAGTTTGAAGAAAAACAAACCGGAATTTTTAAAGAAGGCAGGTTTAATGAAAAAAACTATCCTTTATTAGATAAAGATAACAATTTAAGTAACCTTAATGTAGTAACAACATGGCAAATCTCTTTTGAAAAAATAAAAGAAGACTTACCTGAAACTATAGCATTTTTAAATCTTA
>JANQHM010000085.1 GCA_028282645.1 Candidatus Gastranaerophilales bacterium
AAATACTATGATGTTCCACAAAATACAAAATATTATTTTAACATATTGAGTAATGTTCATATTTTAGCCTTTGGATTCTCTTCATAATAAAATTAAAAACTGGATGCATTTATACTTTATGTATTTAATATATATAATAACATTTTTTTAAAATTTCCGCAGGCTAAAAAATGTAAAAATGCTAATTTTGTAACATTGCTTAATGAAAAATTTTACGTTTTTTAAAAATTCTCTGAAAAGATCTGTTCCACCTATAACTTTAGTATAATTTTTAACATTATATTTGTAGCAGTCATTAAAATCTAACATAAAATCTTTACAATAATTCAATATTTTTTTATTACCGATATTCTAATTAGCATCAATATTTCAAACTATTTATTTACTTTTATAATGTAAAGATTTTAAGAAGATAGTCAAAAATGTGTTTAAAAAATTGTTTATTGGGGAATATAAAATATAGAGAGTTTTTATATCATTTATTCAATTTTTTGTAAATAGTTTACTACATGGCACATAAAAAATGAAAAAAATACCTAAACTGAACCTCCTTTGTGACACAGATTTTTAATAATATAAAAACATTGTGTAAAAAGATTATTAAAAAGGAAAAAAAATGAAACAAAATACTTTATTAAAACAGTTTAGTTTTATAACCCTGATTTTAGTTATATTTACAGTATTTTTGCTAGCGGGGTGCAATCAAAAAAATGACAAATTTACAAAAATAAGTGACTTAAAAATTCCTAGAATGAATCATACAGCAACCTTACTGAAAAATGGTAAAGTACTTATTATTGGAAATAACGGAAACTACGCCTTAACAGCAGAGTTGTATGATCCTAAAACCAATAAATTTTCTATTATTAAAGAAGATAAGTTAAAGCCGAAAATCCACAAAAATTATCCACATCATTATGATTATAAAACGCTTCTTCTTTCTGATGGTAAAGTATTGATTAACCTTTACGGGCAACTTCAAATTTTTGATCCTGCTAATAATTCTTTTAAAATAGTTTATGGGTTAAATCATAAAAAATTTATTTATAAACCTGGTCACAGTACTACAACAGTACCAACTAAGAAGAGATTTCCTTCAACAGCTATGGCCGCATTACCTAATGGTAACGTAATTTTTGCAGGATCAATTGAGCCAATTTTTGAGGATACCAAGCATGGAAAAAGATTTATAAAATATAAAAGTTATGCGAGTGTTGATATATTTAATCCTAGTACTGGTAAATTTACCAATCTAGGTAGTATGCTAGAAAACAGATTTGACCCTGAAATAATTGTTCTACCAAATAATAAAGTTCTTTTTTTAGGTGGGGCTAATTCAGATAAAGACGAAATTTTAGACCTTAAAACTAACAAACTTAGCTTAATAAATACAATTAGACCTAAGGGTTATTTTACTCATTCTATATCTTCTGATAATAAAATTTTATTTATTAATGAAACTTATGAAAAAAGAAGGATTACTTCTATTAAAGCAAGAATATATGATTTGCCTCTAAAAAGGCTTTCTGCAGAAGGGATTATGAATATACCAAGAAAAGAATATAAAGTAGCTATACTAAAAAATGGCGATGTGCTATTTACTGGTGGTGTTGATAATAAGCGTGAAATTATTAAAGAGGCTGAAGTATTTAACCAGGAATCTGGAAAATTTAAGATCGTCGGAAATACTGTATGGAAAAGACGTTGGCATGAAACTACAACATTAAAAAATGGTGATGTACTTATAACTGGCGGAATAAATCCGACTGGTTATGATGCTAGAGCTTTTAACAAAGCTGAAGTTTTTACTACTCTTAAATAAAGGAGAAAAACAATGGCATTTGTAAGTGAAGAAATTACGACAGAAGAAGATAAAAAAATATTTAACTCATTTGAATTTAAAAATCCTCTTTACAATGAGCTTATTAAGCCAGGGTATTGGGATATAGATCGTGAGCGCAATGCTTTTTTAGTGGGACTAGGGGGGGGGAGTTGAAATACCCTTGTACTATGCATTAGTGTGGAATAAAAATGTAATTATCTTCAGTCTTTATAGAATGGTAGCGCCAAACAAAAACGGAGATAAGGAGTGGAGTTGGAATATATTAAGAATTCTAGCACCAAAGAGTCTTGCTGAATATGAAAAAGAAATAATAAATATGATAAAAGAAGCTCTTGTTGCAACTGTTTCGTTTCCTGCTGGGCAAAAACGAAAATATATTTTTGAATTTAAAAATGAACCTGAATTCATACTTGAAGGACCTGAGTATAACTCTAAAGATATATATAAACAGTTGTAAAAGTTTCAGAAAGCAGAAACGATAAGTTTAATATAAATTGAAAGGAACTAAGAATGACTAATGTTGCAAATGTAATAGATTTTGTAAAAAATTGGCAGGGAACGTATAACAATCAAGGTGTTTTAACTCATGATGAGACGATAAGGTTGGCAAGGGAACTACAAATAAAAATTGCTGAAATGTCCTTTGATCCTCCAACTGCGGGCTCAAAAATTATTCCTTACAATGGATATATTGGAGATATACCGGCATGGCAAACCGCTGAAGGAGCATCTAAAAGCAGCGGGGGCAAATTTATTTATATAAGTGATTTAAAGTAGAAGAAAATTGCATAATTATATTTAGCTATAGATACTGTAGTAGTTAAATATAATTATGCGTTAAAAGCATGGTTAGTGTAAGACAAGAAAATAAAGGAGAAAAACAAATGGCATTTGTAAGTGAAAAAATTTCAGAAGAAGATAGAAAAATAGTTGATTCATATGGATTTATAAACCTTTTAAGTAAAGAACCATCTAAGCCAAGATATTGGGACATAGACCGCGAGCGCAACGCTTTTTTAATTCCTATAGGGGGGGGGCTAGAAATACCTTCATGTTACGCATTTGTATGGAATAATAATGTAACTTTATTTAGCTTTTATGAAGAACAAAGAAGAAATAACGCTGGG
>JANQHM010000100.1 GCA_028282645.1 Candidatus Gastranaerophilales bacterium
ATCACCCCATTAAATAATAAAAAATAATGTCATATCAAAGTTTTGATGTTTTAATCAAGCTTATGCTGTATCAAAGCTTATAGCGAGGACATAAGAGAGGTGATGAATATCACCCAAAAAAAACTTCTTGCTTGGGTGAAACAAGAAGTGATTGTTAAGGATTTTAGCAAGTGTGTAGGTAGTATATATAATATAGTTTAATTATGGTTTTATTCTATCTTATGTATATATAAAGTTATTTACTTTTTAAAAATTGCCTGATTATTGAAAAGTTTTTATTTTATTCCGGGAAAGGTAATGACTATTAACAAAAAAAACTTCTTGTCAGGTGAAACAAGAAGCGATTGTTAAGGATTTTAGCAAGTGTGTAGGTAGTATATATAATATAGTTTAATTATGATTGTATTCTATCTTATGTATATATAAAGTTATTTACTTTTTGAAAATTGCCTGAATTTTCAAAAGTTTGTTTGAAAATTTATAAAGAAAAAAATGGTGATGTTTTTACATCACCTGTTTGGTATTTTCCGCCTTTGTGTTTGCCTTATGGTCTCTTATTCCAAGAGATCTTATTTTTAAGCCTTTATATTTAAATACTTTCCTGTAGAACCAAACGTTCCTGATCTGTTCTCTGTTATTTCAATAAGTGTTTTTAAATTTTCTTTTAGAATTTTAGACTTTTTATCTAATTTATCTTTATCTATTGAATAGCTGTCTTGCTTGTTGGAAAATATTTTTTTGATAATATTCCATAATGGGTTTGAATTTCTTTTATCATTTTCAAAGGAATTTATTGATGGATCATCTCCTTTTGATTTAAGTCCTCCGAAATTTAAGTTCTTTTGGTCGGGTTGATTTACCGGGTAATTATTATTCAGTTTATTTATATTATTATTAAATTTATTATTACTTATCATTATTATTTCCTCCAATTATTGGAATTGTTCATATTGGTATGATTAATTGTTTTGCTTTTTTCTGTAACTTTTTCTGTTTTTTGTTAGACATTTGTAACCTCTTTTTTAATAGTGTTTAATTTACACTTTATCTTGTTATTATTAAGTATTATGCAAAATTTAATGTTTGTCAACCCTTTTGAAAAATAATTATTTCTATGTTTTTAAATAGCTTATTATTATTGTTTTTTAGGTATGTTATATTTTTGTAAAAGAACTTATGATGTTTAAAAAATATAACCATGTAATGGATAAATAATTTAAAATATATTTATACTTTTTTCTTAATTTTAGTTTTCATTTTAAGATATCCTGGTTAGATTTTTATTAAACAAATATTTATAAAATATTTGTTTACCTATGGAGTAGTATAGATAGGTAATTAAATCAAAAAAAAATTTTTGGTTAATTTAAAAATAAATCAGGAGGAATATACCAACTCAAAAAAACTTTTTATAAGGATTTGCTAAATGAAAATAAAAAAGATTATAATATTATTTTTATTTTATATTGTTTTTATTTTTATTACCCCTGCATTTGCGCAAATTTCCAAGTTGCTTTTTTTGCATCAGGTTATACGCTCAGGATTAGAAAATAATTCTGAGCTTCAGGCAACAAGATCCCGTTTGAATATAACTAAAGCAGAAATACTTTCAGCATCAGTCCTGGAGAATCCATTTTTTACATTTGACAGTAATTTAGTGGAAAAGAGTTATGAATTTGGTTTACAAAGAATTTTTACTCTGGGTAGATTAGAGCAAAAAAGGAAAAATATAGCCAGTCAGAGGCATGAAATAGAAGGAAAAATTCTTGAAATAAAAGAGTTTGAATTAAAAAATAAGCTTAGAGCTGCTTATATCAGACATTATGTAAATAAAAAAAAGCTTAAGGCTTTTGGTAAACTTTATAATCAAGTTGAAACAATCCTTGATAGAGATAAGCATAAAAATAGAGATAAATATAAAGAGAAAAATAATTGTAAAGAAAAGGCTGTTAGATTTCAGGGAGAAATTGTTTTATTAGAAATAGAGCATATTTTAGATAAAACTAAATTGGCAATTAAGAAATCCGATATGATTTTAGAAAAATTAATAGGTAAGTCAATAATAGAGGATGATTTAATACTTCATCCTCCGGATAGGATACCTGCATCATTAAAACCTTTTATTAATAAAAACAGTAGTAATATAATGTGTATACCTGATAAATATATAAAAGACTATGCTTTAAAAGAAAGGTATGAACTTAAGGAAATTCAAGAATCTATTAAGTTGGCGGAAAGGCAAAAAGAATTGGTTTTGGCCGAAAGATGGCCTTTATTACTTTTAGAGGCCGGAGCAACGATTAATTTTGATTATAATAAATCCAGGCCTTTTTTTTCTGCTAATATTGAAATTCCTGTTTTAGATAGAGAATCAGAAGATATAACTGTTGCAGATGAAAGAGAAAAGCATCATAAAAAAAGGTTAGAGATACTAAAAAAAAGAATTGAAATTGAAGTTAAAGATGCTTATCAAACATTTAAGCATAGCAAAGAAAGATTTGATAATTATGATAGTCATATTATGCCGGAGACCGAAAAGCACGCGGAAAATTTAACTGAAAGTTATTATAATAAACATATTTCATTAAAGGATATAATAGATGTAAAAAAATCAGTTTTAGAAATAAAAAATACGTATTTTGAAGCTTTAATTGATTATCAAAAATCTATAATTGAATTAGATAAAGCTGTAGGTGTTTTTGAAATAGGGTCACAGCCAGGAAGTATTTTATCCAGAAGTATTCCGGTTCCAGGCAGGTATTAATTATACTGGCACAAGGTCGAGCAAGCTTTTATTTATTATTTTTTTAAATATATTATGTAAAGAAATTGTAATAATTAACATCAAAAATGAAATTAAGGTTTTTGTTTTGTTTTTATATATATGGGTGAAACAAAGGTAATGATTAGCAAAAGTAGTAGGTAGTAAAGATTTTTTCAAAATAAATTGACTCTTTTTTTTAAACTGGTAATGTGCTAATAGTGGGGTTCTGAAAAGAACCTTTTTTTTTTGTCTTTATATACAGTTTCCAAATTAAATTTCAGATTTTTGTTTGTTTTATTAACTTTAACACGATTGAATAATCTGAAAAGTATTTTTGAGTTGGTATATTAAAATGGAACACCAGCTGTCATTAGCTTAACGCCTTCAATAATATGTTCATAACCTTTTATGTTCATAATCTGTTTTGAACATATTATAATCCCTGGCATGTCTTTTTCTGCTTTTTTATAAGAAAATTCAACATTAAAAGTTTTTTCAAATACTTCTTGTGGTGCGGATATTGAAAGTGTTATTCCTTTAGCTTCTATTTTAAAACCTTTTTCTTCAAGAATTTCAACAGCTTTATTTATAGTTTCCTCATCTGCAATATAAGGCTCTATATTTTGCACGGGGCCGGCTGTTTTTAAAAGAGAACTACCTGATTTTGATTTTAAGTATACGCTTGCCATTATTATATTTTGTTTGTTATTCATTTTTAATATTCCTGATTTTTTTATTTAATTAAAAAAAGAAAAATTTAATATTTCTTACTTAATTATAAAAAACAGGAAGAGAATAATCACTCCCCTCCTGTTTTTTTCTAATTTAATATAAGTATTTTTGAGTTAGTATATATCTATCTTTTAGAATTACCAAGGCAATAGGCACAATTGTCAAAACCTTGTTTATGTCCGCGATCAATATCACCAAAAGGTATTTTATTGTAAGCACTCATTCTGTCAATCCAGGAACATCCTTTACGATGGAGTTCACGACTGTTTCTGTTTCCGACAAATGCAAAATGAGAAACCCTGACAACGGTTGTATATCTTCCGACATTTGCACCGTCAATATAAAGGGTTGCAATTATAGGATAATCACCGTCAGGAGTTCCCTCCGGTACTGAATAATAAATAGTTACTTTGGATTTTTCATTTGATTTAATATTCATATCATCAATTATAGCTGTTCCGCCCAAATGATTAAGTGTAGAATATATGGAAGACTCATTTGTAATTGTTAAATTGCTTAGGCTTGCACTATCTATTAATCTTTTTACGGTTTTTACCATTACACTGGAGCCGGCCGGCAAGCTTGAAATGTCAATATGTAAATCCGCCTGATGTCCTGATCCGCTTGGGCCTTCTATATAGAAACTATGACTTGATGATCCGCCGGGAATAAGATCGTTGATTCTAATGTTCTTCCACGCAACATTGTTTTTATTACGTACCATATTTACAAAGTCCGCATCTGAAGAAATTGTTGTAAGATCAGGTGCCGGATCAGTAGCACTGTCTAATATGGATATTAAGCAAAAATGACCGGTTGAAGTAATATCCGCATCAGACCATACAATAGGACCTACTACTCTAAATTCACCGGGCTCAAGATCTTCGATCGTAATTTGACCAATATTTGTCCAGCTTGCAGGGTTAGCAAACATTCCGGGATCAGTAAAGTAAACGGTTGCTGTGCAATCTCCCGTTACTGTTCCTCTGTTTTGAACACGTAAATACACATAGTTATCCTGTCCGTCTTCCGCTTCATCGCTTAAGTCATGACGATACTTAACTGTCATTCCCAATTCATCTTGAGGATTTAAAACAGGCTCGTTTCTTACAATAATATCAGGGCTTGTGTAAAGACGATTTGCTGTAACGGGTTCTGTTCCGTTATCTAAAATACTGTCTCTTATATAACAATTAAATTGACTTGCGTTTAAATAATTAACAGCCGCATTTGCATCCACCAAACCGAATCCTGTAGCAGCATCCCATCCGACAGCCGCAGTATCGGGACCAATACTGTTGGTATTACCTGTTGTTATGTCACGGGCAGAGTTTTGAAGTATGTTCTTAATAGCATTTGGTGTTAAATTAGGATATTTTTCCAATAATAAAGCGGCAATACCTGCGGTTTGAGGTGCAGAAGCAGAGGTTCCGCTGCATACACACCATCCGTCATTAGATCCTGTATTATCTCCACTAGGAAAAGCTTCGCTTGAAAGATCTATATCCATACCATTACCAGGTTCGGTTGGAAGCATTATTAAAACGCCTCTTGGGGTTTCTCCAACTAAACCTGCAACATCGGGGCAATGTCTTTGCGGGCTTGTAAACATAAAACTGTCAAAGCTGCTGGAATAATTTGAAGCTCTAAACCCCCCGCCATTAATAGGATAAGCTCCACCAACAGAAATCAGGTCAGGTGTTGAAACAACTTTGGCAGACCATGCTCCGGGGTTGTCCGTATGGCCATTTCCGGCTGAGAATATAACTACTGTACCATTAGAAACAGCATTTACAATTTCAAGATGTAATAAGTTGTCATAACTGGAAGTTCCCCAGCTACAAGTTATAATATCAGGATTTTGATGTTGTACTGCTGCTTGGAAGCCTGCTAGCGGGAAGTTGCTCCAAGCTCCGTTAGAATATTTTACGAATGATAATGTAGCTCCCGGTGCAACTCCAAGAATATTAGCAGCTTCAGCTGTTCCATGACCGTATTCATCCCTGTTTACATCAAGTCCACCCACAGCTCGTATGTCATCAAATGTATAGCCGTTAGATAAATAGTGTGGATGAAGACAACTATAAACTGTTTCAACGCTTGTAGATCCGCCTGGAAGGCTAGATCCCAGTGTTATGGTATTGCCACTAAAGCTGCCGCCTGTAAAATAATTGGTTCCTGTATGGCCGGGATCAGAAGAAAGCCATACACCGTAAACATGTCTAACTGTATGATCTGTATTTACATGTGCAGAATCAGTTGACGTATGAGTTTCTGTAACGCGTGTGATGATACCGGTATCTATCATTGAGATGCGTACACCGTTACCGTTAAATCCGGCAGTATGGACAGCATTTGCATTTAATAAATTCGGAACTTCATTGGTAACATCAATAAAATAATAAGGCGGATTTGGTGCCGGATGAACCGCGTTATGAAAAGGAATTCCTGGAATTGCAAGTTTTATCGCTTCTGCAAAAGGAGAAACCTTATCATTTAACAAGTTATGATTTATAGCTTCATTAAACATGATTTTTTGCTGAGCTCTACCTGCGGACTGAAACATAGCTTCTCTCTTATTAACTTTAGTGTTAAAAGATGATTCAAATAATTTTCTGGGGCCGGAAAATGAAACACCTACATCTGTTTGTGATTCAATTTCAAATCCCTCTTGCTTTAGAGTATCAATAAGTTTTTCAACGCTATTTGATTTTGGCTTAAACTCATCAAGCTTTTCAAAAGAAAATTTGTTAAAGTCATCAAAAAGTGACATACCACTTCTTGTTTTAAAGGCAACGGATGCCATAACTTTTTCATTTGTCATTGTGCTATCTCCTCTATCACTTGTATGCTAATTCAAAAATACTTTTCAGATTATTTAGTTCCGTTAAAATTAATAAAATCAACTATTCTCTGAGAAAGAGTAATTTGAATTTTGTACCTGATTAATTAGTTAATTTAAACACTAAAATTAAAGATAATATTTATATCTAGTACACATCTATTTAATTTATTTTTTTTGATTATAGTTTGATAATAGTAACTCTCAATACCTGTATAATTGTTATAAAACACTTATTATATTTTGTCAAATCTGATTTATAAGGTATTTATTTAAATTCGTTATTTTTATTAGTAATATATTATTGAATTGATTTTTACTTTATATAGTGTATTTTGATTCTTTAATGATCAAAAAAACAGGAATAATGAACCTCCTCGACCCAAGGGTCGGGGTATTCTATCGAATAAAAATTTTTATTCATTTGCATTGAAAATTATGATATGATCTTTATATATTAAATAGTATTAAAGGAAAGAATAATGACAGATAATCGCCGTTGGTATGATAAAGATCCCTCTTTAAAGGAAGCATTGGAATTATTAAGTTTGTCCTCAAAGGATGAAAAAGATCAAGCAGCCGAGTTTATTCAAAAATTGCAAGATCAAGTTGCAGCTGATGTTATAGAATCTGTATATGAAACAATGAATAAATATTGCGAAAAAGGAAATAGATGGTACGACCAGGATCCTTTTATAATGAAAGCAATAGAGTTATTAAGAGTTGCACCTCCTCATGTGCAAAGAGCAGCAGCAAAAAAATTAATAAAAGCTTTATCAAAAGATGATATTGAAAGTTTGAACCTTGAAAGTCTAAACGCAGAAGAATAATAAGAAATAATATGGTTGATCAAAAATTAACAGATGTTCAAAACCTTAAAGATGATAGAGGAATAGATATACAAAAAGTAGGCGTTAAAAATGTAGAAGTTCCTCTTAATATATTAAGAAAAAATGATAAAGCACAGGTAGTAAGCGCAAAAGCAACAATGAGTGTATGCTTGCCGGGTAAATATAAAGGTACGCATATGTCTCGTTTTGTCGAGATTCTTTGTGAGTGGAGTCAAAAAAAAATATTGGGAGATGATATAAAAGCTTTTCTTCAAGATACAAGAGAAAAGCTTGGTGTTAAAAGTGCTGAGGTTGCCTTTGTTTTTACTTATTTTATATCAAAATTTTCACCGGTAAGTAATCTTTCCAGTAAAATGGGTTATCAATGTTCCTTTGAAGGTATTTTGGATGAAAAAGAAAATTATAAATTTATTTTAGGTGTCAGTGTTCCTGTTACAACCCTTTGCCCTTGCAGTAAAGAGATTTCTGATTACGGGGCACATAACCAGAGAACAATAATTAAAGCAAGAATAAGTTATCATGAAAATAATATAATATGGCTGGAAGATTTAATTGACTTACTGGAATCTTGTGGAAGCAGCAGGGTTTATCCTTTATTAAAAAGGGAAGATGAAAAATTTGTAACAGAATATGCTTATAATAATCCTAAGTTTGTAGAAGATGTATTAAGAGAAACAATTTCCAAATTAAGAGGTATTCCTCAAATAGAATGGTTTGAAATTGATTGTGAGTCCTTTGAAAGTATTCATAATCATTCTGCTTGGGCGTATCAGCAAGAGTTTATATATTAATGCGAAAAATTTTTTCAGATTCTTTAATTGGGTAAAAGCTAATTAAATATGCTATTCTTTGAAAAGAGCGGTTTGATTAATTAATATTAATTTGATTAATTAAAGAAATAAAAAAATCCTCTAAGGTCGTTGAAATTTTGATTATTTTGACACAGCAGGAAATGATAAAAAAGATTAACAATTATTTTTTTATAAAAAAAATAAGGAACAAATAGTAATACAGGTAGTTTTTCTAAAAGAAGTGTAATATAAAAAAAATAAAAATAAAAAAAGTAGTTGACATATAAAAGAAT
>JANQHM010000183.1 GCA_028282645.1 Candidatus Gastranaerophilales bacterium
CATAATATGTGCCTCGTTAGTATTAAGATCGATTGATAAAAGTGAAAAGCTTTACAAGTCGATGAAAAACAGAGGTTACAATGGCCAGGAAATAACCACTTATTATAACGAACATAATTTTAATAGATTTGATTTATTTATTTCAATGTTATTATCGGTTATAGTAATAGTCTTAGTATTTTTAAATTTTGGTGATGCCCATCACCTTTTATTTATATGTCATCAACTGAAGCATTTGCCAAAAAGTTTTTAAAAGAGAACACAATGAATATTTTAGAAGTTATAAATCTTAATTTTATTTATTCTGACGGTAACCGTGCCCTCAACGATTTAAGTTTCTCCCTGAAAAAATACGAAATAGCTGCGCTTGTCGGAGCAAACGGTTCGGGTAAAACTACACTTTTTCAAAACTTAAACGGCCTTTTAAAGCCGTCATCTGGTGAAGTACTTATAAAAGGTGAAAATATAAACAAGATAAAAGATAAAGACTTATATAAAAAAGTAGGATTAGTCTTCCAAAATCCGGACGACCAGCTCTTTGCCCCCACCGTATTTGAAGATATATCTTATGGATTAATTAATATGGGCATAGACAAAAAAAAAATAAAAGAAAGAGTATGCGAAGCCTTAGATTTGTTAAAAATAACGCATCTTGCCCATAAGCCTATACAGAATATAAGTTTTGGACAGAAAAAAAAAGTGGCAATAGCCGGCATCATATGCCTGAGCCCTGATCTGCTAATTTTAGATGAACCGACTGCAGGTCTGGATCCTAAGGGGAAAGATGATTTAATAGAAATAATTAACCAAATACGTTCAAATAGGAAAATCTCAGTGCTTGTATCAACTCACAGCATTGATATTGCATATTCATGGGTAGACAAAGTTTTAATTATAAACTCCGGAAAAATTGTAAGTGAAGGACCTCCTCAAAAGACCTTTACAGATAGTAAAATCCTCAAGGAAACCTCTTTAAAACAACCTATCATAATAGATATTTTTAAAAAATTAGTTGATAATAATTTTATCGTTGATGGTCAAGAATATCCCAAAAATATAGATGAGCTGATAGATATAATAATAAACAATAAATAAAAATGAAAGCATTATGGAATAATTAATATTAACAGCTTTTTTACTTATGCTGCGTAAGTCCTGTTTAAAATTAGCTTTAAAGCCGGATGCATAAAGAAAACCTCCGGTAAATTAGTATTTTTAGGAGGTTTCCAGAATTTTTTCCTATTATTAAATTATTGATAGTGCTCAGTTGAGTACTGATGCTTACAAGTAAACTTAAGTTATATCAAAAGCTTACATCGATGACATAAAAAAGGTGATGACCATCACCAAATTATTCTATTAGCTTTATAATTAACCGGCTATTAGACCTTCGTGGTCTTTAGAACAAATTTTAATATATCTTTCAGGTTCTTCACCCAAGCTTTTGCTGAATAAGTTACATTGCTCTATTAACTCGTGCTGAAGTTTTCTGATTTGTGACCTTCTGGGTTTTAGATCAACTGTGGTAATTCCACTTAAAACTTGATTAATCGCCATTTTAGCTTCTTGTAACGCTATTTCTGTTTCATCAAAATAAGCAACATTTACTTTGTCGCCAGGCTGTGCGGTCAAATTTAAAGCTTCTTTTATTACTTTTTGAATTTGTGGCATTGTATTTGATTTGACGTAGTATAATGGAATTTGATATTCTTTGGCTACATTTATTATTTTTGCTCCGCCTTTGGCGTAACTTTTGTGAGTTATAACAAAATCTGCTTCATCTACATTTCTTGTTACTTCAGCGTCCAAGTCCAGTCTTTCTATTACTTTATCAATAATAGAGCGGCTTACTGCATAAATATAGATTTTTTTATGAGTTTTGTTTTCTTTTATGTATTTATCCAGGTTATAAGCAAAATCCATTTTATCCATTGACATTTGCTTATGTATCTTATAGGATGGCCCCTGTGATACTACAACGGCAGGAGTAACAGCCGGCTGGATAACTTTTGTTGATCCCACTTTTCTAACTTCCGGCTGAATTGGCCAACTTCTTAATAAATAGTCTACGGCATCAGATACGTCTGAATATACAGCCAGTGTTTCTCTATCAATAATTTCTATTACTATATCAAACGTTGGTTTTTTTTCTCTTTCCAATACTGTTTTTTGTGTAGCTCTTCTTCGAGCCTCATCATCACCCAGTGTTACACTGCTAACACCACCAACCAAGTCTGATAACGTAGGATTTTTAATAAGATTTTCTAAAGTATTACCGTGAGCGGTTGAAACAAGCATAACACCACGTTCTGCTATTGTTCTTGCAGCCAAGGCTTCAGCTTCTGTTCCGATTTCATCTACTACAATAACTTCAGGAGTATGATTTTCTACGGCTTCTATCATCACATCTTTTTGACGGTCAGGAGATGCAACCTGCATTCTTCTTGCTCTACCGATAGCTTTATGTGGAATATTTCCGTCTCCGGCTATTTCATTAGATGTATCAATAACAATTACACGCTTTTTAATATCATTTGCCAGTAGCCATGCTATTTCTCTTAGTTTTGTTGTTTTGCCTACTCCTGGTCTACCCAGGAATAAAATACTTTTTTCCTGTTTGACTAAATCTTTTATACAATTAATAGTCCCAGTCACAACTCTACCTACTCTGCAGGTTAATCCAATAACTTCGCTTTTTCTGTTTCGGATTGCACTTATTCGGTGGAGTGTCCCGGGAATTCCTGATCTGTTATCAGATGTAAAGTCATCAATTATTTCTGTAATATATCTCAAGTCATCTTTTTCTACCAAATTTTCACCAAGATATTCAATATGGCCGTCCAGGTACCTAACTTCTAAAGGTCTTCCTAAATCTAATACAATTTCTACGAGCGTTTCTAATTCTATTTGATCTATTTGTTGAATAATCATCGGTGGTAAAACCTCTACGAGTTTTCTCAAATCGTCGTAAAAATCTTCTCTATTCATTATTCGCCTTTCTGCTCAACGCATTAATAATGACTTACTACCAAACTCTTTATTCCTGATGTTTTCCAAGCATGCCTCCTTTTTGTTTAAGTTAAAGTACAAATTTTTTATCATATAATTATAATGAGTCTATAACTATATTATACAATATTTTTTTTGACTTCACTATAATTTTGATACTAAAATCGTAGCAAATTTAACATTTTTTATAATAATACGTCTTTTTAAAGACTATCACTTTATATATTAAAGAATGCAATTAGGTTATTGTTGTTCCATATGTATTACAATTTCTTAACAAATATAGTGCTTTAATCATGATCGAGTAGGGCTTATTTACTAATATATTTTTTTGTACTCCTGAAAAATACTTTTTTATTATTGTATATTTTTTATTTTTTTTATTAAAATAAAGTAATAAGTAAAGTTAAAAAAAAATTTTTTTTATATAAAATAAAGCAGATTGGGGCTTAAACATGAATAAAGTTTTAATTGTTGATGATGATCCTCAAATAATAGACTGGTTGCAATTGGATTTACAATTAAGCGGGTACAAAGCAGATTCGGCTATTGACGGGCTGGACGGATTTCAAAAGATTCAAAGTAACAACTACGACTTAATTATTTTAGATGTAATGATGCCTAAACTCGACGGCTTTGAAGTATGCAAAAGGCTAAGGGCATTAACAGAGCATAGGGTACTGCCGATTATTTTATTAACCGCAAAAGGTACTATAGAAGATAAAATTTTTGGCTTTAACTCAGGTGCAGATGATTATTTGGTAAAACCTTTTGATATACAAGAACTTCTAGTTAGAATGAGAGCTTTGTTAAGACGTACGGAAACAACTTCAATAACCCAAACCAGCCAGGAAATCCTTGAAAAAGGTGCTATAAAAATATTTCCGGATTCTTTAGAATCAGAAGTAAACGGAAAAATAATAAAGCTAACCCCGACGGAATTTGAAATACTATACTGTCTTATGCAGCACAATAATCAAGCAGTAAGCTTAACTACATTGTTAAGCGAAGTTTGGGGATATGACGTGGATGAAGATGTCAGGATCGTTAGAGTTCACGTTGCAAGTTTACGGCAAAAAATAGAAAATTCGCCTAAAAAACCTCAGTACTTACACACTGTAACCAATGTTGGGTATAAATTAACACCTTAAATCTAAATATAGGGACCGAGTAAGTCAGTAACGCTGACGAAAAGTAAGGCCAAAAAATAAACTCCCTCTTGATAGGGGACAGGAAATAGATAAAAATGTTTAGGCTTAGAATATTCGAACAATTAATAATATTATTTTTTATAGCAGTATTGTTGCCACTGTGTATTGCAGCTGTAATTGTTATAAATGTTAATCAACATGCCGTTAGAGCCCAGCTAAAATATTCAACATCAATAAGCATAGATAATATTCATCAAAAAGTTACCGGCAAAATAAATGATAAAAAGAAAACTATAAGCTATCTTAGCCAAAGCATTAAATACCTTGATTCAAGAGATAAAATATTAAATTTTCTATCCGATATAAAAAGTAACTCGTCAGATATAAAGGAGATTTATCTGCTAAATGATAACGGGTTAATTTCCTCAGATATAAATTATCATTCACCTTATAGATTTGAAATTACGGAAAAAATAGATAAAAACAAATATATTAAAGAGGTAATTGACCTAAAGGCACTTGAAGCAGAATTATTTAACAATAAAATAGGCTCAAAACGTGATATTTTTATAATAGACTCAGATAATAATTTAATATTATCAAATAGTAATAATTTAGAATATTTTAATAATATAATAAAAGAATTACCTAAAAATATTAGTAAAGAACAAATAATATTTTTCGGCAAACAAAAAAACCTGCCCAAGGCAGCATTAAGATTAAAATTACCTGATTGGACAATAATAGTAGCAACTCCAGAACGGTTAATCAGCTACGGAATTATCAAAGCACGCTTTAAAATTATACTTACTCTTATTGTTGCAGCTGTTATTTCTATTATTTCAGGGATATGGTATTCTTTATCTCTTAGAACAAGTATACAGCAGTTATTTAAGGCTATTATAGCTATAGGCAAAGGTAATTATAAAAGAAGAATACGACTTATAAAAAATTTCTTTACACCATATGAACTAATTTTTCTTTCCAAAGAATTTAATAATATGGTAAAAAAAATAAATAAATCATATAAAAATCTTCAATCTGCTAACGAACAGCTTTCCAAACTAGACCAAATGAAGTCTAATCTCATTGATACAGTAAGCCATGAGTTTAGAACCCCGCTAACTTGCATCAAAGGATACACATCAAGGCTTTTAAGAAATGATATACAAGTAGATGAAAATACAAAAATTAAATCTCTTAAAGTAATCAAGCAACAAACCGAACGCTTAAGCCGTATGGTAGAAGACTTACTTGTAATACCTGATATTGAATCAAAAGTTTTAAGAATATGCCCCGATGAAGTCAACTTAAAAGAATCCATAGAAAATTGTACTATGTACTTTACCCAAAAACAAATAAATGTAGAAATTCCGGACACGCTGCCCAATCTGTGGGTCGACCCTGACAGGCTGGAACAAATTATTATGAACCTTATAGATAATGCTAACAAGTATTCCCAAAAAAATTCAGAAATTAATTTAAAAGTATATCAAGACAAAAACTTTGCGGTAGTAAACATACAGAATGACTGTAATCCTATTCCGGATGATAAGTTGAACATATTGTTTGATAAATTTACAAGGATCGAGGATAATTTAACCAGAACTACAAGGGGAACAGGCCTTGGCTTATTTATTACAAAAGGATTAATAGAAAATATGGGCGGCAAAATAAAGCTTTCCAACAAAAAAGGATTTGAAATTTCTTTTACATTACCACTTTATATAAATCAACCATCAGAAATTTATGATAAAAAATATTGAAATACATAATAATTATTTAAACAGGGCACTTACAGAAGCTCAAAAAGCTTTAAATGAAGTGCCAATAGGTGCTGTACTGGTTAAGGACGATCAAATAATTGCAACCGCTCATAACCAAAAAGAATCAGTAAATGATCCCACAGCACATGCCGAAATAATAGCAATAAGAAAAGCTTGTAGTCTTTTAGATAACTGGAGACTGGAAAATACAATACTGTATGTAACTCTTGAACCTTGTCCAATGTGCGCAACAGCAATAATTAACAGCCGTATCTCCACCGTATGTTTTGGTTCAGCAGATTTATTATATGGAGCTCTGGGTTCTGTTATTGATATGAGAACAATATTTAACAGTAATTTAAAAGTTATTGCAGGTATTAAAGAAAAAGAGTGTACTCAATTATTGAAAAATTTTTTTAATTTAAAAAGGATAAAGTAATATAATGAAAAATATGAAAGAATATCTGGATAATCTGGTAATTAAATATGAAATTGAGGATTTTATAAAAGATGACCCGATACAATTTTGTCATAAATTTACTAATAAAAATGATATAGAAGTTGCCGGCCTCATATCATCCTCTCTTGCTTATGGTAAACGACAAAAAATCATTGAAAGTAGTAATATAATTATAGATTTTATGGATTTTAAACCCTATAATTATATAATGAATTTAAATATAGATGATGCAAAAATCAAACTTGCAAACTTCAAGCACAGATACACTTCAGGAGAAGATGTTTTCTTTTTATTATTAATTTTAAATAGAGTTTTGCAAGACTATGAGGGTCTTGAGGATATATTTTTAAAAGGCTATAACCCAAGGGAGAAAAATATAAAATTTGCTCTAACTCAGTTTGTAAACACCTTAACAGATTCAGTGCAAGGTGAAATTCAAAATATGAGAGGTATTAATTTTCTCTTGCCAAACCCGCAAAAAGGCAGTGCATGCAAGCGCTTAAATATGTTTTTACGCTGGATGGTCAGAAAAGGCCCGGTAGACTTAGGCTTATGGAAAAATATTTCTCCATCAAAACTGCTGATTCCGCTGGACACTCATGTGGCAAAAGTATCCAGAAAACTGGGTATTTGCAAGCGGAAGTCCGATGACTGGATAACAGTAGAGGAAATTACTGATTATTTATTGCAACTGGATCCGCAAGACCCCGCTAAATATGATTTTGCAATTTTTGGAGAAGGTGTTTATAAGTAATATTTAAAGGGACTAACTAATCTGAATATTTTAATATATTAGGTCTTGCAGCAGTATATGGAACCAGCTCAATTTTTTTTATTCTCTGAGGCGGCATACTTTCTGGCGGCATCATAGGACGTGGATCGGGTTTTATATTTTGAGGCGGCATACTTTCAGGTGGCATCACCGGTGGCAGATATTTTTTATCGGGCATAGCATCATAAACAGACTGTACATCATCTTTTTCTTTTTTTTCTAATTGAGTTTTGAGTACAGATTGCTGAGGTCTTAGCTGGCATCCGCCATTATTTACGCTTGCATTAAGATTACTGCACAATTGAGCGGTATTCAGCGAATTAGGTGCAATCTCCTGTAAGTTGCCATTCCTGTATATTTTAATCTGCTTAGCTATTTTTTCTTTTTCTACTGGATTTAATTCAGGATTAATCGCAACCTGCTGAAGGAATTCTTTCAGCTCTTCTTTTGGAATGTCAGAATTAGAAACATCAGGAATAGGTTGCGCATTATTTATATATGCCTGTGTGCAGCCCCAACCGGAATTAAAAAGAGAAGTGCTTCCGGATGCGCAAGTGCTTGCTATAATTGCTGCTTGAGTAACTTCTGATTCATCTGATCCCATAGGTACTATTTGATCACCTTTAATCATAAATCCAAATACATCTGTACCTATTTGATTTGCTCCAATATTAGCTCCGTCAATATCAATCCATATAGAGCCTGTGGTTTCTATATTAAAGCTTACTTCAGTAGTGACTCCATTAACGGAAGACGTTTTTGTAGAGGAAAGCTTAAAATTATTGGTATCTATAGCTAAAGCCATACCGTTTTCCAATTTAAGAGAACCATCATTAAAACTGCCGGAGCTTTCTTTATATCCATTTAATTTTTTTGTTCTTTCGGATGACCAGTAGTCATCATCATCATCCCAACTGTCAGGACTTTGCAGCGGCAAAAACTGTGCAAGTGCTACCATTAAAAGATCATCATCTTTCGGTATTTCATTATACTCATTTGTTATATTTTGTGCAGCGTTTTCAAGCATAGATGCTATATTTACAAGCTTTTGCCCTATTTTAGCATCAGGCATTCCCGGAGTTCCAACAGCTGGCAATGTTCCGGACGGTAAGCCTTGCACTAGGGTATTGTCAAGATTATGAGAAATTCTGCTATCGATATGATATTCTAAACTTTTACCAAAATTTAGAATATCTGAAGTATAAAGTTTAATCAAATTTTTAAGTGTACCTTCCGGCAAGGTTTTAGCCAAGTTTACAAGGGCTGTTTTAAGTCTTTCAGCCGCATATCCGTCAGCATCAAGATCAATAGACATATCTAACTCATTAAGAAGCTTTAAAACAGAATCATTTCCACTATTAATAATTTTGTCATTGTAGCGTAAATATTTGTTAATAACAGCATCATAGTTATTTAGCGCGGCAAAGAACATTTTAATTTCTTCATTATCACTTTTATCTTGAGCAATTATTTGCTTAAGCTGGCTAATATATTCTTTCATTATAAGTGCAGTTTCATGGACGTTACCTTGGGGGCCGGTGGTTTGAATATAATTTTTTTCGAGCATATTCTGTCTTACGATGGTTTCTATGGGCGTTTTGTATTCCTTCTTGCCGTCAATAAGCTTAGCTTCGCTAATAAAATTAATATTTCCTTCATCAGCTTCTACTCTTACACGTTCAGAAGCATCAGTAGGATAGTCCTGTTTAGAAAAGAATTCAGATATATTATTACCGAAAAGGCTAATTCCTGCAATAGATACGCCCAGTACCATCAGTGCTACAAGTATGTTTTCCGAATACATTTGCCCATTTTTCTTCATTGGTTATTCTCCCAAAGATTACATCGTATAAGTATTATTCCCAGTTTTTTAAACTTTTAAACACTTTTTTAGTAAAAATTAATAAAACTTAATATTAAATTTATTTTTATTTTGATTTAAAATTAAATGTTATATTATTCATTAGAATGAGTGTTTTAAAAGGTTCAACGTAGTTTGTCGTGATGTGTCATGATATAAAGTATGGACATAAATAAAATTTTAAAAATCAGACAGTTTAAGGCTATAGAGCTTGAAGAA
>JANQHM010000207.1 GCA_028282645.1 Candidatus Gastranaerophilales bacterium
CTTAAATTAATAAAAAATATTGATTATTAATTTAAGTATACGATGTATAAAAAATCATCTTAAAATATAGTTTTAATTAATGCTAGAATATTGTATAAAGTTATTAAGTGATTAGTAAGACTATTAACAATTGGTTTTATTGAAGGGAATAAAAGTGAGACGTATCCGAAAAGCTCAAAATGCAAGCAGGGAAAAAACAGAAAGTAATAATGTTTCTCATACCAACCCTATAATACGTAAAAAACCTTCTCCAAGGATTTACGGGGGATATAATTATTCGCAAAGAATAAATAGTTATCAAAACTCATTTGAACCGTTGGATATATTTAAAGAATTTTGTGCAACAGCCAAGCACACAAAAAATTTAGAAACTTTGTTTAATTATTTCCATAACCTTGTTGTTAATAAGTTAAATTATAATTTTACTGCTTTTGGCTTTTTAAATAGCAGTTCAAACCACATAAAGGTTAAGTTGACGGATCATATCGGAAATATTTACAGCTCAAGATTTTTACTCTCTGATGAAAGTAATCCTATTATAAAAAGTTTTTTGAAAAAGAAAAAATTCTGTATTGATGATTTTAGTTTTATAAACGTTCATTACTTAAATAATTCTCACGGTATTATAATACCTTTAGTTCATTCAGATGAATGCCTGGGACTGATAATAGCCGGAGCTTCTGCAAAAAATCCTCAAAATGATGATGTTTTAGAAGTTTTATCTAATTTTATAACATTAAATATAATAAACAAAACTCTTAGTGAAGCTTCAACCCAGGATGTTAATACAGATTCTTTAACAGGGCTGGTTAATCATGGTGAATTTCAGGCTAAATTAACAGAAGAAATAACAAAAGCTAAAGATAGTAATAAGCACGTTTCTATAATTATATTTGATATTAATAACATCTCTCAAGTAAATAAAGAATATGGACATGCCAAAGGTGATGAAATTATATGTATTTTAGCTGACAGAATAAAGAAAAATATAAGGGGTATAGATATTGCCGGACGCTACGGCGGTGATGAATTGGCTATAATTATGCCTGATGCAAATAACGAAGAAGCTTGCTATATGGCAGAGTACTTAAACTATATAATTTCTTGCAGCTTAATAGATGATGTTGGCCCTATGAAGGTTAATGTAGGCGTATCAACCTATCCCACCTGTGCGCAAGAACAAGAAAAGCTATTATTAATTGCAGAGCAAGCAATGTTGATTTCTAAATGTAAAAGCGATAAAAACGGTGTTGCTTCAGTCGTAAGTGCCGGTGATATCGACTTTTGGAATGAAATGGCCTTAAATTCTTTAGCGACAGTAATAGCTAAAAAACATTCTCAATATGGTATAAACTTTGAAGAAGAACTTGTTCACCAGTTTCATAGTGAGAATTTATCATTAAATAACAATAATTTAGATGTTGTAACATCTTTAGCTGGTGCAATTGATGCAAAAGACCCGTATACAAAAGGTCATTCTCAAGCTGTATCAAGATATGCCGAAGCATTGGCAAGGGCATTAAATCTCCCGGAGTATCAAGTTGAAAGAATAAAACTCGGAGCAATGCTTCATGATGTGGGTAAAATAGGAATACCCGAGTCCGTATTAAGAAAACCCGGCCAATTAACAGACCAAGAATGGGATATTATGAAGCAGCATCCGGAAATTGGCGTGTTAAAAGTACTTGAGCCAATACATTCATTAAGCGATATTATTCCGATAGTGCGCCATCATCATGAGCAATTAAACGGTAAAGGCTATCCTGACGGTTTAAAGGCTGATGAAATACCATTAGGTGCAAGAATTGTTAGTATTGTAGATTCTTTTCATGCACTTGTAAGCGATAGGCCATACAGAAAAGCCTTGCCGGTAGAAAAAGCTGTTGAAATTCTAAAAGCTGGAGCCGGTATTCAATGGGATAAAGATATGGTAAGGAAGTTTATTATTCTTGCGCCGTCATTAGTAACAAAGACTTAATAAACAAATTAACTATCGCGAGAAAAGCCTTAATCATAATCAATCAGTCGTTGAGAAAGTTTATTATAATTATTGAGTACAGCTTAATACAATCGTAGACATCAATATAAACAGAGAATCCGGTTTAGCCACCTAATGCTTTTCTAAAATAAAAGTCACAGGCCCGTCATTGATTAGGGTAACATCCATCATCGCACCAAATTTACCTGTTTTTACCTGAATATTTTTCTCTTGTAACTTTTTAACAAAGAATTCATAAAGTTCATTTGCAACATCAGGCTTGGCAGCATTGTCAAAGCTTGGTCTTTTACCTTTTTTGCAGTCACAGGCAAGCGTAAATTGAGAAACAACAAGTATTTCTCCTTTTATATCCTGTATGGACAGGTTCATTTTTTCGTTTTCATCTTCAAATATTCTTAATTCAGAAATTTTTTTAACTAAAAATTCAACTTGTTCTTCACTGTCAGCTTTTTCAACTCCGAGCAAAACAAGTATACCCCGGCATATCGAAGAATACAGTTTATTATCTATTGTAACGCTTGCTTGTTTAACCCTTTGTATAACAGCTCTCATCTAATTTGCCTTCTAAAATTTTTATACCGTCATCGAGAATTTTATTAACGTTTTTTAATGTATTATAAAGCTCATACAGCTTTTCATAGCCGGTTTTTATGTAAAAGTCCGATAATAAGCTCGCCAGTTCCTTCATTGATTCCTGATTTACGTTTTCGGAATTGGCATGTACAAACCTGGAAAGCTTGTAATGCTCGCTTATTAATGCACCCATTACTAACATATCTTTATTTATAAGCCTTTGCTCGATTTGAGCGAAATTAAGCAAAGATTCTTTTAAATACTTTCCAAAATTACTGTCATAAATCCTGTTCATTTTAGCAAGCCTGGAAAATCTGGCTACTAAATTCTTTCCATCCTCAAAAATCTTTAATTCACCGGATATTATCTCTAATGTTTCAGTATAAGACTTACGTATTGTCTTAATTTTTTCTAAAGAAGCTTTATGTCTTAAATTTTTATCATTAAATACAGGAACATCCTTAATAACAGCTTCAACATCAAAAGCCTCAATGGTATTTTGATTAAGTGCATCTGCTAGAGGTATATGCTCAAAACCTTTTAAATAAGCCCCACCCTCTGTAGAATTGATAAATTTAATATCATTACCCTTTTGTTCGGCTAAATCCTCAAAATATTTAATAAATGTAGCATATCCCGGGTCGGTAGGCAGCATTTCACCATTTTGCCCTTTAACCATATAAATACTTTCAGTAAGCTCTTTAAAACGTTCTTCCGTATACTTTTGAGCAATACTTTTATCTATACCCAAAGACTTGATATAATTTTCTTCATCAACCGGTCCTACCTTATACATACCTGTTTTAGGATCTTTTACGCATACAAGATCTTTATAAGCCGAATCTTTAGAATAGCATTTCCCGTCAACGTAAGCTAAATCTTGACCTATTAAAATTATTGGACTGCATCCCGTTATTATCGCGGAAAATACCGCACAAAGAGAAACAGTGCCTTTATTTTCATAATCCGTGATATCAATGCCCATTTTTTGAGCAAGCCATTTGGAGAAAAAGTCATTATTCGGATAATAAGTAAATCTTTTCTTTGCCTTTAGTTTATGAAATTTTTTGTTGGCCGAAGGATGCAATATCAGGTTTATGTCTGATAAGTCCAGCCCCTCTACCTGAGAAGCGCAGTCATTATACTCAACAATAGTTAAAAAATCAGGTTTTATCCCGTGTTTAACAGCTGTTTTTGTTGAAGTACCAACGGAAAATATAACTGCTTTATCCTGAAATTCTTTTAATTGATGAATATTTTTATCAAGCGACGGCCCGGCTGATATAATTACAGCAGGTTTGTTTGTAAATTTATTTCTTAAGTATTCTAAGTCATAAGCTCTTAATGTTTGGTAAGTATTTATTATGCCCTTGAGAGTCCAGTGTCTGGATTTTTCAAACAAATTTTTATAATTACATGTATATAAGCCTCTCATAAATCCAAGCTCGTCTATGAGCTTGTCAAACACCTTAGGATACATTTCTGTATACGGTCTTGTAAAACTTAATGTTAATTCCGCCTCATCCACATAAAGATGTTCATAAAATTTTTCAATATCTTTTATTGAATCAACAATAAACACTCCCGGCCTGGAAAGTTCAGCCGTTAAGTCAGCTGTTTCCAGAGTAATCCTAAGTACATCAATATTAGGCTCATATACAACAATCCTGCCCTTTACATTCATTGTAAACCTTTTAAACAGATATCCCAGTCCCAGGCCAAAAATCACGTTAATTGTTGTTTTTTCATCATGGCTTAAATTTTTAAATATATTCAAAGCTTCTTCTTGCGGGTCAGTTATGCTGTGTAAAGCTTTATTTTTATAACTTAGAACTATATCACCTGATTTTGCTTCAATAAATTCAAACTCCGCGTTAATTTGTATATGGTTTAATATTTTTTCAGCTAATTTAGTATTATATTTGGCTATAATTTTAAGATTATTCGTTAAATTGTTATTTTCAGCTGTATTTTCCATCTTCCTCAAAATAAATTATATTTTTATTACCCCTAAACTTTCCATACCAATATATTGACATGGAATTATTTTAAATAGCAAAAAGTCGTTTACAAAAGTTATACTATCTCCAAAATAAATTAAATTTGGAACCGGAATAAAAAAATATTAATCTAAATAAAATACCGTAACTACTTTGTGATTTTCTTCAGCATAAGCAATAGCCTTATGCAGTGTTCCGCTTGTGTGAGATAAAAAGCATATAAGTTGCTGACAGTCATCTATAATTTCTCTGTTGCAGATTCTGCTTGCATCAACAAGAGTCATCATGGCTCTATCAGGGTGCTCTACAATGTTTGGAACCCCAATAAGTTGGTCTTGCACGTCAGAAGGCTGCTGTCCAATAGTTTGAGGAAGTATAACTTTTAACTTTTCGGGATTAGACTTCATAGCGCCTCTAATTGCCGCTGCATTGGTACCGCTGGAACCACCGCTTGTGATAATTATATTGCCTTGCATAACAAGAGAAACTGTCAAGGTTTCAATAATTTGCTGGTGAGTTATCGGAAGATTTCTACTGCCAATAATAGCTATACGCTTAGCGGAGCGCTGAATAGTAGCCAATTCATGAGCTAGTTGGTCAGTTGTTTCCGGCACGTCACTTTCGTCTAATTCATCCAACGGAACCATTATCGTCTTTTTTTCTTTATCTTCTGGCATCCTTGATCCCTTATCCAATCTTTTACTACTAAATATTTATTACTGTTTATTAATTAAACTTCAGGCTGCTGTTTTCAGAGAATAGTTTATTTTATTAGTTTTTACACGACTTAGCAATCTGAAAAGTAATTTAGAATTATTATATACTAAAATTAAAAAACAACTAAGCTATAAAAATTTCGGTAGTGGTCAGTTGAGTACTGATGCTTACAGGTAAACTTAAGTTATATCAAAAGCTTACAGCAATGCCATAAGAAAGGTGATGACCATCACCAAAATTTCCTATCAGATTTTATTTTTCTATTATAATACTTAAATGATATCATTATGTAAAATATTTATACAAGTCCTAAATTTTATCTGTAATTATACAGGTTCCAGATTAAATTTCAGATTTCTCTTTTCAGAGAATAGCTTATTTTATTAGTTTTTACTTGATTAAAGAATCTGAAAAGTATTTTAGA
>JANQHM010000224.1 GCA_028282645.1 Candidatus Gastranaerophilales bacterium
AGTGCTTGCTGGTGTGTCCGATGCAATAAAAGGCAAATTATTAAACAATATAGAGTCTTTGTCTTTAAAAGATCAAAAATTTTCAAAAGTTGCAGAAGAAATATTAGAATTCTTAAAAAATTTAAAGGTCCCAGGTTGATTCAAGTCTTTGCTTCGGTACCGCCTTCGACATTGTTAACTTTTATATTAAATTTTTTAAGTTATTAGAATTTTTCTATAGCATATAAATCTTTAAGATTTACATATAGCATGCCCCAAAATATCCATAAACAAAAAGTAATCCTTTTCGTAAATATATTTCTTCAAATTATTTACAAGCTTACAAAAATTTAAATCGGTTCTTTGCGGATACAAAAAGTATTCATAATAATTTAATGCACTCGTAATAATCTCTAATTCTTCAGCAGAAAGATTTATATCTGTATCAAGCAAATCTTTTAATAACTGATAACGCTTCTGCCGTCTTTGATTTCTATTATGTCTGTGATCAGGACAAAGTATATAATTATATATTCGTGCGGCTTTGCCTTGAGAAACTTTAGCCCCAATGTTGCTGGATTCGTGTTGCCTGTACGACATCAACGGCTTGTCCAGATATTTTATTCCATTCATTTTATGTGCAACAACAGGTAGCCACCAGTCATGCTGAAAACACTCGGACGGTATAGGCAATGCTTGTTGCGCAAGTTGTTTTGTAAACATCATGGTGCAGCCGTATATATTTTTTTTAAATATAAAATCACAAAAACAGCAGTTATCTCCTGCAATATCATTACATTTATTTTTAAAAGACGTATGTATTACTTCATTTTTTTCATTGGTTAACACCGCATCAGAATAAATCAAGGAATAATTCCCAATATGAGTTATTAATTTTTCCAATTTATCTTCTTTCCAGATATCGTCTTGGTCAGCAAGGGCTATAAAATCCCCGCTGCATAGAGATATCGCTTTTTCAAAATTTTTGGAAAACCCCAAATTTGTCTTATTTACTATATACATCAAGCCGTATTTTTGGTGATATTCATCTAAAATTTTTATGGTTGAATCATTTGACCTGTCATCAGTTACAATTACCTCGATATTTGAATAACTCTGATTATATATAGAATCAAGCTGTTCTCTTAAAAATTCGCTCCCGTTATAAGTCGTAACAGCAACAGATATTAAGCTATTATCGTTCATTGTGGCAATAACCTCCAAGTAACTACTTTTTTAGATAACTTTAAAAATTTTTTAGTTATTTTAAGAAATATATCAGAAACTATTAGTGAAACTTTTGAATTTGAATTAGAACCAAGTTTTTTATATTTATGTCTAAATTGAAGAAACTCGCCCAAAAGCATAAGTTTTTCTATTCCTTTAAAGTTTTTTAGATTGTTTCGGGCTGTGATTGCAAGATTGTCGTACACCAAAGCTTCTTTATCTTTACTTTTGCTTACGCTATTAGGGAGAAATCTGTAAGCCGAAACAACTTCATTCAGGTATCCTAATAAATTTTTTGATATTATTTTTAAATAAAAATCCCAATCCTCTACTATTAAGCTTGAATCAAAATCATTTATTACCTTGAATAAATCTCTGTGTATCATGTTAGTAGACCCGCCCATCCCCCAGTTAGAAATAATTTCCAGGCGAAGTCCCTTATCAGTTTGCATTCTTTTTCTGTCCATATTTCTGATATAAGAAAGCGAACTGTCGCTGACCACTTTGTTATTAGCGTCAACGACAATAGCATCACCTACAACTGCTAGTTTATCAGAATTTTTTGCCAAATATTTATATCTTTTTTCAAGCCCGTTATTGATAATAAAATCATCACTGGCAATAACAGCAATATATTCCCCTTTTGACATGTGTACAAGTTCATTTATTGTTCTTGATATACCTTTGTTTTTTCTATATTTATACTTAGTAGGGATTCTGTCCTTGTTCTTTAAAATCCAGTTAAGAACGACAATGTCAGTATTATCAGAAGACCCGTCATTAATGATGAGAATTTCTTTATTGGGATAACTGTCGTTTACAATACTGTCAAGACATTCTTCTATATAATTTTCATGGTTATAAGCCGGTATTAATACGGAGATAAGTGGTTTATTCTGCTGCATGTCGTGTACCTCTTAAAAATAAAATATTTCTAAATAAGAAAAACATTATAATAAAATACATAAAATAATTTGCTGCGTACGCCTGTGTAGCACCGATAGCACCAAATTTTTTTACAAAATACATATTTAATAAAATAAAAGTAATAGAAAATATAATTTCTGTAATTATAAATCTCTTCATCATAGCCTTTGCAACCATCACAAAAGACAAGAGCCACGCCAGAATTTTAAAAATACTGCCAATAAGTTGAAATTTAAACAATTCTGCCATAGGCAAAAATTCTTTTGAAAATAAAATTAAAATAATAAAATCTTTAAGCAAATAAATAAGAAGAGCTAAAGTAATAATAATCGGCGTAATTATTTTGTATCCGTTTAAAATTTCTTTTTTTAGCTCATAATTTACTTTTATTTCAGATAATCTCGGCAAATAATATACTGCCAAAGATGATGTTATTACCATTAAATACAAATCACATATTTTCCACACACCTTGCCAGTGCCCGGCAGTGTCCATTGATAAATTTTCAGCAATATGATTTCTAACAATAATTTGTGCAACAGGTGCTAAAATAGCAGAGATTATTGCCATTAAAGAATATTTTCCAAGTTTTTTAAAATATTTTGTATTTAAGCCGGCCATAAAGTTGTTAATATTAAACCAACTGCTTTTGACCGTAAAAGATAAAGTGACAAAAAACACCAGAGACTGAGTTAATACACACGAGAGTAAGGCTCCGTACACACCCATAAATACTACCAATCCGGCGGTTAAGGCCAAACCGGTCAAACTCGATGCAATATGGATAGCCACATATTTTTTTACTTCCTTAAATCCGTTTAATATAGATATTAAAATGCTGTTTAATGCAAAAAAGATTAGTGTAAACGAAAAAATAACAAAAATACTGCTATAATCAGGAGTTTTAAGTAAAAACTCTGATAATGGCCTGTTAAATAATAAAATCACTATAGCTGATATTATTGAACTTACAATGCAAATAAACAAAGCACAAGTGTGCATACGCGATAATTGAGCAACGTCATTTTTGTACTCAGATGTGTATTTAACTACACCGGCTGTAATAGCTCCGCAAGAAAGATGTTGGGATATTGTAATAAAGTTCTGCAACTGTCCTAATAACGCGATTCCATTCGGGCCTACATATATTGCTATAATTTTTCCTACTACAAAACCGGAGGCAATTTTTGTTAATGTTGATAATGCTGTAAAAAAGCTTGTTTTTAATAACTTCATAATTTGTAAAAATTTTTTTTTCTAAAACTAAAATACCTTTAAATTATTCACAAATTGTAAAACTTGAGTAAATTAGCTGATTATACTAACCCTAAGCTGGCTTTTTATTTTTAAATGGAATTTTTTTAAGATTAACCAGTTATTTATAAACATAAAGCGGATAAAAAATAAAAAAAAACTCAATATAATTTATGTGACTTGTGAGTAGTATTTTTTAGATAAATAAAAAATAAAAAAGTATTTTAGTGTTGTACAAATAATCCAAGGCGAGGGAAGACATGGCAAATAAAAATGAAAAAATAATAATAATAGGTGATGGAGAGTTTGCTCAAATAGCTTATGAGTATTTTACTCATGATTCTTCTTATGAGGTAGCAGGATTTTCAGCAGAAAGGGAATATTTAAATAAATATGAGCTTTACGGATTGCCGGTTGTGCCTTTTGAAGAATTGGAAAATATGTATGATCCTCAAAAATACAGTGTGTTTGTTGCTATTACTTACACAAAGCTTAATAATGCAAGAAAAAGGCTTTACCATGAGGCTAAAAATAAAGGATATAAAATTGCATCTTACATTAGCTCAAGGGCTTTTGTCTGGAACAATGCACACATAGGAGAAAATTGCTTTATATTTGAAAATAACGTAATTCAGCATCATTGCAGTATAGGTAATAATGTAATATTATGGAGCGGCAATCATATAGGGCATCGCACGGAGATAAAAGACCATTGCTTTTTATCTTCTCAAGTCACAATTGCAGGCTATTGCCAAATAGCGGAAAATACATTTATCGGGGTTAATTCCACAATTGCGAATAACCTTAAAATAGGTAAGTATAATTTTATAAGGCCTGCATCCGTGATTTTAAAAAATACTGAAGACTGTAAAATTTATCAGGGCAATCCGGCTGAACCCGCTAAAGTTAGTAGCCTTAGGTTTTTTAAGGTAAAGGAAGAAATTGAAAATAAGCCTAAAGAAGAAGTGAAAACCCAATAAAAATCGAGTAGGAGGCGGTTAATAACACCGCCGACCTCTTTATTGACAATCCATGTGGAGGCTCTGCCAGTGATATGAAGTTTGATTTAAAAGATGAGATCTACGGTATATCAAGGGATGCAGACATTTTTGAGCAAAAATCGGCTTTCTGAAGTTTTACAAATATAAATAAAAAAGCCCCCTTCGGTATATGCCGGAAAAGGGCTAATTAAAAACTATTTATTCAATAACAATAACTATAAAACTTCACCGCTCATAGATATTGTATAATCTTTTATAACCATAGTCTTGTTAGCTTTTTCCAAAGCTCTGCACACAACGACTTCAACACCGCCGCAACAAGGCACTTCCATATGCAGCAATGTAACAGACTGAATATTTTGGCTCTCAAAAATTTGTGCAAGTTTATCAACATATATATCAATAGTCTTATCAAGCTTGGGACAAAACATAATTAACACTTTATTTTTCAAAAACTTCTGATGAAAATTAGCATGCGCAAACGGCACACAATCTGCACTAATAACCAAATCCGCATTATCAAAGAACGATGCATTAGGATTAACGAGCTGCAACTGAATCGGCCAATTATTTAACTCAGGCTGCACACTAACGTTAGACTCTGCAGCAGGCTTATTTTCTCTGCTAATAGTCTTTTGCATGCTGCCAGGACAGCCACAAGGAAGTTTTTCCTTGTACTCAGGAACCTTAATATTATTTTTATTCAAGTAGTCAATTGCCTGCGCTAAAAATGCCTTTTCTCCATGGTCATCAAGATGCTTCAAATGGGCTTTTATCACGTTTTCACCGCCTTTAATAACGTTCTCCATAGCTTTATATTCATCATAAGGCTCAGCCTCACGCTGCTCAATTGCCATAGCTCCATAAGGGCACTCTTTGATACATGCCCCAAGTCCATCACAAAACAAATCACTTACAAGCCTGGCTTTGCCATCAATTACTTGCAACGCGCCTTCAGGACACCCAGGTATACATTTACCGCAACCTGTGCATTTTTCCTCATCGATTTTTATAATATCTCTTTTCATAATATAACCTTTAAAGCACTACATCTGTTAGAACTTATTATCACATAGATAATAGAAGTTGTCTAAATAAAATTGTGCCTTGGTTCTTATATTAAGATGCAATAAACATATAACCTTTTGAGCTTTATCCATTGAATCTATAATCCAATCCCAACCAGTTATAGATTCAATTATTTGCTGGTTATTCTCGTAAAACAAAGCAGCCTCAACAAGTTTATCTTCAACGTTTTTAATGAGGTTTCAGGTAGGATTATTGAATCATTTTTACCAATACTTATAGTGATATTTTACCATAAGTTATATATTGATTGCATTTAAGTATTAGTTTTTAACAGGATTGAATAATCTGAAAAGTATTTTAAAGATAGTATAAAAAAAATCCTCCTTTATAAGAGGGAGGATTTTATATAAATTAAGCACTTTGTAGATTATATTCTGGTGTCTAATTAAGCGTGTTTGAACCAAACATCATTAACTTTATGTTGGCCGCCTTGTGTATCAGTATAAGATCCGAGTTGTCTGTGTTGAACATTACCGGTAGCAGCTTGTTCTTTATAA
>JANQHM010000135.1 GCA_028282645.1 Candidatus Gastranaerophilales bacterium
AAAATAAAAAATATTTCTCAGGCAAGATTTATAAACTGTTGTAACATAGATTATGCTTTAAACTCCAAAGGTATTGCTTAGAATTAATTTGCCCTGGTATTTTAGAGTGAGTATATTAATTATCATTGAAAAATGGTATATTATCATATGTAAGGAAAAAATTTTTAGTGGAGTATGGAGAGGGCTATAAATGCTTCAAGAAGCGACAAAAGTATTAAGTTCGGCATTTGGAAACAGTTTTATAAGAAAACTAAGTCTTTATCTGCACGACTGTATAAGAGAAGAAGTTAAATCTTCTACATTTAGAAACCTAAAACAAGAAAAAGATAATAAATGGGACTTTTTGCAAGAAGAAAAGACTCTTTTATCAAATGAAAATGGGATTTTAGAAATCGACGGCACAAACAGTAAAATAACAGAAATGTTGCTTCAATCAGAAACCTCTAAAAAAGACCGCTATTTAATTTACGGCTATATGTTTCTTGAAGGTAAAAACTCCAGCGCAAGAAATGCTACAGAGTTTTTAACACCTCTTTTATATATTCCCTGCAAGCTGGAAAGAAAAGGCAAACATATAATATGCTCGCTAACAGATGACACTTTATCACTAAACACCGGAGCCCTTGCATCTATAATAAAATCTGATGATGAGGATGAAATAGATCACCTTTTTGAAGGTCTTATAGATGCAGTGCCGGAATTGCCTTTAACAGAAGAAAAACTTCAAATATTTTTAACTACTTTAAAATCAATAGTCCCTGGGCTAAATATAGAAAATATAACTATAGATAACATTCAAGAAAATCCTGATACTCAGGAAGAAGAACAAAATAAAGAAGAAAACAATGATAAAGAATCTCTAATTAAAGCAACAGGGATTAAGAATGAAGAGGATGATGATAAAGAAGAAGATTCTCAACAAAAGTTATCAGAAACCCTCTACAGAAGCTACTTACAATCTACAGAAGAAAAAAGGTTCATACACACACCCCTAAAATTAACAGACTCTTCAGCTGTTATTTTAACCAAAAGACCAAGCCCAACCGCAGGTGTACTGCACGAGTTAACTCAAATGTCTGAAAAACCAGCCGGTATGTTTAGAGAAACCAGCTTAAATACTATTCAGGAAGAATTTGTAAACAGTAAAAAGCTTAAAGAAAAATCCCATATAGAATTTGATAAACAAGAAAAAGAACTAAAAAACTTCTTTCCTATTGTGCCGCTTCAATTGAGTGATTGCCAGGAAGATGTTTTAAAGGCAATTCAAACAAATGATGTAGTATCAGTTTTTGGCCCGCCGGGAACCGGTAAAACTCAGACGATTGTAAACTTAATTTTTCATTTAATAGCCAATAATAAAAAAGTTCTTGTTGTCTCAAGGATGGATAAAGCTGTTGACGTTATCGGCGAACGATTAAATAAGTTTGGCGCACCTTTTTTATGCTTAAGGGCCGGTAAAGGTGATTATCAAAAAAAACTGTATTTTCAACTGCAAGATTTATTAAGCAATAAAGTTGATCTCGATACTGGTTTTGAAAACTCTTTATTAACAGAAATACAAGATTTAGGAGATATAAAAAATAAAATAAATAATCTAAAGCTAAATTGTGAAGAAATAATTAATTGTGAAGAGGAATGGTTTGATATAAACCAAAAATATCAAGACTTTTTAGAGGAAAATAATCAAGAAGAACTAATACAACAAGATTTAACACTTGACGAAATTCAGAAAAGCAAAGAGCTTCTTGAAAAAATTCATTCATTAAGTAATAAAACCGCTTTTATGGATACATTAAATAAAAATATCAGATTTAAATATTTAATGAATAAATTAAAACTAAAAAATTTAAAACCCACTGAAGATACTCTTGCCAAACTTAATAATGATCTGGTAAAGCAAGAACTATATAATAACTTAAGGAAAAAAGAAGTATTTATTAATAAAAAAGGTAACTTGCAGGAATCTTTAAAAGAAATAAACGACCTAAAAAAACAAGAGAGATTATTAGCTATTTCCGTGCTTAAAAATAAAAGACGAGAAGTTTTAAAATCATTAATAAGAGATCAGTTTAAACGCCAAAGACTAATGATACATTGTAAAACCCTGATGGAAAGAAAAAAAAATTTACAAAACAGGCTATTACACGAAGAAGATTTTGAACCTTTATTAGAGGCGTTTCCCTGCTGGGCAGTTACAACCTATTCATTGTCAGAATCACTACCGTTAAAGCCGGGTATTTTTGATGTTGTTATTATAGACGAGGCTTCTCAGTGTGACATAGCCAGTTGCTTCCCTGCAATGTTTCGAGCAAAAAAAGCTGTAATAGTCGGCGATGATAAACAACTTGCACACATGTCCTTTTTAGAGAAAGCAAAAGAGCAGTCGTTTTTAAGCCAATATGACATACCCGACAGATATCAGTTAATGTGGAGGTTTAGGACAAATTCAGTTTTTGATTTGGCTAATTTTTATTCAACAAGCCAGATTCTTTTAGATGAGCATTACAGAAGCCCAAAAGAGATTATATGCTTTAGTAATAAAGAATTTTACGGCAACAGAATCAGAGTTATGAAAAAGAACCTGCCTTTTAATGATAAAAATATCGAGCTAAATATCGTAAAAGATGCAAAAGTAGACCTGGACAGCACCAGAAACATGATGGAAGTCGAAAGCATAATGAAAAGGCTGTTAGAAATTATTGAACAAAATAAGCAGGAAAACATTAAACAAACTATTGGAATTATATCTCCATTCAGAAGCCAGGTAGAGCTTGTTAAAAAGGCAGTAAATCAGGTTTTGACAGGAGAAATCATAAAAAGGCATAAAATTGAAATAGGAACCGCTCACACTTTCCAGGGTGATGAAAAAGATATTATTTTATTATCTTTTACCCTGGCTGAAAATAGCCATCATCAAAGTTTAACTTTTGTTCAAAAGCCTAACTTATTTAATGTAGCAATAACAAGAGCAAGAGAAAACCTCTTATGCTTTGTTTCCAAAGAATCAAACTCTTTATTCCACGGCTTGTTAAGAAATTATTTAGAATACATTGAATCTATAGAACAGCAAGCACCTGTATCTGAAGAAGATTATACTTATAATAATTTTATAGAAAAAGAAATAGCAGAGCTTTGTCGCAAAGAAGGGCTGAATGTTATTCCTAACTATGAAACAGCATGCTTAAAAGCTGATATGTTGATTCATAATAATAAAAATGCCATAATAGTTGAATTTGACGGAATAAAGGCTAATAGCATTGAGCAATCTGATAATATTTATCCGAATGTTCATAAACAAGATTTAATGGAGCGCTGCGGTTGGATAGTTATGCGCATAACAGCGCGTGAATGGCATTACAGTAAAAATCTCTGTATAAAAAGAATAAAAGAAAATTTGATAAGTGTATAATAATAGGATTTTAGGGACCTTAAAATTCACCTCTGTTTACGTAGGTTTGACAAAAAAGTAAGCAAAAATCGCTGAAACCATGTATTCATCATGGTTTCAGTTTTTTAGACGGATTTTAATGAGTGCTACGTTTGATA
>JANQHM010000231.1 GCA_028282645.1 Candidatus Gastranaerophilales bacterium
TCATAGCATATTTTTAAATTTTTTGCAGGCTCTTTAAATGTAAAAATGCTAATTTTGTAACATTGCTTAATGAAAAAAGTCTGCCGGATCTTTATATTCTTGTAATTTTATGCATCTCATAATAAAATACCCATTTTTTAATTAACTGAATATTTTATACGTAAATATTTTCTCTTTTGCTTACAAGTAAACTTAAGTTATATCAAAAGCTTGCAGCGATGACATAAAGAAAGGTGATGAGCATCACCTGGTTTTTTATCTATAATTTTTGCATTTTATTTTATAATAGACGTTGTTGTATTAAATGCTATTTAATAAAAAAACTGGTTTGTTATACCTAATTAATGACCTACTTACTTTATTAAAAACAAATTATCTTTTTATCTTTTAAAATTGCTTTTAAAACTAAAGATTTTTAAAAATATAAAAAAATATAGAAGGAGACTAGTTATGGATGATAAAAATATAGAACTTAAAATATACGATATGAGCTGTGCAAGTTGCGCTGCAAAAATAGAAAAAGCCCTAAATGATAAACAGGGAATAAATGAAGCAAAAGTTAACTTTGCTATAAAAAGCGCGTTTATAAAGTTTGATCCTGAAAAATTGGTAATTGCGGATGTAAAGCAGGTTATTATTGATACAGGGTACACGCCTGAGGATATTATTAAAAAAGAAGATGCAAATTTAAAAGAGGAACAGGAGTATCAAGAGCAGAAAAAAAATTTTATGCTAAGTCTTATTTTTACTCTGCCTATATTTATTATTAGTATGTTAATGATTGAATTTCCTTATAAAAATTGGGTTCTTTCGGGATTATCGTTGCCGGTTATTTTTGTTTTTGGCAGACAGTTTTATATTGGAGCTTTTAAAGCTTTAAAGAAAAAGTCTGTTAATATGAATACGCTTATTGCGCTCGGCACGGGTGCTGCTTTTATTTATAGCCTTATGAGTACTGTTTATCCTCGGGCCTTTGAATTGATAGGACAAAAACCGGAAGTATATTATGAAACTGCAACTGTAATTATATCTTTAATATTACTGGGCAGGACGCTTGAAGCAAAAGCAAAGGGTCGGGCCTCCAGAGCTGTAAAAGAATTAATGGAATTGCAACCCGATAAAGCCTTAGTTATAAGCAAAGAGGGGGAAAAAGAAGTTTTAATTGATGATATAAAAGTCGGAAATATGATTTTGGTTAAGCCGGGCGAGAAAATACCACTTGACGGAGAAATTATTGAAGGTTCTTCGACTATTGATGAGTCAATGATAACGGGCGAGAGTCTGCCTGCTAAAAAAAAAGTGCAAGACAGTATTATTGGAGGAACTATTAATAAAACCGGCAGTTTTAGGTTTAAGGTAACTAAAATCGGTGAAGATACGACTTTGAGCCAGATTATAAATTTGGTGAAAAATATGTTGTCTTCTAAGGCACCGGTGCAGCGATTGGTTGATATTATCAGCGGATATTTTGTTTTTACGGTCATTGCTATTGCGCTTTTAACTTTATTTGTTTGGTTGAGTATTAATCCACCTTTGGCTATTATAACCTTTGTTGCTGTTCTTATTATTGCTTGCCCTTGCGCTTTAGGACTGGCTACACCTACTGCAATTATGGTGGGGGCAGGACTTGGTGCTAAAAACGGTATTTTGATAAAAAATGCTGAAAGCCTTGAATCTGCTGAGAAAATACAAGCTATAACGTTTGATAAAACAGGCACTTTAACGATAGGCGAGCCTGCTGTAACAGATATTTATGCTAATATTGATAACAAAAGGCTGTTATATTATGCTGCTTCTGTCGAAAAATTATCTGAGCACCCTTTGGCTCTTGCTGTTGTTAAAAAGGCTGGCAATGAAAATATTAATCTTGTTCAGGCCAAAGATTTTAAAACGCTGCCAGGGCAGGGAGTATTTGCCCTTGTTGACAGTAAAGAGATTTTAATCGGTTCGGAAAGTTTTATGAAATCTAATAATATAGATATTACCCCTTTTGCCGGGAAAATTCATGAGCTTCACACTGAAGGAAAAACTGTAGTTTGTGTATCTATTAATAAACAAGCAAGAGGAATAATGGCTATTTATGATCCGTTAAAACCTGATGCTGAAGATACTATAAATAAATTAAAATCTATGGATATTGAAGTGATAATGCTTACCGGTGACAAAAAAGTCGTTGCAGTATCAATATCAAAAAAATTAGGCATAGAAAGATTTATACCTGAACTAATGCCACAAGAAAAAGTTCTCGTTGTTAAGAAACTTCAGGAAGAAGGTAAAATTGTTGCTATGGTAGGTGATGGTATAAATGATGCGCCTGCCCTTGCTCAAGCTAATGTTGGTATTGCAATGGGTTCTGGCATTGATATTGCTGTTGAGTCTTCTGATATTACTATTATTAAAGGAAATTTAGGCAGTATTGTTAAGGCTTTTAATTTATCCAAGCAGACTATGAGGACTTTGAAACAAAATTTATTTTTTGCTTTTATTTATAATGTTATTGCCATTCCTTTGGCGGCAGGAGTTTTGTATCCGGGGTTCGGTATTTTGCTTAATCCTATGATTGCCGCTTTGGCTATGGCTTTTAGTTCTGTGTCTGTTGTAACTAATAGCATAAGGTTATCTGTAAAAAAACTATAAACGTTCTTTTCTATCTATATTTTTTTCTTTGCATTAATTCGTGATAGTTTGACTTATTACGATATTGTAAAATATAATGTAACAATAAATTAAATTTTTTTTATATTGACAGATTTTAAGTAAATTTTTTTACAGATAAATTTTTTATATAATTGGGTGGATCAAAAGAGAATTATAAAAAAAGAATTAGAATGCTAAATCAAGCAAGTCAAGGAATAAGTTAAGAGTAATAGGCAGATATTTAAAATTGTAATCCGAATTTAAAAACTGGTAGTGTTTAATTGTAGATTCTAAAGAAAAAGAATCTTTTTTTTTGTTTTTTTAATTTTAACTGCCGATTAATTAACAATTTTTAACATTAAATTTTTTTAGTACTTTAAAAAAAATAAGTAATAAATTAATCAAAATTTTTATAATTTTTTATCAAACGTGATAATTTTTTATTAAATTTAGCTTTTTTTACCAATTTTTATATGATTTTTATACCTTTGCCTTCCGGCTAATAAACACATAGACTTTGTCAAGGAAATACTTTTCAATTACCATATTTAAAATATAGGGCGACAGAATTTTATTTTGGTTCAAAATTAAATTTTAGGTTACTCTTTTCAGAAAATAGATTATTTTATTACTTTTAACCCAGTTGAATAATCTGAAAAGTATTTTAGATATAGTATATAAAGATATTTATGATAGCGTTAACAAACAACTTTAAAAGACATCAGAAATTAAAACAAACAAACAATGCTTCAAATGTTGCATTTAAAAGTAATGCAATGGATAGGATTACGGATAGCATTGCAGAAAAAATGCCTAAAATATATATAAATACCGGCAAAGATGGCTTTTTGCAAAAGTTTGGTAACCTTCAACCATTTCAACAAAGGGCTATTATCGGATTAATTGAGCTGGGCACGCAGCCTTTTGTAGATTGGTGGTCAAATAGAAAAGAATCAAAAGATACAAGAAAATGTTCCCTGGCTAAGACCTTAGCCAAAATATTGGCAGGAGCTTTAGTGGGCATAGGTACAAGGTGGGGAACTTGTATAGTATGGGATTTGCTGGTCAAACATCATGAAAAGTTACCTAAAGTCTTAAAACTACCTAATGAATTGATTAAAAACAAAAAATTGGCTGATGGAGTAAAGCAGGTTGCCAGTATAGCAATGACTGTTATTACTATGTTTACAGTTGATTTACCTCTTACAAATTTTATTATTAATTCATTCTTAAGAAAATTTTCTCCTGAAACATGTAAAAAAACCGGTAAATCAGGGGGGTGTTCAAAGCATGCTTAATATAGGAAAACAAATATATTCTTTAGCAAAAAGAGGTGGAGAATATTACAAAAATAATCCTGCCCAGTTTTTATCCCGAACAATGGCCTTAACATTAGGCTTATCATCATTAGCCGAAGGTCTTGCAATTGCTATTAATGATGAAATACCCAAATATGAAAAAAAGTTTCTTATTCCTCAAGAGATAGCAGAAGGTCTTATTACTTTTGGTTTATTTTTAGCATTTACAGGTCCCATGGAAGCTGTATTAAAAAAAGCTGTAGCAAAAGGAAAAATACTTCCTGAGTCATTTAGCAATGCAAGTAAAGACAAAATTAAAGAAGCTCTTAGTACTGAAGGAAGTGATCTTCAAAAATTTCAAAAAGGCGTCGCAATGGTTGGCAGCCTTCTTGGTACTTTGGTAAGTGTTGGTATTTTTGTACCTATAGCAAGAAATTATTCTGCATCCAAAATTCGTAATTATATAACTAAAAATGACAAGCCACCTGGCAACAAAACAGATGCTTCTGAGATTTTGATTTCAGGCAAGCTTAATTTTAACTTTGGTTCAACGGATTCAGTTGTAAATAAAAAAATTTATAATTACAAAAGCATGGAAACTTTTTTAAGTTCTACCAGAAGGTCGCTTTTTAGATAAGTTGCTTATTTTTCAATTTTTTTTTATTTTAATAATTAAAATTTTTAAAAAAATATTAATTATTGTAACACGTCACGGAGTTTGAAAATTTCTGAAAAGCAGAATCTGAACAAAACAATAATTTGAATGATTTTATCAATGTTAAGCCCTCCTTAGTATATATATACGTGAGGAGGGTTCTTTATTCAAGTACTTTTTTTACTTTGCTAAATCTCTAATATTAATATATGTAAAGGTGTTTTGATAAATATAATAAGGGTATTATTTTTTTTGGAAATATTTTTTAAACGAAAAAGTTTATGATAAATAATTTACTGACAAACTATTTATAAGAGCCTCTCTGGTTAAAAAAATAAAAGCTGGTTATATCAATAATAAAGGCTCATTTAAGGACTGCGATGTTAAAGCTGAAGCGGCTTGCTTGGCAAGGCGATGCAAGCTTTAAC
>JANQHM010000286.1 GCA_028282645.1 Candidatus Gastranaerophilales bacterium
CCTTGTCTTTGTTTATGCTTTGGGTTTGTACAAATTACAGCCACTCTTCCTTTTCTTTTAATAACTTTGCAATGCTCACATATTTTTTTTACAGATGCTCTGACCTTCATTATTTTGTATCCTTTCAGCTAAAATTAACCTTTCAATCTGTAAGTAATTCGTCCTCTGGTCAAATCATAAGGTGTTAGCTCAACCTTAACCTTGTCTCCTGGCAATATACGAATAAAATTTTTACGTATTTTGCCAGAAATATGGGCCAAGATCATGTGCCCATTTTCCAGTTCCACCCTAAACATTGCGTTAGGTAAAGATTCTATGATTGTTCCTTCAAATTCAATTACGTCTTTTGACATTAACACCTCTAAATTTTAAAACACTCTAAATAAATTCTACCTAGAACATGTTTTTTTACAAGTCTTTTGTTTAATTTTACATTTTAAAAAAAAGTTTTGTAAAAAATTTTAGAAAATTTTACATTTGTTAACTTTTGACAGTAAGAACTTTTGGCTTATCATCAGTTATCAAAATTGTATGTTCAAAATGTGCCGAATATTTATTGTCGTTAGTAACAACTGTCCAATTGTCATCCAACTCGTGCACATCTCCTGTTCCTAGGCTAAACATTGGTTCTATAGCTATAACATAACCAGGTTTTAGTACAGGGCCCGGATCATCGGTTCTATAATTAAAGATAAACGGATCTTCGTGTAAATTTCTTCCGACACCATGACCGCCATATTGTTTTACAACACCATAGCCGTTCATACTTGCCCTATCTTCAATAGCACCACTAATTTCACACAAATTATTACCTGCAACTGCTTTTTCTATAGCGTCATAGAGTGCCGCATTTGTCTCTTCCAATAATTTTGATACTTCAGCACTAATATCACCTACAGGAATTGTTATTGCCGCATCTCCTATTAGTCCGCGGTAAATCACACCAACATCTATACTTATGACATCACCATCTTGTAAAACAGTATTTTCACCTGGTATACCGTGTACAACCTGTTCATTTACCGAGGCACAAATTGTTGCAGGAAAGCCTCTATATCCTTTAAATGCCGGTATTGCCTTGTTTTCTTTAATTATACGCTCTGCAATCTCATCAAGTTCTAATGTTGTTAAACCTGGCTTGACAATATTTTGCATCATTTCCAGAACTTCAGCAACTATATCACCGGCAGCCGACATTAATTTTATTTCATGCTTTGATTTTTTTGTTATCATTATTTTTTTCTTCTTTAAGTAAGCTTAATATATCTTTAAAAATATCTTCAATTGACTGATTCCCATCAATATTTACTATTAGGTTTTGATCATTATAATAGGTTATTAATGGCTCAGTTTCTTTTTTGTAAGTTTCAATTCTTTTTATTGCAGTTTCTTCAGAGTCATCTGACCTTTGTATTAATGAAGAGTTGCAATTATCACAAATATTATCTTGCTTAGGAGGTTTTAGCCTTGTATTATACTTTTCCCCACAAGTAGGACAGGATTTACGATATGCCATTCTTGCAATCAATATATCCTCAGAAATATTAATATTTAAAACTACATCAATTTTAATATTTAACTCTTTTAATATTTTTTCAAAACCTTCCGCTTGCTCCAGGCTTCTTGGAAAACCGTCCAATATAAAGCCATTAGCGCAGTCCGGTTTATTCAATCTGCATTTAATCATACTTGCTACAATTTGATAAGGCACTAGTTGACCATTATCAATCTGCTTTTTTGCAATTAGACCGTTTTCACTACAAGAAGCTATTTCTGTCCTTAACAGAGAGCCTGTATCAATATGAGGAATATTCATTGTTTTGGAAAGAATGCTTGCCTGAGTTCCTTTCCCACTGCCCGGGCCACCTAAAAATAATGCTCTTATACTCATTGCTTTAAGAAACCTTCATATTGCCTAACTAATAAATGTGTCTTAATTTGATTAATAAAATCGAGCGCAACACCAACCATAATGATAAGAGATGTAGCACCTATACCTTGTAGTGTTTCAACTCCCGTTAAAGCACTTGCTGCTACAGGAATTAGTGCAACCAAGCCCAAGCCTACTGCTCCTATAAAAGTAGTTCTTGATAAAATTTTATCTAATAAGTCGGCAGTGGGTTTGCCCGGCTTTACACCAGGAATTGAGCTGCCGTGCTTTTTTAAATTATTAGCTATTTCTTTTGGCTGCATGTTTGGCATAATTGATGCATAAAAGAATGTTAATGAAAAGATTAACAGAAAATATATTACATAATAAGGTAATTTAGCAGGAGAAAATATCTCTGTGTTTAAAAAAGTGGCAATATTGCTTAATAAACCTTGATCTTGCCCCAAAATACCTAAAACAGTTGCCGGAAATAATAATATAGCAATGGCAAAAATTATAGGCATAACACCGCCGGGATTTAATTTAAATGGAATATGAGTATTTACGCCGCCATATACTTTATTGCCAACCTGCCTTTTTGCATTAACCACTATTATCTTTCTTATTGCTTCTTGCATAACTACAATAAAAACTATTGTAGCAAAGAAAATAAGTAATAAAGCAACCAGCGAAAGCTGTAACCTGGTATCTCCGGCAATTAACTTACCTGTTCTTTCTATATAAACAGGTATCTGTGATATAATCCCAACAAAAATAAGAAGAGAGCCTCCATTACCCAGTCCTCTTTCTGTAATCAGCTCAGCTAACCACATAACTAAGACAGCACCTGCTGTTAATCCTATTAATGCTCCTGCAAAGACCAAAGCAGGATTTAGATCAGGTAAAATTATTGCTGATCCTGCTTGTCTATATATAAACATCATCAATACCAAAGATTGAAATAACGCCAGTCCTAAGGTCAAATACCTTGTATATTGAGAAATTTTTCTGCGACCAGCATCACCTTCTTCTTTTTGCAGCTTCTCCAATGGAGGAATCACCACAGCAACTAATTGCATAATAATTGATGCTGTAATATAGGGACCTATACCTAGCGCAAATATTGAAACCTTGCCTAAAGCCCCACCTGTAAACATGTCTAAAAATCCAATTATATTTGCCCCTGCAGCTAGCTCTTTAAAAGCTTCGCTATCTATCCCAAATATTGGAATCTGTGCTCCTAAACGGAACACAGCAATAATCGCAAAAGTAAATATTAATTTTTCTTTTAAGCCCGAAGCTTGCCACATGCCCGAAATTTCATCAGGTGTAGGCATTTTAATTTTAGCCATTGTTAGATTACCTCAACTGATCCACCGGCTGACTCAATTTTCTCTTTAGCAGAAGGAGTAACATAGTTAGCTTTTACATTAACAGCTTTAGTAATTTCTCCTTTGCCTAATACTCTTAGTGCTTCGTATTTTTTTGATTTAATGCAACCTAATTCTCTTAATTTTTCTAAATCTATTACATCAGCTTCTATTTTATTAAGATCTTGTACATTAATTTCTGCGTAAATTATTGTTCTGGGTCTGGTAAAGCCTTTTAGTTTGGGGTACTTTCTGTAGCTTGGCATTTGCCCGCCTTCAAAGCCTTTCTTTTTACTTCTTCCAGCTCTTTGACCTTCACCGTTATGACCTCTACAAGAAGTTTTACCCATTCCTGAACTACGACCGCGACCTTTTCTTTTAGGTCTATGTGTAGCACCTTCTGCCGGGCTTAAATCATCTATCTTTAACATTGAATTTTCCATTATTTTATTACCCTGTTATTCTACTGTTACCATATGGCTTACTTTGTTTATCATACCTTTTATAGCAGGTGTATCTTTTACTTCTATTGTTTGATGTAGTCTTTTAAAGCCTAGCGATTTAATTATGGCTTTAAACCTTTCAGATTTACCTATAAGGCTTTTCTTTAATGTTATTTTTATTGTTTTATTTTCTTCCATTTTTATTTTCCTCAACTACGACCCTAGCATTTCGCTAAGTGTTAATCCTCTGCTCTGTGCAACTTCTTTAAATGTTCTTAAAGAAGCTAATCCGTTCATTGTAGCTCTGGCATTACTCAATGGGGATTGAGAGCCAAGCTTTTTAGCGAGAACATTTTCAACACCAGCTAATTCCAGCACTACCCTTGATGCACCACCAGCGATAATACCGGTACCTTCGGATGCAGGTCTAAGCATAACTTTGCCGGCACCAGCTCTACCATTAATTGGATGTGTAATAGTCTTTTTAAACAATGGTACAGTAATCATATTCTTTTTAGCAGCAGCAACACCTTTTTGTATTGCGCCTATTACTTCACTTGATTTGCCCACACCAACGCCAACTTGACCTTTAGCATTACCAACAACAACAACCGCTCTAAAGCTAAGTTTTTTACCACCTTTAACAACTTTAGTTACTCTTCTGATTTGGATTACTCTTTCTTTCCATTCAGATGATTTTACTCCTTGAGAATCTTTTTTACTTGTTTTTGCTTGTTGTTCCACTTATTTCTTAAACCTCGCTTTATCTTACTATATTAATAATAAAATTATTATTTAATCTATGTTAGATTACTCTTTAAAATAACCTATTTTATTAAATTTAAATACGATTAAATAATCTGAAAAGTATTTTAGAGTTAATATATTCATGCTTATAGCTAATTACTTAATTAATGAAACCTAAAAAGAAGAAAAAAATCAAGTAGAATAAATGTAATGTATTTAGGTTTTAAAAACTTTCTTATTAATAATTTACAAAATTAATATAATTATAAATTAATTAATATAATAATCACCGTCATCAGAGGGGTTTCTAAACTTTCTTCTTACTAAATCTGCAATATCTCTGGCTATTTTTTCCTGTGTATCTTGAGAACAATTTTCTAACATCTGTATTGCGGTTCTCAATGTATTATCAATATCATACCACCTGGCATTACCTTTTCCACACCTACCTTCTTCCACCGCCATCATAATATCATCCACTGAAAGATAAGTGCTATTCTCTATATTATGTTCTATTATCACTTTAATTAAATTAATGGCGATTTGTATTTGGAACTTATCGTCTGATGTTTCAAGTATTTTCATTGCCTTTGAAAGAATAGGGTCTTTATCGTACCATCTTCTGTTTTTATTACTTTCTTCTACCATTTTCTTAACCTATATTTAGCTTTGTTTAAAGCTCACTCCATACCCGCTTTGTGGATAATTCCAACCTAAACTTTGCTTTTCACAAGCTATTCTGCATGCACCACATTCTAGGCAATTTTCATATCCGACTAAAATTTTGTTCAAATCCTCGTCCCAATAATATACATTAGCAGGACACACAATTGTACAAGTTTTCTTTATGCAAGTCATACAATCGTCTTGATTGGGGTACAAATGAGTTTTCTGGTCGGGATTATATTTTACAGTATATAACTTATCATCAATATTTTCAGGAATCAATTTTTTACTTTTAATCATTTTAACAAAATACTCCTGCCTATATTAGTAAACGCCCAAATATCCTTGAAAATATAAAGTTTTCTCTCCTTTAAAAGATTTGATATAAAAGAAAAGTACTTTTTCCTCTTTGGAATACCGTCTATAGTTATAAATTGATTCAAAAATTCACTGGCTTTTGCCGGATAAAAGTCTGTTACAATTTTTTTATTATTTTTTATAAAATCCATAACATTCTTGTAAGTCTTCAAATCTTTCATCATAAAGCTTTCATCAATTTTTTTCTGATAGAGAGAAAGTGTATTTTCTGAGAAATCATTTTTGTCAAGAGCAATTATTGCGCTCTGCGCTGCAAGTTTTCCACTTTGCATCGCTAGATTTGTTCCTTCCCAATGTACATTATTCACAAGCATTGCAGCATCTCCAACTACCATTACTCCATTACCATACAACTTGGGAATGCATTTATATCCGCCTTCAGGTATTAAATGAGCAGAGTATTCTAATAATTCTCCACCCTTTATTAAAGGTCTGATAGCAGGATGCTTTTTCATTTCATTTAGTAAATCATAAGGTTTTTTCCCGGAATTTGAAAGATCTTCCAGGGATACACCTATACCGATTACTACCGAATCCAGGTTTGTATATATAAAACCCAAACCTACCATGTTATTCATTGGATTGCCCAGTATTGTATGGATACTGCCGCTATTGCCTTCCAGGTTAAATCTGTCTTCAATAGTTTCTTTAGGGAGTTTTATTACTTCTTTTACCCCAAGTGCTATATCTTTTGGTCTAAAATCATTTCTAAGGCCTGCTTTTCTGGCTAAAATTGAATTCACTCCATCTGCAATTATAACCAGTCTTGCGTAAAAGCATTCTAATTCTGTTTTAATGCCCACAATATTGCCATCTTCTTCAAGCAAATCTGTTACCATTGTTTCATTAACTATATGCACGCCTGTATTTTCAGCTTGCTCTGCACACCATCTATCCCATTTAGGACGCATAACAGTAAAGCTGTTGAATTTTTTGGAATGCTCCTGATTTTTATACCCCAGAACCGTACCGTAATCTTCTCCAAGAAATGCAAATTTATGTTCTATATTAAATCTTTCAACCGGTGCGGTTTTCCAAAACTCCGGAAATATTTCTTCAGTAGGCTGACAATAGATAGCTCCTCCAAAAACATTTTTACTTCCGGGAAATGATCCCCTTTCAATAACAACCACTTCCTTGTTGGCACGTGCAAGAGTTATTGCAGCAGCTATACCTGCCGGACCTGCTCCAACCACGACTACATCAGCATATTCCTTTTTCACCCTCTTGCTCCTTTCCTCTACAAAAGCATAATTATATTTAAAAAAAAATAAGCAGGATATCAATGTATATACTGGTTTTAAATTAAATTTCAGATTTCTCTTTTCAGAGTTTAGCTTATTTTAATTGGCTTTTATCTGATTGAATAATCTGAAAAGTATTTTTGAGTTAGTATACCAATAACATTATACTAGTATTTTTAGTTATGCAATAGTCTTTTTTCTTTTAATCAATTTATTATTAATCAAAAGATATATATTACTATTTTATAGTATATTTTTAATTTAGTTTTATGTTTTATCGTAAAAATTTTTAATAAAAATAAATATTTCTTATTTATGTGTCAAATTTATTTATCAGGCTCTTTTAAATATTTAACTGTTAATTCTAATAAAATTATTCGATAAAAAAATTCAAAATTTACATTTTTTAAATCTGATTTATAATAACTATAAAAAATATTTTTCCTGAAGCTAATTTAACCGGAGTAATTATATGAGCATAAATTATTCAATATCTTTAAAGCCTAATAACTTTAATGCTCAAATGTATAATAATGTAAATACAAAGGCTCAAGCTTCATTTCATAGCAAATTAGGAACAAATTACACTCAAATAAATTTTGGTAATACTGACTATTTTATAAACAATCAAAAGTTAAGAGAAAAAGAATTAAACAAATATTTAAAAGCTGCGACCAGGTCTTACGACTTGTCAAGATATCATACAGCTATAAAAAACTATAAAAAATGCTTGGAAATTAAACCGGATTTTTATGCTGTTAAGCTAAAACTGGCTGACTCTTACAAACAAATTGAGAAATTGCCTGATGCTATTAAAGTTTATCAAAATATACTAAAAGAAAATCCTGAAGATCTTGAAGCTTTAACACTCACCGGTGAGTGTTTTAAAGATATGCATTTGTATGAAAATGCAATAAAATATTATAAACAGGCAACTAAAATTAATCCTGGTTTTGATTTAGCCCAAAGAGCAGTAAAAGAATTAGACAACTTAATATTAGAACAGTTTAATCCTATTTTAGCTCAAATACAAAAGCAACAGCATAAAGATGAGAACCTTAAGCAATCTTTAAAAATATTTAGAAACAATGCACCTAAGGATTTAGTTAATTCATTAAACGGCATTCAGGTAAATTTTGGTGAAACCGCTGAATTGGGCGGACACTCAAATATTGCTCAATACGAAGATGCTGAAGGTAAAATTACAATATCAGATTGTTATTGTTGGGCATCGCCTAAAGTAATTGCAGCATATTTAGTACATGAGGCTGTCCATGCAAAAGACAGGGATCCTTATACATCTATAACAGAAGAACAGGATGCTTATAGAGATCAGGTTAAATTTTGGATTAACAATGGAAAAGGTACAAAGGATCCGGAATTAGATTATGCTGCATATTTATACAGACAATCACCCAAAGCTCTGGATGATAAAATAAAAACTATCTACAGTTCCAGGGATTGTAACATTAGAATGGAGTCACCTCATCATACAAAAGCCCTAAAGAAGCCAATAGGAAGATTTTTATCCAGTATTCCTATCATTGGAGAACTGTTTGAATAATAAAATAATTTGTAAGTTTTATTTTTTTTTTTAATTTATATATTATAATTATTATAGTACTAATAGTTTGGTGAGAATAAATGAAGTTAAATTTTAAGATATCATTAATATTATTGGCAAGCTTATTCTTTATTAACAGCAGTGCAAATGCTTATGACCCTGTTGCAATTACTAAATACAATCAGTCAATTGACTTTAGTAAAAAAGGACTGCATAAAGAGGCTCTTTTTGCACTAGAAGAGGCTATAGAAATTGACCCTAAATTTATTGATGCTTATTTTAATATGGGTATTATTTACGAACATTTAAAATTTTATGATGCAGCCTTAGAAGTTTATGAAAAACTAATCAGCTTTAATAAAAACGATTATGAGTCTATTTATAAGATTGCAATGCTCTATTATAAAAAAAATAAACCGGCTAAAGCCTTAGCCTATTTATTTTTAGTACCTAAAGACGTTAAGGAGTTTAACAAATGCGAAAAACTCTATAAAGATGTGCTGGGTATATTAGATAAAAAAGAAAAGCCTGCCGATAAGCCTAAAATTATTATTGAAGCAGGCAGTAAAACAGAAAAAAATAAAATTTATGAAGGTTTTGAAGGCCCGACAGGTATAGTGCAAGATACTTCGGGAAATACCTATGTGGCAAATTATCTGAATGATAAAATTGTAAAAATTGATAAAAATGGTAAAAGAGCTGTATTTTTTGAAGGACTTCCGGTCAATGGTCCTATATCTATAACTATAGACAAGTATGATAATATTTACGTTGCAAACTATATTTCCAGCGATATTATTAAGCTTTCACCGAGTGCTGAGTCGGAAGTTGTACTAAAAGACATAGAAAAACCTTATTTTGTATATGTAAACAAGAATAAAAATCTTTTATACATTTCTGAGCAAAAAAATAATACTGTTATAAAACTAAATCTTAATAATTTAAACTAAAAGAGTAATATAGTACTCCTAAAAAAATAATTAAAATAAATTAATATTTAAAAACGTATTTTGAAGTTATTAGTATATTATGCCTTGATAGGCGGTTTTTAATATTTAAAAAGTGAATAATAATATATAAAAATAACTCTTTTCAATACAATAGGATAATTTATAAGTTTAGAGACCACAGATGATTGATATAGCTATGAACAATTTAAAAAAAATATTTCTTTTAACAGTTTGTGTATTCTTTTTTACATTGCAAAATGCTAATGCAGGAGTTATTGCTGATGCTCTCGGTTCTACAGTCTACTATACAACTAAATCAGTTTTTGTTGTAACTAAATATACTTTTAAAACAGGATGGTTTATAACTAAAACAACGGCTAAAGGTTTAAAAATTGTTTCTGCAAATGCTTTTAAAGGAGCAAAAAGTGCTTTTATTTCAAAGCCAAAAGTAAAGGCAAAGCCCACTGTAAGAGCAAAACCCATAACAAAACCAGCTACTACCCAAAAGTATCATTATAATAAACTGCCACCGCCACCGCCTGTACTAAACTGGGTAGATTGATAATAATCTTCATTTAAATATAATAAAAGATAATTATTAAATTTTAACAAAAGACTCCTTTTGTAACAGGTCAGGAGTCTGGTCTTGAATGTAAAGAAAAAATTTGCATAGTATCTCACACTGTTAAAATTAGTCTAAAAAACTGAAATCACCTATTCATATTCATAATGGTTTCAGCGATTTTTACTTATTTTTTTGTCAAACCTGCGTTATCCTAATAAAAAAAGAAAGATAAAGGATGAATTAATCTTCATCGTTTCTTTCTTGGCAAAACTTGTCAAATTTGCCTATTAAGTTATTCTGATGAAGAAATTCCATCAGGTCATCAATTAACATGTCTTTGGAATCAATCTGAAAAAAGAGTGTTTGAATCTGCCCAATAAGTCCATGACTGGCGTTAATCAAGTCATCTGAAAGGGCTAAAATCATAAGTATAGTCTGATTTTTACTTTTGGCCCATTTGCCAATATTTGCATTAAATATTTTAACAATTTCGTTTACTTTATCAATATTTTTATTTATGTCTTCTTCTATATCTTTAATACGAAATCCGGGACTACAAGCTTTTATAAAGGTTGAAAGCGCTTCCCTGTCCTCCCCTGAAGCATCTGAATAATTGTATATAATATAATCATAGCCTTTCAGGAAAAACATCATTATCATATAGGCCTTCTCTTCTGTTATTGTTAAGCCTAGAGAGTCTTGATACTCAGCGTTTAGGATATTTATTTTGTTAACAATCTCATTCTCTTTAAGGGTTTTGATCATTAACTTATAAAATGAGCTTGATAGTTTTAACCTTTTTATAATATCAAAATCGTCTTCTTTTTGAATGATTTTTAAAAAACAAATTGCATATAAAATTTGCGTAGCATTAAAATCTTCAAAAATTTCAAGATCTTCTTTTTTTATTTTAGACTGGTCAACTTCCAGCTTCGCTATATCGTCGATAAGAGCTTCCAGTTTTTTTTCGTGAACTGAATCTCCAATACTTTTTTTATTATCCACTTATAAAATACCTTCTTTTTTTGTAATTATTATTAATATATTACAATCGATACTTGGTTTACAATATATTTTATTTTTTTTAATGTTAAATTTTAGACATAATAAAATACTGCCAAAAGTAAAAATGGCAGATTTTAATTAAGTATAATTAATGTTTGAAAATTTTTATTTTATTTATAAATTTTTACAAATTAACTCACCCATTTCTTTAGTACCAACTTCTTTCATTCCTGAACTCATTATATCTCCGGTTCTGTAGTTAGATCCAAGAACTTTTGTAACTGCATTTTCTATTACATTAGCTTCTTCTTCAAGGGTAAAAGAATATCTAAGCATCATAGCAGCTGATAAAATAGTAGCAATTGGATTAGCCTTATTTTGACCTGCAATATCAGGCGCAGAACCATGAATAGGTTCGTAAAGACCGGTTTTATCATTACCTAAACTGGCTGACGGTAACATACCAATTGATCCTGTAATCATGCTAGCCTCATCAGATAAAATATCACCAAACATATTAGATGTAATAATAACATCAAACTGTTTAGGATTAAGTATAAGCTGCATAGCTGCATTATCAACATAAAGATGATTTAACGCAACCTCTGGATAATCTTTTGCAACCTCTGTTACTATTTCCCGCCAGAGTCTGGAACTTTCCAATATATTAGCTTTATCTACGCTTGTAACTTTTTTATTTCTTTTTATTGCAATATCAAAAGCACTTTTGGCAATTCTTTCAATTTCAGGAATACTGTAGGTAAGCGTGTCAAAGGCTTCTTCATTTCCTTGGTTATTGATCATTCTACCCCTTTTACCAAAATAAATGCCGCCGGTAAGCTCTCTTACTACAACAATATCAAGTCCATCCCCGATTATTTCCGGTTTTAAAGGACATGCATCTTTTAATGATTTATGTAAAATAGCAGGTCTGATATTTGCATACAAACCTAACTGCGATCTTAAGCCTAAAAGTGCTTTTTCAGGTCTTTTATCTCCAGGTAAATTATCCCATTTAGGACCACCTACCGCACCAAGCAGAACAGAATCGCTATCCTGGCATGTTCTGATGGTTTGCATTGGCAAAGGCTCGCCTGTTGCGTCAATTGCGCATCCGCCGGCCAGTACTTCAGTAAAGTTAAAGTTATGTTTGTATTTTTTACCGATTTGCTTAAGTACGTTAATTGCCTGTTCAACTATATCAGGACCTATGCCGTCGCCTGGTATGGTTGCTATATTAAATTCCATCACTATTCTCCAGCTTTAATTTTGTTACTTGTGTATTTTATTAACCCGTCAGACTTTATAATTTCCTGAATAAATTCAGGGAAAGGCTCTGCCTTGTAGGATTGACCTTTTGTCTGGTTATAGATAATGCCTTCATTAAAATCAATTTCTATACAATCGCCTGTATCTATATCTTGAACAGCTTCATCACACTCAAGAATAGGTAAACCTATATTAATAGCATTTCTATAAAATATTCTAGCGAATGTACTTGCAATTACGCAGGATATACCGGCTACTTTTATAGCAATAGGTGCATGTTCTCTGGAAGATCCGCATCCAAAGTTTTTACCTGCAACCATAATATCACCGTTTTTTACTTTTTCAACAAAAGTTCGGTCTATATCTTCCATACAGTACTTTGCAAGTTCTTTAGGATCAGATGTATTCAAATATCTTGCAGGAATAATAACGTCAGTGTCCACATTATCGCCGTATTTAAATACAGTACCTTTAGCTTTCATCTTATATATCTCCCTTTTAATAATATTATTAAATTACTTGGACTGTGATGCGGTTTTTGAACAAACAAGTTCTTCCAATTTTTCAGGATTAGAAATTTTACCTGTTAATGCAGATATAGCCGCAACAGCAGGGCTAGCCAAATATACTTCAGACTCAACATGCCCCATTCTGCCTACAAAGTTTCTGTTAGTTGTAGCAACTGCTCTTTCTCCTTTAGCAAGAATCCCCATATGCCCGCCTAAACATGGTCCGCAAGTTGGTGTACTAACAACAGCACCGGCATTTACGAAGATTTCCAGTAAACCTTCTTTCATAGCCTGCAAATATATTTTTTGTGTAGCCGGGAATATTATAGTTCTAATACCTTTAGCAACTTTCTTACCGTTAAGTATTTGTGCAGCTACTCTTAAATCTTCTAACCTACCGTTTGTACAAGAACCAATAACAACCTGATCAATTTTTATATCACCAACTTCGTCAATTGTTCTTGTGTTATCGGGTAAATGCGGGAATGATACGGTCGGCCTTATTTTACTTAAGTTTATTTCATAAACCTGTTCGTATTCAGCATCTTCATCAGGCTGATAAATAGTATATTCTTTTGTAGAATTAGCTTTTATGTATTCTATAGTTTTTTCATCAACTAAAAATATACCGTTTTTACCTCCGGCTTCTATTGCCATATTAGCCATAGATAGTCTATCATCCATAGAAAGATTCTTAAGTCCGTCACCTACAAACTCCATGGATTTATATAGTGCGCCATCCACACCAATCATACCTATAATATGTAGAATAACGTCTTTACCGCTTACCCATTTTGACGGCTTGCCGGTAAGCACAAACTTTAATGCAGTAGGAACTTTCAGCCAGGCTTCACCGGTTGCCATTCCAACAGCCATATCAGTACTTCCAATACCTGTTGAGAATGCGCCTAATGCTCCATATGTGCAAGTATGAGAGTCTGCGCCTATAACAATATCTCCGGGAACAACAAGTCCCTTCTCAGGGATAAGAGCGTGCTCAATACCCATTTCACCAATTTCAAAATAATTGGTTATATCTTTATCATGTGCAAATTCTCTAATGTATTTGCACTGCTCTGCTGCTTTAATGTCTTTGTTAGGAGTAAAATGGTCCGGTACAATTGCAACTTTATCCTTATCAAAGACCTTATCAACACCTATTTTAGCAAATTCTTTTACTGCTACAGGCGTTGTAATATCATTACCAAGAACCAGATCAAGCTTTACTTTAATTAATTGTCCAGCCTTAACACTATCAAGACCCGCGTGTTTCGCAAGTATTTTTTGGGTCATTGTCATTTCCATGTTTAGAAATCTCCTATTTTTATTTAATCTATAATATTACAACTACATTGTTTCTCTGATATTTTTAACTGAAAGTCCAGCATTATTTTATATTCAATCATATCTACAAGTGCTAGCCAACTGGCTTTCACAAGGTCAGTTGATACACCAATGGTTGTCCATATATTATAACCATCTGTAGATTCTATTATAACCCTAACTTTAGCAGCCGTGGCTGCTTTTGTATCAAGTACTCTAACTTTAAAGTCGGTTAAATGCACTTTTTTAAGCTGCGGATAAAATATTTCAAGTGCTTTTCTCAATGCTTTGTCCAGCGCGTGTACAGGACCATTGCCTTCTGCTGCGGTAATTTCTTCTTTTCCGTCTACAATTATTTTAATAATAACTGATGAATTGATATCTTTATCTCCGCTTAAGGAGTTTTCTTCAATAACTCTATAGTGATCAAGTTCAAATGCAGGCTTATATTTACCTAATTTTTTATGTATTAACAGCTCAAAAGAACTCTCGGCTCCTTCAAATTGATAGCCTTCAAACTCATACTGTTTTAGCATATCTATAATTTCTTGAGTTTCTTTTGAATCTTTTGATAGTTCAGGATTTACTTTTTGGATTCTTTTTAATATAGTGCTTCGTCCTGAAACCTCTGACATTAATACTCTTCTGGTATTACCTACTATTTCGGGATTAATATGTTCAAATGATTCTGAAGCTTTAGCCACAGCATCAATATGCATACCACCTTTGTGTGCAAATGCACTTTTACCTACGTAAGGCTCTTTATTTTCTATTGTAACATTAGCTATTTCAGCTATTGCTTTAGCTGTATCAGTTAAATTTTCCAAATTTTCAGATGGTATACATATTAACTTCTTTTTAATTTGTAAATTAGGAATAATAATAGAAAGGTTTGCGTTTCCTGTTCTTTCTCCAAAGCCTAAATATGTCCCTTGAATTTGTATAGCACCTGCCTCCATTGCCATCAATGAATTTGCAATTGCCATTCCACCGTCATTATGGCAATGAATACCAATTTTTACAGAAAATTTTTCAACAACTTTTCTGGTTATTTCAAAAATTTCAAATGGTAAACTTCCGCCATTTGTGTCGCATAAAGCTAAACAGTCGGCTCCGCCTTCAACAGCTGCGTTCAAAGCTGCCATCGCATATTCGGGATTTGATTTATATCCGTCAAAAAAATGCTCTGCATCAAAAACCACTTCTTTCCCGTTTTGTTTAAAGAAATCCATAGTTTCTTTTATCATATTTAAATTTTCATCAAGAGTAGTTCTGATTATTTCAGTTGCATGAAAGTCCCAGCTTTTGCCGAATATAGCAACCGCAGGAGTTTGTGCTTTTAACAAAGACTCCACATTGTTATCATTTTCAACTTTTATATTTTTTCTTCTGGTACTTCCAAAAGCTGTTAATTTAGCATTTTTTAAGTTTAATTTTTTTACTTGATCAAAAAACTCTAAGTCCTTTTGATTTGAACCCGGATTACCTGCTTCTATATAAGATATACCCAGTTCATCAAGTAGTTTTACAATTTTAATCTTGTCCTCTACAGAAAAGGATATTCCCTCCCCTTGAGCACCATCTCTTAAAGTAGAATCAAAAATATCAATCTTTTTCTCTAACATATTCCAACCTCCAAACCACTTATTTTACCAGCTTAAATATATTTTACTTCAAAAAAATTAACTTATATTATATTATTTAAAATAAAGAATTATTATTCCGGTTCAAAATTAAACTCCGAATTTACTCTTTATTATTCAGATTTATAAACCATTTTATTAGATTTAACACTAAATTAGAATAATCTGAAAAGTATTTTTGAGCTTAGAATTTTAATTTATCTCAAATTTTTTTTGACAACGAAAATACTTAATATAAGTAAATTTGAATAAATTTGAAAAATTAAAAAGATTAACATACCTTAAATAATTCTTGTAATTTCTTAAATACAAAGGTAAAATATCTTAATGATATACAATATTTTTTTTTGATATATGATTTAGTTCGATAGTATTTACCTGTTTTATTTTCCTCTTCTTAAATTAAATAAAGGATTTTGTTAATGACCGAATTAAATATTTTACATATTGCCGGATTTTGCATCAAATCATTGGGTAGCTTAAATAATAATTTTTTAATAGAGTCATTTCTTAAAGATGTAAAGCAATGGTGCCTTAATAATAAGAAAAATATTAATCTGATTTGCATTACAGGCGATATTGTTTACTCCGGTCAAAAAGTGGAATTTGAGTTGGCGCTTAGCTTGATAAATCAATTATTAAAAATTTCCAATTGCAAACCGGAAAATTTATTTATAGTACCGGGAAATCACGATGTTGACAGAAGTAAAATTGATGCTTTTTCTATAGCGTTAAAAAAATATATAGTTGATGAAATAAAAAAAGATCCTGACTATTTTTCAACTCAAATTTTAAACAAATTGTCCGACTATCAGGTACTATTAGAAAAATTTGATAATTATCTTTATTTTATAAATCAGTTAAATAATCCTAAAATTTTCTGGAGTAATGATGAATCACCGTACTATTCCGTAAGAAAAGTTATTAATAATCTTCCCTTAAGAATAATAGGTCTTAACAGTGTTATAATGAGTGATAAAAATGATGAAGACGGAAATATTTTACTGGGTATTCAACAATTTACAGATTCTTTGGCGAAGAAAAATATAGACGAAAAAGTTATAGCACTAACTCATTATCCAATAGATACATTACCTGAATATGAGCGTAATTTTTTGCAAGCTCAAATGTCTAAAAATTCAGTAATATTACTTAATAGTGAAAACGAAAACTATAAAGACTCAAAAGTTCGTTATATAAATTGTTCTAATTGTATTAACTTTACAGCGGGAGCTTTAAATTCAGAATCTACAAAAAATAAATTTTATAATATTATTACTTTGAATGAAAATGGAGAACCTGTAAATACGGAGTTCAGGTGCTTTAATGAAGTATTTGGATGGGTAAAAGATAAAGAGTCTATAGAAATATTCAACGAGATAGCAGAATTAAGGAAAAATATTGGTTACACTCAGGCAACAGCAAGCATTCAATCTGATAATTGGAGTAACATTAAATTTGTTATACCCTATGAAATACCCAAAAATGAAATTTCACTGGACAGGAGGCCTCAGTTAGAGTTAATAAATAATCAATTAAAAGAAAATAACATCTTATGTTTACACGGTAAATGCGGTGTAGGTAAATCCAGATCCGCTATTGAATATGCATATAGCTATAAAGAACATTTTCCTGCCGGTGTATATTGGATTAACGGCTCCGGAAATATGCTTGAAGAATTTTTTAAGCTTGCTTTTAGCTTAGGGCTTGTAGATTTTAACAGGGATTATAACTTTGAATATAAAATCAATTGTGTATTAAACGTATTTAAACACCTTGGAAATAATCCCAATTATTTATTAATTATTGATGATTTAACAGATTTTAATAAATTATATACTCAAATATGTTCAGGATATGTGACAACAGTTTTAAGTGCGCTGGAAGGAAGCATTTTAATAACCACAAATAATAAGTCTGATAACTGCTTAAAGGTTAATTTTTTAGAAATTAATAAAATTTCAAGAGAAGAAAGCTTACAACTTTTATTAAAAGAATTTTCATTTAGCAAACAAGAATTTGAAGCTTCTTATGAGCTAACTGCAATGTTGGAAGATAATTTATTATTATTAAAAACAACGGGTGCCTATATTTTAAACTATTGCAATGAAAATAATGCATTAAATATATACTTTACAGAGTTTAAAAATAAATTTTTTGCGGGTAGGCCCTCTATTGAAGCATTGTCTCCTCAGGAACTGTTAGAAGAAAAATTCAGGTTTATTTTTGACAAGGTTTGGAATTTATTTGATGATGAATTTTCAAAAAATGCACTTAAATACCTGGCTGTTTCAAAACACTCTAAATGTGTTTCCATTAATAAAATTGGGATGGCTATAGGTATTGAATTTGATAACTTTGATACCCTTTACCGAAAACTGGAAGATAAAGTTGAGGCATTTTATGGTCTTGGGCTAAGTGAAAAAATTTATGGCACTGAATTTAGACTTCATGGAGTATATCAGAAATTTATCTTAGAAAAGATAACTAATATTGATGAATTTAAGGAGTATGCAGCAATAAATTTTTATAAAAAACTTTCAGATATTGATTACTTATCAAACGAAATATTAGATACAAATATAGAAAAAGTATTGGAGTATTTTGAAGATGCAATAAAAATATCTCCGGACAATTCCGAAATAAAATCGAAACTTCAGAATTTATACTGGCTTATATCCAAAGAAGTTCTAAACATTAAAAAAATAAATTCAAAAAGTAAGACAGCTAAATTTAATCTGATTCAACTATTTAGAAATATTGCTTTTGAGTTTGGATATGAGCATATTGTGAATCAATCGGATAAACTCCTCTTAGCAAGCAATAACCTGTTTATTAAACAAACCAATAAGATTAATTCATTTGATAAATCTTTTATAGCTACATTTTTAGGACATACAGCAGCTGTAACTTGTATAGAAATAACTAATGATAATAAATTTATTGTTACAGGCTCAAGAGACAAATTTATAAGAGTCTGGGATATTGAAACAGGCAAAGTTATATTTCTGTTAAAAGGTCATGATGATGATATTAATTGCTTAACTATAAGTGAAGATAATAATTATATTGTTTCCGGTGCGGATGATCATAAAGTAAAAGTATGGAACCTGCACTCCGGAAAACTGGTAAAATCTTTTGACGCTCACTCTGCAAGTATAACAAGTGTTGCTATAAGTCATGATAATGAACTTATTATATCAGGCAGTAAAGATTTTACTATAAAAGGCTGGAATGTTAATAAAAATAAAGAAGTCTTCAGCCTAGACCAAAATGATGAAATGATTTCTTCCGTATTTATTAATAGTGATTTTAATACTATTACTTCAGTTAGTACTGATAATGTATTAAAGCAATGGGATTTAGAAACCTGTAAACTTCTTAAAGAACAAAATATCTCAGATGACCCGAATATAACTTCATTAATTAGTAAGGACGGATTCTTTTACTTTTATAGCAGTTTAGATAATAAAGCAAGACTTATCGATATTTTTACAAATAAAGAAGTCCAAAAATTTGATAATGAATATGATTTTATAAGTTCAACAGCTTTAAGCAAGGATAATAAATATTGTGCAACAGGCTCTGAAAACAAATTACTTAAAATATATTGCACACAAAGCGGAGAAACTTTAAATATACTTCAGGGGCATAATAATTCCATAGAAAGTATTTGTTTTGATAATGAAAATAAATATGTTATAACAGGTTCTTCCGATAATACCGTAAAAATATGGGAGGTTCAAACGCTAAATAAAGAGCAGGTTAAACCGATAAAGGGACATTCAAGCCTTGTTACCTGTGCAGTCTTCAGTACAGATAATAAATACATTGTCACGGGCTCGGATGATAGCACTGCTATATTATGGGATGTTGAGTCAATCAAACCTATATATACCTTTGAAGGGCATGAAAAATCTGTTTATTGTTTAAATATAACAAGTAATAACTCTCAAGTCTTAACCGGATCTGATGATAATACAATAATATCTTGGTGTACAAAAACAGGTAAGAGCCTTAATGCATTTAAAGGCCACAATCAGTTAATAGAAGATATTCAAATAAGTAAAGATAATAAATTTATTGTTTCAAGTTCACAAGATAAATCAGTTAAAATGTGGGATTTAGCATCCGGAAGCCTTATAAGGTCTTTTGAAAAGCATGATGATATTGTAAAAAGTGCAATAATCACAAATGATAATAAGTATATAATATCAGGGGCTTGGGATAGTAAAATTATTATTTGGAATACCGAAACCGGAAACGCTGAAGAAGTTCTGGAAGATCATACCGACTATATTACCAAAGTAATAATAAGTAATGACGGCAACTTTTTAGTTTCGTCTTCTTTAGACGGTACCGTTAGAATATGGGATATTAATAAGGCATATTTGTATAAACTGCTTATTATAAAAGATGATCCGGTTTTTAGAATTTCTATAAGTAATGATAATAGATATCTTATATTAGGCTCTTGGAATAATAGAATAAGAATATGGGATATCGAAAAAGGCAAACAGGTTGGTGAGTTTATAAGCTACTACCCTTGCCTAACTTATAACTTTAGCAATAATGATAAGTCTGTACTTGCATTAAATGCTCCAGAGTTTTCAAACAGACCTAATTTATATAATTTAGAATTAGTAGGAATCGACCAAATAAATACAGTATCTGTTTGATTAAAATAAAATTAGTTCATCTAAAATAAAACTAGGAGTTAAAAAATGCACACTATTTTAAAAATAATATTTATATCTGTTATGCTTCTAAATACATTACCCTTGTTGGCAGATACTGTGGTAACAAAAGATGGAAAAGTATTAGAGGGCAAAATAATTCACTGTATAGGTAATCTTGTTAGCATAAAGACAAAAGACGGTATTATTCAACTGAATAGAGATTTGAATAAAGGGCAAGCAAGAGATGTTATAGAAATTGGCTATTTAAGATCCGTAAAAAAATTATCAGGAGAAGTAAAATATCTTGATCAAGTAGCTTTAGATCTTGATACATCAACAGGTGTAATAAAAATAAATCGAAGTAAAGTTAGAAGCATCACGTTATCACATGAAAATAAATTATGACTTAATAGAATATAACTAATAAAATTGTACAAGGACGGTATTTATGAAAAATATTATCATTTACAACGAAGCAGGGGATTCAAAGATAAAAGAAACTCTTGAACAAGTTGCTGAATATAACCTGGAAGTTAAAAAACCTGAATTTATCAAAGATATTCAAGCACCTAATGCTGATTTGGCCATTTTTGATCTCGACAAAGAAGGTACCAAAGATTTATTGGCGAGAAATAAAGTGCCGGTACCAACTTTAATAGTTTCTGACTGTATTATCGAAAATTTACCGGTTAGAACAGAAGCTTTTGATTATATAATTACTCCAATTAAAGATGATGAGCTGTTGATTAGGGTGAGAAACCTTATTAAAATTAAAGAATTAAGAAATGAAATAAGAAGAGTTTCTACAACTGATTATTTAACCGGATTATATAACAGAACATATTTACATGAAAGGTTAGAAGCTGAATTATCTCGTTCAAAACGTTATAATGATTCATTATCATGTCTTTTACTGGATATTGATTTCTTTAAAGTTGTAAATGATATATATGGTTATGACTGGGGCGATGTGTTATTAAAAGACATTACAGAAGTAATTAAGCGTCGTGCAAGAAAAGAAGATATTCTTACAAGATACGGTGATGAAGAATTCATAGTGCTTTTGCCAAATACCGATGAAGAAAGCGCATATCTTTTTGCAGATAGAATAAGAGTCGATATTGAGGAAATGGAATTTAAGCCTGACAATGAAGAAGAAAGACATCCGATTACAATAAGCGGTGGTATAGCAAGTTATCCATTCCCTGCCGGCGAAGAAGAAACAGCACATACTATTATCAGATATGCGGAACATGCCCTATATACTGCAAAAAGTAGAGGTAAGAACAAGATAATCAAGTTTACCCAAATAAATTTAGAGGTGTAAAGAAAAAAGAGCCCTGCGCTGTCCCATTAAAAAAAGAGGAATATTATCCCCTTTTTTTAGTGTGTTCGCCTGACATCGTTGGTGTAAGAGGAATTAATGGGTAGTCTCCTACTCGATTTTTTCTTTCAAATAAAAAATAAAATCTACTTTATCCGAAGATATTGCCTCTATGCCTTACTATATTACCTTCTATCATATAAATAACATCTTCGCAAATATTTGTCGCATGATCCGCAATTCGCTCTAAACATCTGGAAGTGGATAATTGGCAGGTATAAAAGTCTGTTAACGCAACGTTAGAAGATATTCGGTTTTTTATTGTTGCGTACATTTGCCTGTGCATATCATCAACCTCGTCATCTGATGCGCAAACATGGTAAGCAAGCTTAACATCCATATCCATCAATGCTTTTAATGTATTTTTGAGCATTGTTTTAACTTTCTGCGCCATACTCGGAAAATCAAAAGAAATAGCCTCGTTGCTATATTCAGCAAGTACAATAGCTCTTTCCGCAAGGTTAACGGCTAAGTCGCCTATTCTTTCAAGATCGTTATTTAACTTTAAAACCGCAATAATAAATCTTAAGTCAATAGCTACAGGTTGATGTAAAGCAAGAATCTTTAAGCATTCTTCCTCAACCTCCACTTCTCTTTGGTCAATCTCTTTATCAGCTTCAATTATTTTTTTTGCAAGCTCTATATCTTTTTTCATAATTGACTCAACGGCGCATTCAACTCTTTTTTCTATGATAGAACCAAGCTCCTGTATTTTTTTGCGTAAAGAATTTAACTCTCTTTCCATATGTCTTGGCATTTTATCCTCCTTATCCAAATCTACCGGTAATATAATCTTCTGTTTGCTTTTTAGCAGGCATTGTAAATATTTTTTTTGTTTTATCAAATTCAACCAGATCACCCTCATAAAAGAAAGCGGTATAGTCTGATACCCTTGCAGCCTGTTGCATGCTATGTGTAACAATAACAATAGTATAATTTTCTTTTAGCTCACTTATCAAATCTTCAACTCTTGTAGTAGATTTAGGGTCAAGAGCAGATGCTGGTTCATCCATTAACAATATTTCAGGATCAATTGCAAGAGCTCTTGCTATGCATAGTCTTTGTTGCTGTCCGCCTGACAAGGCCAAAGCATTGGAAGTTAGTCTGTCCTTTACTTCTTCCCATAAGCCTGCATTTTTTAAACTTTTTTCAACAATATCATCCAACTCGCTTTTATTTTTAATCCCATGGATTCTTGGTCCGTATGCAACATTTTCAAATACTGATTTTGGGAAAGGATTAGAGCGTTGAAATACCATGCCTACTTTTTTTCTTAGCTCAACAAGGTTTACTTTTTCAGCATAGATATCATTGCCGTCGATTAAAATGTCACCGTTATGACGAGTACCTTCTATAATATCATTCATTCTGTTTAATGTTCTTAAAAACGTTGATTTACCACAGCCAGAAGGTCCGATAAATGCTGTAACCTTTTTATCATAAATATTTAATGATATATCAAATAATACTTGCCTTATGCCATAAAAAAAATTTAAATCTTTAACGCTAATTTTTATATTATTAGGCGTACATCCCTGGCCATCTTCAAATGAATCAGGGATATGTGTCTTGATCGCCGGTTCGTTATTTAAGGTATCTGAACTCAATTTTCTGTTACCTCTCAAAATATTTCTTAATTAATTAATCTTACATTTTAATAAAACTAAACATAGTATATTTTACCACTTGTATTTTTTTAGAAAATAACTTCTTAAAAATATTGCTACTATATTAATACCTAATACTAAACTGATAAGAACAAAAGCTGTTCCGTACTGTAGCGGCCTGACTTTATCCATTCCGGGGTGTTGAGTTGCTAAAACATATAAATGATAAGGTAACGCCATTACCTGATCAAATAAGGATCCCGGTAACCTCGGAAAGAAAAATGCTGCTGCGGTAAATAAAATCGGTGCTGTTTCTCCGGCCGCTCTACCTATACCTAAAATAGAACCTGTCAGCATTCCCGGTATTGCATATGGTAAAACATTTTTTCTGATAGTTTGCCATTTAGTTGCACCTAAGGCGTAACTGGCTTCTCTAAATTGTATAGGAACTGCTTTTAAAGCTTCTTCGCTTGATACAATAATAGTTGGCAGTATCATGCAAGCCAATGTTAAGCTTCCTGACAGTATTGATGTTCCAAATTGTAAAAATATTACAAATATACCAAGGCCAAACAATCCGAATACAATAGAAGGAACTCCTGCCAGTGTAATAATCGCGAGTCTTGCTATATGGTTGAACCGGGATTGTTTTGCATATTCATTAAGGTATATGGCACTTGCCATTCCTAAAGGTAGTGCTATGGCAATTGTAAGTAGTACAAGGTATAATGTCCCAACAATTGCAGGAAATATACCTCCTTCTGATCCGCCTCTACGCGGAAAAGTTGTTAAGAATTCCCAATTTATGGCTCCAATGCCGTTAACAATTATGTCTATAAGTATATATGCAATTATAAATACTACAAAGTATGCAGCCAGTCTGATTAATCCGAATATAATAAGATCTTGTATTTTTGTTTTCATTATACCCCCCTTCATACCCCCCTTCTCCTAAGAACTTTTTGTGCAATCATGTTAAGCCCAAATGTTATTAAAAGAAGAATTATGCCTATACAAAACAATACTCTGTAGTGATCGCTTCCAAAGGGAACTTCGCCCATTTCTGCTGCAATTGTTGCTGTCATTGTTCTGACAGAATCAAAAGGATTTGCCGTGATAATTGCAGCATTTCCGGTTACCATTAAAACTGTCATTGTTTCGCCGATAACACGCCCTATTCCTAACATAACAGCAGCAATTATACCGGATAGTGCGTCAGGTACAACGACCCTCCAGATTGTTTGTAATTTTGAAGCTCCTAATGCTATAGAAGCCTGTTTATATGATGTAGATACGCTTCTTATAGCATCATCAGAAATAGTTATAATTGTAGGAGTTGCCATCAGAGCAAGTAAAATGGCACCGTTAATAGCATTTAATCCTGATTCTAAGCCGAATGTATTTTTTAAAATCGGTGATAGTACTATAATACCAAAAAAGCCGATAACAACTGAAGGTATACCGGCTAATAACTCTATAAGAGGCTTTAAAATTTCCTGTTCGGTTTTGGTGGCTATTTCTGACAAATAAACCGCACTCAGAACACCAAAAGGAACAGCAAATAAAATGGCAAGAAATGTTACTAAAAAAGAACCCGTAATTAAGGGCAACACTCCAAATTGTTCTTTTTCAAAAGACACAGGCACCCATTCCGTACCAAATAATTTAGCGACATTTTCGCTAAATATAAAAGGAGCTGCCTCTTTGCCCAGGAATAAGAAAATTAATCCTACTACAACAATACTTGTTGTGGCTGCTCCTGTAAAAAATATTTTAATTGCTTTTTCTTTCCACATAACACTCATTTTTATTATTAATTTATACTATTACTTATTTGCACAAAACCTTCGCTTTTAACCACTGATTGACCTTTTTCGCTAAGTACATACTTTAAAAATTTTTTAGCTGATTCAGGTGCATTAATATTATAGTACATAAATAAAGGTCTGGAAATTGCATAACGGCCGTTTTTTACTGTTTCATCAGTAGGTAATATAGCTTTTGTTTTTTTATCAGCTTTTATTTTTATAATTTTTATTTTATTTTTAGCTTCTTTTACATATCCTAGTCCAACATAGCCTATAGCATCTTTAGATGCGGCTACTTCTGTAATTATTGAAGAAGTAGCAGGCATTAATTTTGCGGTTTTTGCAAAATCTTTTTTACCCAGAACTGTTTTTTGTATAAAGCTGTAGGTTCCGGAACTGGATTCTCTTGATAATAAATTGAAAGGAGAATCATCTCCGCCTACTTCTTTCCAGCTTTTTACCTTACCCCTATAAATATTACTTAATTGATTCATTGTTAGCTCATTTACAGGATTTTTAGGATTTACTATAATTACTATTCCATCCCTGGCTATTGCTGTTTCCTTTATTGTAATACCTTTTTTAGCTGCCAAATCAGTTTCTTTTGATTTTATTTTTCTTGAAGCATTGGCTATATCTGCAGTACCATTTAATAAAGCTGCAATCCCGGTACCTGTACCGCCTCCGGTTACAGAAACACTTGAGTCGGGATTATCTTTCATATAGCTTTCTGCAATTGAACTTGCCACATGAACTATTGTATCAGAGCCTTTTATATTAACATAGGCCGTTTCTTTTGACGGGCCGCAGGATGTTAAAAAAGGTGTAACACCTAACATTAATAATAAGGCTAAACAAGTCATCTTTTTCATATATCTTCTTCCTCTAAACCTTTCCTTCCTATATATAATAATAAGATTACAATATTTTCAATATTAATAAGAAAATATTAATAAAATATTTGAAAAATTTAACTAAAAAACTTTATTTACCTTAACAAAAGTTTATAATATAATCATTTTATTATTATTATGATATTCTTATCCTGTCTGGGTAAAAACTAAAAGGGGACAAATATGTTTAAAAAATCATTAGTACTAGCTGGTTTATGTTCTGTATTAGCATTTTGTCAAAATGTTAATGCGCAGAACATTGCACTCGTAGATTTGCAAGATTTACCATCCGCGGTAAATGCCGTTGATCAAAGGGGTGAAATTAAGCAAGATCACTGGGTCTACAAAACTCTTGAAAATATTACAAAAAAAGTAAACAAAGAAAGGTTTGATATTAACAAGCCTTTAACAAGAGATGAAGCAGCTATTATTTTAGTAAGCATTGTTAGAGAAATAGAAAAAGGCAAAATTGAAATCAATGAAGCTGAGAAAATTCAACTTAATATTTTAAGAAATGAATTTAAAAATGAAGCAAGATGCTTACAAGGAAGAATCGAAGCTTTAGAGTCTAATAACAATAAACTTGAAGCTAGAGTCTCAAAACTAGAACAAGCAAAACCTGAGGTTAAAAATGCTTGGTCTCATAACTTTGGTGAGAAATTTAAACTCGGCGGCTTTGCTCAAGCCAGATTTACAAGCAATATCAGAGAAACTGGAGATAATATAACTACCGGGCTTCCAAATGATCCGTCAAACTTTAGCTTACCTTTTGTTAGAGTGGGCATGTCAGGTAAGTTACATGAAAATCTTGATTACATGACAAGCTTTGAGCTTGGTAATAGCGTTGCAGGATTTGCAAATCTAGTTGATGCTTATGTAACATCTAATGTTTTAGACAACCATACACTTCAAGTCGGGCAAGCAAGAGTACCAATCGGTAAGGAAGGTACAATAGTAGCAAATGATCTTGACTTCATTTATAGATCTCAACTTGCATCTCAATTCAGTGATTTTAGAGACTTAGGTGTTAAGGTTACTGGTGATTACGGATTTGTTAATTATGACTTAGGCCTTTACAACGGTAACTTAAGAAATATTGCAGATAACAATGATGACTTTACCTATGGTGCAAGAATTCAGTTTAACCCGCTAATTAACCGCTCTGATAAAGGTGAGTTAAATATTGGTGGCGGCTACTTCATCGGTAGAGATAATAGAGCACTAGTTGGCAGCCCAAATGGCAAGACTTTAAGTTTATTTGGTTCATATAAAATTAATAAATATGAAGTTTCAGCTGAATTTGGACGTAGAGACGATTATCTTCAAGAAGGTAGAAATGCTGATGGCTTAGTACTTTCTAACTCGTACTATATAACCGACAAAACTCAAATTTTAGCAAGATATGATCGTTTTGATCCTGATACAAGAGCTGGTAATGACAGAAGAAACAGATATATTGCAGGCGTGAACTATTACTTGGCAAAACACTTAAAGTTAATGGCTAACTTAGTACATGAACAAAGAAAAGCTCAAAAAGATGCTCAACAGTTAATCTTTCAAACACAGTACAAATTTTAGCCTATATTTAAATAAATATTTTTATTTAACAAAAACTCCTTTGTGGCTATGCAAGGGAGTTTTGTTAAGAAATGTATAAATAAATATTTGTAAATTTATTTATACATAATAAAATTAAAAACTGAATGTATTTATGTTTTATATCTTTAATATATATCATAACATGTTTTCAAATTTTTTACAGCCTCTTTGAATGTGGAAATGCTAATTTTGTAACATTGCTTAATGAAAAATTCGTGATAAATGTTCTGTGCTTATTTTATCCATTATCAAACCTGCTATCTATCTTTTAAATTAGTACCGTGGCTGTCAGCGCCACCGGTTTTGATTAAATTTAAGTCAGCTGCAATTTCTTCAATAGCTTTAGTTGAGTGAAACCTAACTATTTTTCTATGGCTTTTATAAGGGTAATAGACTTCCAACCCGTCTAATCCTTGAGACTTTAGCTCTGATAACATATTTTTTAAATTAAAAGTCCAACAACACGCCGGATGAGCTAAAACTGCAATACCTCCAGCTTCTTTAATGCATTTAATAGCTTTACTCGAACGCCTGGCAGAAAACAGTCTTACCAGATCCATTGTTTTACGGGCTTTATCTTTAGCACATAGTTTATTTAAGTTTTTATCATTTATATTTATACCATATCCTATTATATGTATAAAATTTGTTTTATACCAACAATCAAATTCAACACCGGAAATTAGCTCTGTATTGCCATAAATACCCGGTTTTACTATATCATAGGCTTCTATTGTATTATGGTCAGTTATTGAAATATATTTTAAGTTTAATTCTTTTGCTTTTTCTATAACTTGCTGCGGTGTAAGAGTTCCGTCTGATAAATTTGTATGTATATGTAAGTTAGCGTTATCGTAGTAGTCAGACTTTTTTAAATTTGTTATCTTACGGATTAATTCATTCATTAACATGCCTTTTTTAAAAAATTTTTATCCCTTCTTATCTTGATATAGAGTAAGGTTTAATTATTATAACAAGAATATAGGGTGATGGTTATCATCTTTATTCTGTCACGGTTATACGGTTTAACATCGTAGTCCATTGATATAATTAACTTTTATTTTTTTACCAGACAGGCTCTTAATTAAATCATAATATGATTAGGATTGAGCTTGGGCTTGTGCCTTAAATAGGCAACCTAAACCTAATAACATAATTAAACTATTCAATGGATTTTCTTTTTCAGAAACACTTGCACCTCCGTCACCACTGGCATCGCCGCCTGTTGGTTTTTTACCCTTGCTTGGACCAACTTCTTTAACAAGTTTTGAGTATTCCTTATGCATATTATAGGTGTCCGTTTCATCGCTGGTTCCGAGTACAGAAAATTCTTGATCATGTCTGCATTCATGGACTATTACTTCTTTTAATTTTGCAGTGTTACCTCTCAGTTTAGTAGAATAACAAGTTTTTCCATCAGAGCGACAAGTTCCGAGCACACCGCCACTAAAATTTTTCCACAGAGCTTTTGTTGCGTTGCCTCTTATATATTCAGCAATTTTTTTCCAGCTGTTCTTAACTCCGCTTTTTGTTGCACTCTTTATATCGTCACCTTTTTCTTGTGAAATTTTTTCACAGTCACAGGCCGCCTCTTCATGTGCAAATTGTAATTCCGTATCATTAGGCTCTTCTGATCCGTGGGTTGAGCCTCTTCCGTTGGCAGCTTCTTCATGGTTGCATACTTTCATTCCATCTTCGGAACCACCTTCATTGCAATTGCACTCTTGCTTTTCATCTTTGGAACCGTTTTCCTCACAATTACACTCTTCGTGCTGGACATCTTCTTTCATTTTATCCAGCAAGTTTTTTGCAAAACTTTTAACATTTCCGTCAAGGCTAGGCATAGTATTACTTAATTCTTTATAGTTTAAGTCAATTAATTTTTTCTTTTCATTTTCTTCATTTTCTTCTGTTTTTGCTTCAAACAAGTTTTCAAAGAAGTTTTTATTATCCCTGTCAACGGCATCTTTTTTGTCTTTCAATTGCTCACAGTCAAGACTAGACAAGTCTTCCTGTTCTTCCGCAACTTTTTGGTTAATCAGGGAACTAACTTTTTTCTTTAATTTAGGCATCGTATTATTCTGCAAAGTATTACACATTTCTTTTATTAGAGGGTGATCAATATTATTATAGCTTTTTAAAGCTTTGTCTATTTTTTTATTATCCTGCAATTCTCTTAAATGACTTAAACTTGATCTTTCCATTTCTGGACCCAGGTTTTCATAACAGTTAATAATATCTGCACATATTTTTTTTATTTTATTATCACCAGACTCGTCTAGGCCGGAAAAGACATCTTTTTTAGAGTTTTTGTTTGTTGTTTGTCCGCTAGAATAAAGCTGACCAGATATTAAAGGAGATTTGCTGTTTGGTATAGGACCTGCCATAAAATGATATCCTCCATAAAATGATGATTAAAACAGATATGATTGCACGGTAGAACTATTTAATTGTGCTATGTAGTAGTGTAAGTTTTTAAAAAATAGCATGACTTGTAAAAAACGCTTATTACTTAGAGTTTTGCACTGAAAAATTTGTCTTAACGGCTTGTTTGTCTGAGCACACTTGCATTTTTACTTTGGTAATGAGCTAAAGACCTAGAAGCTGTCTTGTTAAAGCTTTCATCGCCTTGCTAAGCAAGCAAGCCACTTAAGTTTTAACATTGCAGTCCATAAATGAGTCTTTATTTAGCTTTTATTTTTTAACCAGACTGGCTTCTTAACAGTAAGTTCATTTCAGATTATTCAATAGAATACCTGATATGCTTGAGCGTACAAATTTAAAACGCTTGGTTATAATTATTTAAAGCTCATTTAAACTAACTGCTAATCCAAAATTAAATTGATGAGCCTCGAAATGCATAAAAATTTTTAGAATTTAACTTGACTTGCTAATGTAAATCACGATGTAGAAAAATATAATTGTTTTTAGGGCTAATTTTATTCTGGTGAAAAATTAAATTTAATATTACTCTTTTAGAGTGGCTTATAAAAAGTAAAATTGACCACTTCACTTTTTAACGCTTTCACTTTGCGATTCAGAAAATATTTTATTAGTTTTAACATGATTGAATAGTCTGAAAAGTATTTTCTGAGTAAGTATAATTTATTGATTTTCACCTTGGGTAATGAGAAAAATCTGTTTTAGCTAAACTTAATCAAATTACAAAATTTGAAAGATAATAATAAAGCTTGTGTGTCTAACAGGGTGAATAAAATTATTTAGCACTAACTTAAAGTACTAAAATATTATTGATTGTCTTATATATAATAAGTATTTTTGTAATTCAAAATTAATATTTTTTTTATTTATATTAACAAATGTTAATTTTTTATTCCCTTTCTTCTTCGACATAAGAAAGGTGATGACCATCACCCTTTTTTTATAATGTACTAAAAGGTTGGCGGTGTTACTCACCGCCTCCTATTCAATTATATATTTATGTAGATGCTTTAAGCGATTTCACCTTTTGGTTGTTTAGACTGCGGTAAATGAAGCAGTTCAGCCGCATTACCCCCTTTTTTAACCATTTCAGGCGTTACGTTAAATAATTCTATATCATCCCTGGAGGGTATTTCATACATAAGCTCCAACATTAACTCTTCTACAATAGATCTTAGTGCCCTTGCTCCGGTTTTACGCTTCATTGCTTCTTGAGCGATTAGTTTTATGGATTCTTCCTCAAAGTCAAGCTTGACGCCATCCATCTCTAATAATTGTTTGTATTGTTTGATTATTGCATTTTTTGGTTCTGTTAAAATCTTGACTAATGCTTCTTCATCTAACGGATCCAGAACCGCATAAACCGGAACCCTGCCAATAAATTCGGGTATTAAGCCAAATTTAAGCAAATCTTCGGGAACCATTTGTTTAAGCATTTTAGCAGCCTGAATTTCTCTTTCATAAGCAGCTTTTGGCCCTGATGCTCCAAAGCCGACGAGTTTACCGGTACCTGCTCTTCCTTCAACTATTTTTTCCAGACCAACAAATGCACCACCTACAATAAATAATATATTGCTTGTATCTATTTGTATAAACTCTTGGTGCGGATGTTTTCTGCCACCTTGTGGAGGTACATTTGCAATAGTGCCCTCTATCATTTTTAAAAGAGCCTGTTGAACTCCTTCACCGCTAACATCACGAGTTATACTCGGATTTTCTGACTTTCTGGCTATTTTATCGATTTCATCAATATATATAATGCCTCTTTCTGCTCTGGCAGCATCATATTCAGCATTTTGATACAATCTTAACAGTATATTTTCAACATCATCACCAACATAACCAGCTTCCGTAAGTGTAGTGGCATCCGCAACTGCAAATGGAACATCTAGCAACTTGGCAAGAGTTTGAGCTAATAATGTCTTACCACTTCCTGTTGGACCTATCAAGAGAATATTACTTTTTTGTATTTCTACACCATCAGAATTTTCCTGGCTATTGATTGTGGCATTGTGATTTATTCTCTTGTAGTGATTATATACGGCTACAGCAAGTTGCTTCTTTGCATCAAATTGCCCTACAATATGTTGATCCAGATAGTCCTTAATTTGATGAGGTTTAGGAATATCCGTTAACTTTGGAGCCTCTAAAGTTTCACTTTCGTTTTCTTTAGTTTCGAATAATTCTTCGTCCAAAATTTCATTACACAGATCAACACACTCATCGCAGATATATACATCAGGACCGGCGATTAGTTTTTTCACCTGATCTTGAGTTTTTCCGCAAAATGAGCATTTTAAGCGGCTGTCATCATGTTTAGCCATAAATAAATCTCTCCTAATTTAATTTAAAAAGTTTCTGCTTTTTCTTCTTTTTCAATTTTTGTGATTACTTTATCAATCATACCATACTCAACAGCCTCTGCAGGGGTCATAATATAATCTCTGTCAGTGTCTTTTTCTATCTTTTTAATAGATTGACCTGTATGACCAGCCATAAGTTCATTTAATGTTTTTTTAATTCTGCCGATTTCTTCAGCCTGAATCTGAATATCAGTTGCTTGTCCTTGAGCACCGCCTAACGGTTGGTGAATAAGTATTCTTGAATGAGGTAGAGCCATACGCTTACCCGGTGTGCCGGCTGCTAATAAGAATGCTCCCATGCTTGCAGCTTGGCCAAGGCAAATTGTGTTTACGTCAGCTCTTATATGTTGAATAGTATCATATATTGCTAATCCGGCAGTTACGCTACCACCAGGACTGTTAATATATAACATAATATCTTTTTCTGGATTTTCTGAATCCAAAAGCAATAATTGAGCAACAATCAAATTTGCTACCATATCATCAACTTGAGTACCTAAGAATATAATTCTTTCTCTGAGTAATCTTGAAAAGATATCAAAGGATCTCTCACCTCTACTTGATTGTTCTACTACTACAGGAACAAATCCCATGTTTACATCCTCTCTAATTAATTCAAAATCTGTATCATTCTATTCATTATTGCTTTCATTCTCTCGTGGAACATCATCAATATATTTGATTTCGTTATTTTCAACTAAAAAGTCTACTACTTTTTGTCCCATTATTTGTTGAGAAAGAGTTTGAGCTAAATCAGGATTTTGGGAAATATGTTTAAATACTGATTGCTCATCCGTGTTATAGAGGGTTGACAAATCTTTTACTCTATCTACGAAGTCATTATCATTTAATTGAAGATTTTCTTCTTTTGCAATAGCTCCTAAAACCAGGCTTGTTTTTACTCGTTTGGAAGCTTCATCCCTAAGGTTATTCCACATTGATTCATGACCTTGAGTTTCTAATACTTGTTCCCAAGATATGCCTTGACTTTTTAACTTTGATTGTACTTCTTCTAAAAGTACTCTGGCTTCTTTATTTATCATTGAATCAGGAATCTCAACTTCTGACTGATCAATTATTTTTGATAATACAGCTTGCTCTGCCCTGCTCTCATTCTCTGTAGTTTTGGATTTTTCAAGATAAGATTTTAAATCTTCTTTAAGCTCTTCTACAGTTTGGAATGGTCCCAGTTTTTGAGCCAGCTCATCATCAACATTCGGGACGATTTTTTGTTTCATTTCATTTATTTTAATTTCAAATTTTGCATCTTTTCCGGAAAGTTCGGGGTCAAAATAATCTTCCGGGAATTTGACTTCTATGGTAAATTCATCACCAACTTTTTTTCCGACAATCTGCTCTGCAAATCCTTGAATAAAATTGCTGTTACCTAAATCTAACTGGTGGCTTTTAGCAGAGCCGCCTTTTATGGGTTCATCATCTATGGTTCCGTTATAATCAATAATTACTATATCTTTGTCTGTTGCAGCTCTATCTACTACGGTTTCCAGCTTTGCAAATTTTTCGGATAAAGCTTTCAATTCTCTTTCCAGTGAGTCTTCAGGATGTTCAAATTTTGGAACATCAATCTGCAAACTTTTATATTGAGCTAACTTAACATCCGGTTTTAGTTCTAACTTTGCTTTAACATTAAGGGGTATACCAAGCTCCAGTTTAAATGATTCTACAAAAGGTTCTGTTGCTAAATCAAATTGATGTTCGCTTATTGTATCTGCGAATACGTTTGGTAGTAATCTGTCCAAAATTTCTTTTTGAATTTTGTCAGAACCAACATATTTTTCTACAATAGCTCTTGGAGCCTTACCTTTTCTAAAGCCGGGAATATTCATTCTTTCACTGATTTTTCTGCAAGCCTTACTGTACTCTTGTGCAACAATATCGGCATCGATTTCAATATCCAGTTCAACGATATTTTTTTCTTGTTTTACTACATCTACTTTCATTTTTTCTACTCTATCTATTATCTACTTACTTATATATTATACTCTATCTATATTTAATTAAACTACTATTAAGGAAAATGCGATGATTCAGCATAAAATAATTTTTGAAGGCTTGCTAATATTTATTATTATTCACTGTTACTAATATTAAATAAGCCAAAATATTATTATTTACGGATTAAATTTTGGATGATGGTTATCACCTTTTTTATGTTATCGCTACAAACTTTTTATACAGCTTAAATTTATTTTATAACATAAAAATTCGATAAGACCGCTACCAAATTTTATTCTGGTACAAAATACCAGTACAAATAATATTATAACCAAAACATTACAATTTCAAATAAATTATTTTCAATTATAATCAACTTTATACTAATCTCTAAAATGCTTTTCAGATTATTCAATCGTATTCAATCTAAGAGTCTGTCCGGTTAAAAAAATAAAAGCTGGTTATATCAATAATAAAAGCTCATTTAAGGACAGCGCAGCTTCTTATTTTTAAATTACAAGAATTCTCTTATTTTTAATTTTTAAAATAAGGGAATTCTTTTAAAAAAACAAAAATCGGGATCTAAGTCCCGTATTCCCCACCTAAAAATTATCAATAAAAAATTTTATTCGATAGAATACCCCGACCCTTGGGTCGCTAACTTATTTGTAAAGCTTTGCTTTGCGTTTAAAGTTATGGGGGCTGATACCTTGACCCTTGGGTCGAGGAGGTTCATTAATGTAAACAGATAAGCGGGAAACGAGGCTCGAACTCGCGACCTCCTCCTTGGCAAGGAGGCGTTCTACCACTGAACTATTCCCGCATCTCTTTTACATTTTGAATTA
>JANQHM010000295.1 GCA_028282645.1 Candidatus Gastranaerophilales bacterium
CAAACGTAGCACTCATTAAAATCCGTCTAAAAAACTGAAACCATGATGAATACATGGTTTCAGCGATTTTTGCTTACTTTTTTGTCAAACCTACGTTAATTTAAAAAAAAATATGTCTATTATGTATGCTACCTTTGCTCTAGGTGTTTTTTAAAACAAAATTTAACAACCCTATCCACATCGTTTTTATCCATATCTATAAATGCTAAAGCATTAACATATTTTGTTTTTTCAAATTCTTGTATTTTTTTACTATATATATGATCACATCTTGTTACAATAACTGTATCCTTTTCGTCAGGAATACTGAATGAACATTCTATGTCATAATAGTCACTTAAAAAGCTGTCAGATATAAAACTAAGCCCCCTACCGCTGAGGTCATTTGTACGTAATGCTAAAACCTCTTTTTGATGTTTTTCTTTATCTAAATATATCGTTAACTCAATCTCTATATTTATAAAGATACGAAGATATTCTCGCCTTTGGATATACCTGCTATTGAAAGGGTAATTTATCCATATTCCTGAAACAGTCCCTAATTCTTTAGATATAACACTACTTCCACCTATGTACATACCTTCACCAGTGTATATTATTAAGTCCAGATTATTTCTATCTGTTAATTTGTAAGGTTTTCCATACAGCTCGGGCGGTTCAATTAGTATTCTATTTTCGTCAAGTATTTGTATTTTGCTTTTTAGAGAGATATAATCACCTTTTTCATTTGTAAATCTTAGTTCTATATCTTTATTAAGTTTTAAATAATCATAAATGTCAGCCATATCTTTCCTACTATTATTAATCTAGTCTAACTAGTCGAATAAATTTTCAAGAATTTGAGCTCTTTTATTTTCCTGCTCTTTATTAATTTTTTTGTTTTTAAAAATATACGTTCTTAAAGCTTCTCTTATTAATTCACTTCTGCTTCTTTGTTCAAAATGCGCGTACTCATCTATTTTATTCAAGAATTCATCCGGCATTGAAATTAATACTTTTGCCATTGTTACCTCCTGTTCGTCTTTCAGTTATATATTATATCATTAATTTTTATATTGAGTAATCTTTTTTTATGATTCTGTTATAATTAAGAAGTGAATAATAAGATTGGTCTTTAAGTTTTTTAAGAGTTATAAAAAAATTTTTGCCCCATTAACATTATTTAATTATAACTGATTTCTTTAAACCATATTAATATATTATATCAGTATTGATAAACGTTTATTTAAATTAAAAAAAATTTTTTTATTTAAGATTTTTTTCTAAATTCGTGTGTATAAAATAAAAAAGCCAATCAGCTTGCATCGCCTTGCTAAGCAAGCCGCTTTAACTTTTTTATTTACTCAGTTAAAGCACGAGTACCAAAAGAATTTTTAACCGGTATTACATTACTGGTAGTTATAACAAATCTATATTGATCTCTAAAGTCATTTTCTACATCAGATTCTTGGTTAGGCCCTGCATCTCCATTCACATCAATTAGAACTTTACATGCAGCACCTGACCATGTTAAATCAGCTGAGTCAACGGCCTCACAATTACTGCCTAAAAATGTATAAGAAATAGAATCGGCAGTATAAATTTTATTATCACCAAATGTATTTAGTATACTTAAGTCCTCTTTAAAAAGATCTGTAAGATCTTTTTGATTATTAACGCCTGTAATTACATTTCCGGTTCTCAATTTTCTAAACCGTATAGCACTGTTTAATGCGGCGGCTGCTTTTTTAACAGAAGATTTATATTGCAATGCTCCTGCATTATTCAAAACAGTTGGTATAACTAAGGCTGCCACGACTCCAATTACAGCTAAGGTAATAAGGACTTCTGCCAATGTAAAACCTTTTCGTCTCATATACTTCACCTTTTATATAGTTTATATAAAGTAAAAATTACTTTTATCTTGTATTTATTATCTTATTGTATCCTAATATTTATTGTATCCTAATATATTTAATAATAATATATGGAAAAAAAGCTTGAGAAAACTAAACCCCTGATAAAAATTTCAGAGGTTTAGTTTTATTATATTAAATTTTTAAATATTACTAGTTAAGTATAGCGTCTACTGCTTTAGAATCAGTTGCCGGAATAACAGATCTGTCAGTTACAACAAAGTAATACTGGTCATTAAAACCATTGGTTGCGTTTGATACTATACCAGGGCCACTATCACCGTTAACATCTACTATAACCAAACATTTACCTGTAGTACTGGCTAAGTTAGTAGTACCTGTTGCTTCACAAGCAGCTGTACGGTCAAAGGTAAAAGACATACCATCAGCAGTATAGAGTATGTTATTTGTTGTATCTTTTTTTATAACGCTTAATTCACTTTCAAAATAAGCCATAAGTGCTGCATCATTTGCTGCTGTAAGAACAGTATCACCAGTTCTTGCACGTTTTAACTGTAAAGCCTGATTTAAAGCTGCAGATGCTTTTTTAACACCGGACTTGTACTGACCTTCACCGATATTGTTTAAAAGTGTAGGAATTGCTAATGCTGCTACAACACCGATAACTGCTAACGTAATAAGTACTTCTGCAAGGGTAAAACCTTTTCTCTTGGATTGTTTCATGTGCTCACCTCTTCTATCAATTTCATTATTAACTCTTACCAACTTATGTTAAAATTTATCATATATTATTAATCTATGAAATAACCCTTTAGGGTGATAACAATAAAAAATATATACAAAAGTATAATAAATCAAAGAAAAGACTAACCTAAAAGCTGCCAGATATATTAAAAAATGTTAAATATCTATAGTTAATTTTCTATTGTATATTAAAAGACATTAAGTGTTCAAAATATGATAAATATTTTTATTTATTTTAAGTATAAAATTAAGTTTGATTAAAGGAGTTAACAACATAGCTGGCAAGCATATAACCAGCAACAGGAGGTACAAAAGGACAACTACCCGGGGATATTTTTTTCACTTCTTTTTTTTCGCCGTTGTTATCAATGTAACCCATTGTAGACTCAATTTTACCAAGAGCGGAAGATTTTTCCATACTTGCAACTACGGGTAAACCGGATATTATGTTTCTATTTTTCAGGCGGTGCTTAACATTCTTGACAAAAGGACATTTTTTTGTATTGATTTCTAAAATATCGGCAATATAAAGCTGTGTAGGATCAACTCTATTACCCGCACCCATTGAACTGATTATCGGGATATTTTTACTTACGCACGTTTCTATTAATTCAACCTTGGCTTTTAAACTATCAATAGCATCAATAACAAAATCAACTCTGTCAGCAAAGATTAAATTATTAATTTCAGGCCTGTAAAAATTTTGTATGCAGCTTACTTTTATATGCGGATTTATTTGATTGATTCTTTCTTTCATCAGCACAACTTTTGATTTACCAATATCAGGTATTAGTGCTAAAAGTTGCCTGTTAATGTTAGACACAGACACAGTATCAAAATCCACAAAAGTTAAGGTTCCTATTCCGCTTCTAGCTAAAGCCTCTGCCGCATAAGAACCTACACCACCCAAGCCTAATACTACCACATGCTTATCAAAAAGTTTTTTTTGAGCTTGTGCTCCCCAGAGTAGCTCATTCCGTGCATATATTTCCTGTAAGTTTATATTATTTGTCATTTTTACTAAGTCTGTAATTCTGCCAGCTTCTTATAAAGTTCTTTTTCTTCTTTGCTTGGGTCTGATGGTATGGTTATCTTAACCTTTGCTATATGATCTCCATGGCCGCCACTTTTTTTAGGGAGGCCAAGATTTTTTAACCTTAGCATTTTACCGGATTGAGTGGCAGGAGGCACGGTAACTTTGACAACACCTTGAAGTGTTTTAACTTCACAAATTGTCCCCAGTACAGCTTTAGGTGCTGAAACTTCGAATTCTGCTATAATATCAGAGCCGTCCACTTTGAAATTAGTCTGGTCTTTAAACCTTACAATCAGGTAAAGATTACCTTTATTGCCGTAATCATCAGCTTTACCCTCGCCCACTATACGAATTTTTGCACCTTCTTTAATACCCGAAGGAATTTTTACATTTAGAGTTTTGGCAATTGAAACTACACCGCTGCCTCCGCACTGATAACATCTGCTGCCAGGACCGGAACAGTTTGTGCATTTATCAATATAGCTTACTTTTACAGGCTTATTGCCATCGAGCATCAGATCATCAAAAGTTAAATATAAATCTTGAGTTATATCCAAATTTTCTTTTTTAGTACGCTTTTCTCGTTTGGGATGCTCATAATATTGAGAACCTGCACCTGAGGCTCTACGGCGGGATCTTCTTATTGACGGTCCTGCTTGTTGCATAAAATCACCAAAAATAGAGCTGAAAAAGTCACTGAATCCGCCAAATTCACCGAAGCTGCCCATGTTTTCAAAATTTATATTTATATTTTCATAGCCGGGGGGTGGTGTAAAGTCCATTCCTTGTTGCCAATTAGAACCCAAGCTATCATAACGTTGCCTTTTTTGCCTATCAGACAGAACTTCATAAGCCTCATTGATGTCTTTAAATTTTTCAGCAGCATCAGCAGCTTTATTTACATCAGGATGATACTTTCTTGCCAGCTTTCTGAATGCTGACTTTATTTCTTTTTCCGTGGCGGTTTTTGATACACCCAGTATTTGATAATAATCTTTATATTTCATAATTTTTTAGTTTTTCTAAAATTCTAGTGTACTGCACATTTCTATTTTAGTACAAATTTACAGTATATATGTTAAATTAAACTTTTATTTTGTACTTATTAAAAAATAAAGTTAGGATTACTCTTTTTCTTCTTCTTTTTTATCAGCTCCAGCTTTTTCCTCATCATTTTGAATTAAACGCAAATGCCTTATATGTTCCTTATAAAATCCGCAATTTGTAACGTACATAATACCATCCAGCGTAACCACACCCATTCCAAGTGCTTGCAGCAAAGGACATGCAACACCCTTTACAAAGTTACTGCACGTCATACATTGATCTTGCTTTTCTACAAATACGCTACCGTTTTCAAAATACATTATATAGCCTTATAAAGTTATTTATATACTTATTCAAAAATACTTTTTAGGTTACTCAATCAGGTTAAAACTAATAAAACAGCTAATAATCTGAAATTCAATTTTTGACCAGAATAAATACTAGGTCTTTAATTTAATTATAAAACAAAAATACTCTTATTTTTATTAGCGATTTTAAATTAGCATAGCTTAAAAAAATATATAAAAAATGGTAGTGGTCAGTTAAGTATTGATGCTTACAAGTAAACTTAAGTTATATCAAAAGCTTACAGCGATGACATAAGAAAAGTGATGACCATCACCTAAAAAATTACTCTATTATAAACTCTATCGTAACATTTGCATTAATATCAACATTGCCCGGTACTATAGGGGTTGAAGATTCTTTACTTTTAGCTAATGCCATTGTATCGTACTGCATAGGCCTGTAATAACCTTGGGAAACATTTACGCTTTTTATACCTTTAATTTTTACGCCTAAAGCGTTTGCTATTGCTTTTGCATCTGCTTTTGCCTTTCTTGAAGCTTTTGCAAGAACCTGTTGATAAAGTTCGTCATTGTTATCTATAATAAAATTAATATTATTTACGTTATTAGCTCCATTTTCTATTGAGATATCAATAATTTTACCAATTTTATCTATTTTTTTTGTCTTTACAATAATACTATTATTAACTTTATATCCTGCTATTATACTTATTTTTAATCTTTTATCCCATGTTTTTATGGGTCTAATTGAAAATGATGATGTTTTGATTGAGTCTTGCTCATCTTCAATCAATTTTTTAAGTGCATTTAGAACTTTATTCATCTTTTTATTGTTTTCTTGCAATGCATTGGGTACTTTTTTACCTTCTGTTTGTACTGCTAAAACAATTACTGCTGTATCAGGGTCAAATGACTCTGATGACTTTGCGGTTATTTTTATAATACTTTGCTTATTTTGCTCTATTGCTAGCGCAGGATTTAATACAGTAGAGAACAACATTAAAAAAATAAAGACTATATTTATGATTAGTTTTTTCATTTAATTATCCCCTTTTTATTATTCCTCCTAAAGATTATTATAGACTAAGTTATGGAATATTTCCCGATTTATAATTTAAAAAAAATATATTTTAGATCAAAAAAAAATAGAATTTAAAGTTTGTTGGAGATATAATAGATATCTAATGGATTTAGTTTTAGTAAAGTTTGATTATGAGTATAAAGAATAAAGTTAGTATATTAGAAGAATTTAATTTATCTATTAAAAAATTTTGTAAATGTAGTAATTTATTTTTAAAAGGCCGAACTTATTCAGACAGTTGCCCGAATGATATATTAATGATTAACAATAATAGTATTATTGCCAAGATTGACGAAAATAATGCACAAATAGATATATCTTTTGAGCTAGAAAAATTTAGTGGTAAACAGGTAAATAAAATAAAAGAAATACTTGACTTAAACCCGATAATGGCATCAGAACTTGCTTCAAAGCATTTATCAGAAACTTTATTGGAAAAATTAGAAAAGGAAAATATTAATTTATTTGGTATTGAGATAGTAAATATCTCTGCCAATTGCAACTGCTCTGAAGGCTATTGCTGCAAACACGTTATTACATCCTGCTTAAAACTTGCAGAAAAAGTAGAAAAAAATCCATTTTTAATCTTTAACCTAAAGGGCATTTCTCAAATATCCTTTTCGGAATTATTGAACCGGCATTCAAGTAATGAAGAAAGTTTAAACAAAAACCTTGTTAATAAGTTTCAAAGCTTAGATAATGCTAATAATGCGTACAAAAACGATATTCAGGACAATGAATTACCTGAAATAAACTTACCTGAATTTGATTATGAATCTTTTATTAATCTTTTGCCTGCAAATCCTTTATTTTACGAAAATAAAGAATTTAAAAGTACGCTATCAAATATTTATTCTGTAGTAACTCCTGAAATTGATACTATATTTAATAAAAATTTATCCTATAAGGTAAGAAATACTCATTTTTATTTATATTTTGACGAAACAAATACTTTAAAAGTTTTTGTTACTCCATCTAACTATTTTATTTTATATTTAAAAAATAAAGGTTCCAGAGTAAATTATTCTGAAGATAAACTTTTAGTTCCAGTCATTAAAGACTCTAAAATTGAATTTGAGGCAAAATACGGTGTAATTATTGATATTGATTTATTTATAGATTATTTTATAGATTTTTATACCATTGAAGATAAGTCAAATATTTCTGATTCTACTTACTTCTTTGATTACACGATTCATCTTGTAAAGGAAATTATAAGATCAGCACACTTTCTACCTGATACTATATCTGATGATGATGCAAGCTTTTATATTAGATATGTACCCTTGATTGATAATTCTAAAATTACTGATTTAATTCAATATTATAAAAATTTAATGCCTTTAAATATTGCATTTAAATACAATCAGCAAGTTATATTAAAGAAAAATGCTTATTTTGATATTTTATCAATATTTTTAACAGGAATTATAAAAAAAATATTATTTTTAAAAGGAGCTAAACTCAAAAAAAATGAAGCTTCAACTATATTTGCTAAAAATTTAAGTTTTAAATCAGTTACAAACGAAGGCAAAAATATACAAAAAAGTATTTCTAACTGGTTAAACAGGTTACATATAAAAAATAAAAACGTATCACCGGCTATTAGAATAGAATCTGCCTCTAATGATAAGTTTGAAATATATATTGATATTATAGATAAAACCAGTTTAAAATCTGATTCTGTTCCTTTATCAGTTTTATTTACAGAAGAAAAAGAACTTTTAAATTATGATATTGAAAGCTTAAGACCTGATATTTTAAGGCAAATTGATTCGGCAGCAGATTATTTACCTATATTAAAGGAGATATCAAATTCTAAAGGATTAAAAAAAATTATTATAGATTCTAAAGAAATAGAAAAATTTATTTTAAAAACTTCCAGCTTGCTTAATGATCTTGGTATATATACCTTTATTCCAAAAGAAATCAAAAATTTTGCCAGCCCTAAAATATCAGTAAAAGCGAACTTAAAACAAAATGTGCAAAACGTTAATTATCTTTCATTATCAGATATTCTTGACTTTTCTTATGAAATTGCTTTAGGAGATAAAACAATTACTAAAGATGAATTTTTACAATTAGTAGAGAATAATGAAGGTATTATTAAATTTCAGGATAAATATTTGCTAATTAACCAAGAAGAAGTTAATAATATAATAAAAATTCTTCAGAAGCCAAAACCTAAATTAAGCTCGATGGAAGTACTTCATTCATATTTAACTAATGATTTTAATGATTATTATTTTGATTATGATGAAGCTTTGGATAAGGTTATTAATAACATTACAAAAATAGAAGAAATTAATCTGCCGAGCAGGTTAAATGGAACATTAAGGGGATATCAAGAGCGTGGTTACAAATGGTTATACTCTAACTCGGCAAAAGGCTTTGGGTGTTGTTTAGCTGATGATATGGGTCTTGGTAAAACAATTCAGGTTATAGCCCTAATCCTTAAAATTAAAGAGGAAAATCAATTAACCGCGCCGGCACTTGTTATATGCCCTACAACACTGATTGCTAACTGGTATAAAGAGCTTGAAAAATTTGCACCATCGCTTAGTGCATATATATATCACGGTATTGATCGTACTATGCCAGCAGGCAAGCCTGATATAATTATTACTACTTATTCTACTTTAAGGATGGATATAGAAAAGTTTAAAGAAACAGAGTGGAAGTTTGTAGTTATTGATGAAGCTCATAATATTAAAAATGCTTCTACTGCACAAACTCAAGCTGTTAAATCGTTAAAATGTAATAATAAAATTGCATTAACCGGTACACCTGTTGAAAATAAGCTTTCTGAGCTATGGAGTATATTTGACTTTGCTAATAAAGGATATTTAAAAGACTTAAGCTTTTTTCAAAAGTCTTACGGTGTTCCTATTGAAAAATTTAGAGACGAGGAAAAAATTGAAAAGCTAAAGCTGGCTATTTCACCGTTCTTGATTAGAAGGGTAAAAACCGATAAAACCATAATCAGCGACTTGCCTGATAAAATTCTTTTTGACGAGTACTGCTATTTGATGGAAAAACAAGCTGCCCTGTATGAAAAAGTGATACAGTCTATTATGGATCAAATAGCCAAATCCAGCGGTATTGAACGACGCGGTTTAATTTTTAAACTAATAACCGCACTAAAGCAAATATGTAACCACCCTTTACAGTACACTAAAGACAGAACCGCGGATCTTTTGAAAGAACACTCAGGTAAGGCTGAAAAAGCAATGTCCATTATGGAAAACATTTTAGAGCAAAATGAAAAAGCATTGATTTTTACACAGTATAAAGAAATGGGCTTTTTGCTCCAAAAAATGATTCAAAAGGAGCTTGGACATACAGCAGACTTTTTTCATGGCGGACTTACCAGAAAACAAAGGGATAGCATAATAGATTCTTTCCAAAATGAAAACAAGTCAAACATCATGATTATTTCATTAAAAGCCGGCGGTACAGGGTTAAATTTAACCGCGGCAACAAATGTTTTGCATTATGATCTTTGGTGGAATCCGGCTATAGAAAATCAGGCAACTGACAGAACTTATCGAATAGGGCAAACTAAAAATGTTATAGTTCACAGGATGATTACACTCGGTACATTTGAAGAAAAAATAGACGAGATAATCAAATCGAAAAGAGAACTTGTTGATCTAACCATTGCCAGCGGCGAAAAGTGGATTACCGAGCTTACTGACGGTGAGTTAAAACAAATTTTTTCTCTTACATAATTTAGATTTTGTACAGTATTAATTTTATTTGTTAATCATGATAATATTGAAATAAAATTTTCATGAAATGGGAGTGATATAAAAATATTATGAATAGATTTGCAAAAACATTATTAACAGTAGCTGTTTGTTTATCACTTTGCCATATTAATATGGCTGATGCCAAAGATATTTCATTTGATTATATACTATCAAAAACTATTGAGAACTCTTATGATTTAAAAATGGCTAATATTAATATTAAAATCAGTAAACAAAATGTTAAAGAAGCAAAACTGGAGTATTTACCTACATTAAACACTTATACAAATGCTGAATACTCTATGGATGTAGACCAAAATAATCCGTTTACTTTTGCAACAGTTGGTGACAGAGTATTAAACTCTAATACAAGACATCAGGATTTGATAGCGTTGAACCTTTCCTATAATCTTTTTGACTTTGGTATTAGAGGTAAAAAGGTTAAAATTGCTAAAAAAGATGTAAGCTCAAAAGAGCTGCAATACAAAGTAAATCTTAGAGATACAGCAATGCAGGTTGCTGATTTATATGCAAACACATTAATTTGTTATAAAGAAATTATCGCCAGCAAAGAAGTAATGCCTATCTACAAAAAAGTATTCAGTCTAAAAAACAGATTATATGAAAATGGCCTGGTATCTAAAATTGAAATGACTGATAATGCAATAAAGTTAGCCAGAACAGTTGATAAAATTGACAGTTTGCAGATAAAGCTAAAAAATTTTTTATCAGATCTTTCTTTTTATACAGGTGAGTCATATGATCCTAAAGATACAAAATTACTAGGATTTGAAAAGGTTAATTTACCGGAAGAGTTTAATTATGAAAATATGCCTGATTTTAAGATTTATAATCTTGAAATAGATAAAAAAGAAAAAGAACTATCAATCTTAAAAAGAGAAAATTTACCAATGTTTGGAATTTATTCCAAATATAACCTTTACGGCTCCGATAAAAATAATCCCATAAAGTCTATTAGCGACTTATCAGACAGAAGTTTAGCGTTTGGTATAACTGCTATTTTAACTCCTACCAATGTTTTTAAGAATTTTAACAATCAAAAAAAATTAAAACTGGAAATAGAAAAACTCTCATTGCAAAAAGGCAAGAGAATGACCGAGATTCAAACTGAGTACCATAAGTTATCTACAAACGCCAGGGCGTACGAAAGAGTTCATCAAAACAAGCTTAATCTGCTTAAACATGTTGAAGCAAAGCTAAGTATGATGAAAGAATTAAAGGATAATGACCTGTTAAACCAGTGTACTCTCCTTGATCAACAGGCAGATGTAATTTTACAGGAGTTTGATACAGAGAAATCTAAAATACACAAGACTACAAACGCTAAAAAAATGCAGATTATGACAGGACAGTATTTCTCAGAAAACCTCTAGGTGGCTAGTCAGCACCTCTTATAGTTTATGATTTAGTCATCGACTGGCTTAAGCTATACACTTCAACTGTTAATTTTCTTTCAACGCTGCTGACATACAAGGCTTAACGCTTTTCTTTCGGAAAATTGGCACACATAAAAAATA
>JANQHM010000298.1 GCA_028282645.1 Candidatus Gastranaerophilales bacterium
CAAACGTAGCACTCATTAAAATCCGTCTAAAAAACTGAAACCATGATGAATACATGGTTTCAGCGATTTTTGCTTACTTTTTTGTCAAACCTACGTTAAGGCATACTGCAGCAACTAGACTGGTGGAATTAGGCGTTGATTTAGTAGTAGTGAAAGATATTCTAGGTCATGCCGATATATCTACCACTTTAAGATACGCACACCCAGTCCCTGAAATGAAATTAAAAGCAATGAAGCTGCTAAACAATTATTCACAATGATCATTTATTACTCAGAGCGGCACTTTTTAAGTCTTACACAAATGTTACACAAATGTTACACAAATGTTAAAAAAAATAAAAAAATATTAGCCCTTAAAATTTGGATTATTCTATACATAACCGGCTTTACACTTTAATAGCAAAAACTTAAACCCTTCCCTTAGAGGGGAGGGGAGGCCAAAAGACATAATTTTTATAAAAAAGAAAAAAAAGCGAGCCGACTAAAGCATAAAGCCGGCATCGCAAAAGACAGGTAATGGTTATATTGGTTGTGTAAGTAAGGAAAAAACTTTTTATCAGCCACTTAGGCTGTTAAATTTGAATGTTGTCAAGCAAGCTTAAGCTGTAGCAAAAACTTACAAAGTGATACAATAGAACTAATGTACATCACAAAAAAAGTAAGAAGGCGAGCTTTTGCGTGGCTCGCCTTGTAGATTAGGAGAAGATATTATTGAGGTATTTTACATAATAGGTGGAGGGACATCAGCAGCAGGAGGCGGAACCCCTTCAGGTGGCGCACCACTCATAGCTTCCATTTGCTGAACAAGAAAATCAGCAAGCTCATTTTTCACCTGAGGCAACATATCAGGCGGGAACTGATTAAGTAATACATCAAGCTTATCAGCCAGCACAAAGCGCTCAGGGTGTTTAATATTTTGGAATTCCAGCCAATATTTAAATGTTTCGGCTGTATTAACAGGCGCACCAGCCACCATAAATTTTTCCAAACCCTGAACAAAATTGTCTATTTCGCCCTGACGCTGCAATAAGCCCTTACGGTCGGTATAATCATACTTATAAGAGCCCTGACGCACCTCAGGCGTTATATTTAAAGGAATAAGCTGATGCTTTAAATAAATCGGAATATTTTCCTCATCCAATTTAAAATTACCAAGCAAATCAGCAATTTTCATAATAATATCAATCAAAAACTCCTGAATCTCTTCAATAATAAGCATCAAACGTATTTGTTGCCCGTTAACAAGTATATTAGCCTCGGTAGCCGTCCTTGTAGAGTCATCCTGAATACCTGCCATATAAGGAAATATCCCGGACGTACTTTGCATAACAGATTTAAAGTAATCCAAAAACTTAAAATCAACCCACGTAGAATCAAACCTAACAGGCTGAGGCATTTGCTGCACCTGCCAATTATCGATAGCATAATAACGTCCCGGCTCCCATTCAATATCGCCGGTATCGTCAGCCAGCCCCTCAGGACCGATCATAGGCGGATTCTGGGTTAATTCCAGTATATTCATCATCCTGGTTAATATATAGCTGGAAACCAAATTATGAGCAATCAACACCTTAAGCGGAGACACACCTCGTTTAGTTTCATGGTCTTTCACCACCTGATAAATAACAAAAGGATTATTAATATAAGGGTTTTGTTCAAATCTGATAACGTGTTTTTTATCAGCAATAACAACAAGCCAATTTTTCAAATTTGTCCCGTCTGATAGCTTAACATCGCCCCAGCATTCGATCAGTTCTACTTTGCCGGACTCAGTGGATGTATGATATTTTTCTTTCAACTCAGACTTAACTTCTTTGCTAAGATTAAAAGTTTTTTCCTCCAGTAAGTGCTCATAAGATATATGCTTTCTGCGTATCTTCAGTGCCCTGTCAAAGTCCGTACAACCCACATCATAAACAAAGTCCTTACTGTCAACGTTTTCTACTCTTGGGCCGTCGTATATTTTTTCATTTAATAAAACGAATTTATTTTCGTCCTTATCTTTTCGTCTAACCTGTTTAAGCTTTGTTTGCCAACCGATTTCAGCAATAAACTCACCATAAATCAAATAATTTTCAAGTATATCCCTGGATTCTTTTTTAAATTCCATATCTCTCAAAGCGTATAAAAGTGCTTCTTTTTGTGCATAAGAGTTATTATGGCTAAGCTCATCCCTGCCCAAAACAGCAAAATTTTCCAGATGGCTGTCCATATACTGCCTTAAATTCGCTTTCAGCGTTTCTTTCAGTTCATACATAGTATCAGTATCAATGAGCTCATTGTATTTGATATCTGACACAGCATCCCTGTCAATCATTTTCAAAAGAGTTTCGCCATCCTTAAGATGCCTTTTTCTGTTATTATCAAACTTAACAAACTTGTAAGACAGCTCACTAGCCAATTTTTCGGCCAAGCTATCGCTAAGGCGGACTTCTTTGTCCTCCTTAATAAATACAAAACTATCCATAAGCTAACACCTTTCTTGAATTTAAAAATTTTTTTTAAATTTTTTATATATTTTTATACTGGTACTCAATTAAATTTCAGATTACTCTTTTCAGAGAATAGTTTATTTTATTAGCTTTTACCTGATTAAAGAGTCTGAAAAGTATTTTTGAGGGAGTATATTTTTTATCCAACTGAAATTAGGTTAAATTTCAGAATATTCTTAAAATTCAACCTAAAAAGAAAATTTTTTAAAAAATTAAATTTAAACACTTGATTACTAGCAACATCTTTGCTAATATGTTATTAACCATAAATTTTATCATTTCCAAATAGATAATCATTTCCTAATCAGCTCTTTCGGGCTGATTTATTTTTATTTTTTAACAGGTTAATTAAATATAATTATTAAAGTCATTTTGGCCCAGCATTCTTTGTCTTTTAAGCAAAGTCCTTTTTACTTTATTTTTGTCTTCTTCACCTAAAAGCGTTGGGTCTAACTCAAAAGTTTTTAATAAATTCGCATTATTTTGCGCATCATCAATTAGTTTCATTTGATTCATATATTGATTTGAGTAATCATTATATTCCTCGTCATTCCTGGCCTGACCCACCAAATTCAATAGTTGACCGGCTCTTTTGTTTCCTTCTTCAATAAACGCCATTTCGTTTTGTAATGTGTTAGCTAAAATACTTCTCTGATTATCATCAAATTTATAATTAGCAATAGCAGGTTTAGGCTCTAACTCTTGCATTTTTAATGTATTAAAGTCATTTTCCAGATTCTCAACGTGCTGCATTTGTTGCATATATTGTTTTGCATAGTCATTATACTCATTATCATTTTTAGCAAACTTTACCATATTTAGCAGCTGTTCGGATTTTTTCTTATTTTTTTCAATATCGGTTTCAATACTATTTTTTTTATCTATAGCATTGAGAGCTGGAGCGTTAATATCAGTGCCTTTAATATCGTTAACATTCGTGGTGTTAACTCCAGTAGTTTTGATATTATTAGTAGCTTGAGCACCTGTAGCTTTAGTATCCTTAGGGATATTGACTTTAAATGCAGTATCTATCTTATATTTCCCGTCTTTTTTAAGATTTTTAAGATCTTCAGGCTTTATATTATTTGCAATTGTATCTATTCGACCGGTAAAAGTTTTAAGCTTATCTTTTTTATAGCGATCATAAGTAAACTCTTTTGAGTAACTGTCAATCTTGGTTTTATTTTTTTTGTAGACATTATTAATATTTTCTATTTCTTGAGGTTTTATGTTATTTGGATCATTAAAAAGCCCAAAGCTATCAGCTATACCATAATATCTATTTGCTAATCCCGGTCGAACACCGGCCGCATTCTTTGGACCATTGCTATTATAAGCTATTTCATAAACTATTTCGGCTCTATTTCCTTTATCTAACGCAGACATAAGGCCTTTACCTATCAAACCTGTTCCGCCATTATATGCTAGGTTTTCAAGCACTGCTATTTCTTTCGTATATTTATATTTATCATATAATCCCTTTTTATATTTATCTAAATGGCTTTTTAACTCCTTTCTTTTTTGATTTGCATCAACATTAAATAGAGCTCTTGCTTCATCATCTTTTATGCTAGTTGTCCATTTTGTATCGGCAATCAGTTTTTTAGCTTCAGCAACTTTTCCTTTTTGCAACTTTTTTCCTATTTCTTCAAGCTTTTTTAACTCATCTTCACTTAATGTTATTTTTGCTTCTTGCAAGGTAGAGTTTATATCTTTTTTTGTGTATCCGTTATTAAAAAGGTTATGCCCATAGCCAATAGTGGGTATGCCAGTTCCATCATCGTAAACTAATTTCTTATAGCCTTCATCTTTTGCAACATCATTAAATAGCTCATTATTCATTTCTTGTTGAGCATCTGTTAATTTTGTTAAGTCATCCGTTATTGGTCTTAATTTTATATTAAAGCTTACTAGTCCTTTAAGTGCAGGCGTGCTGCTTTGTTTTTTTGCGTTAACTTTTTTTTCTTCAGATGAAGAGGTATTTATTATTTTTTTTGTATCCATAAGTATATCCTTTCTGTTATTATTATATTAAATAATTTTTTATATATAGGGAGAAATGGAATGAAATCCAAAATAATAATTATAAGCAGCGCAATTCTAACAATATTAGGCATTACAATTTTTTCGCTTATAAGCAAGCCGGGAGAGGATTATTTAGTTTATAAAGATTCTTTAAGATTTTTTAAAGGCATAAAATACTATTTAGCAAAAAATGAATATATAACTCAAGACGAAAAATTTTGTAATGCATTTTGTAATGATTTTAAAAAAGAAAAAAATATAGAAGTAATAGAACCCGTAGTTGTAACTTATGATATTAATGACCCTAAGTTCAAAAAATACACTGGCGAATCACTTGATTCAAACCAGCATTGCGAGGTGTACCATTGTACGTTAAAAGATCTTTTAACAAAGCATAAAGACTATTCTCCGCCTCTTAAAAAATTTTTATATTGGAACAATCTATCTATAATGCACTTATATGCCAATGAGTATACTGCTCAAAAATTTAAACTGTATGACATTGACTTTAATAACACCCTTGAAGACGGTAAGCACTCATTCTTTATTAGTCAAAATTACACTATGAGCAAACCTCATAATAATTTAGATGAAATAAAAGATACTTTGCCAGCTCGTATATACGAAGTAGCAGTTAGAGATTATATTACCCATTATGAAAAATACAAATATGATTCTGATAATTATTTTATCGTAGATTTTAATATTCCTAAAATACACTACTCTTCTAACATTGTTAACTATAAAAGCACTGATTTAGGTTATTCCTATGATTACCACTTGGGAATTATAAAATATAAAAAGAAAATATACATGTACGATATTAACCATAGATATTTTGAGTTAACTGAACTTCCACCTAAACCGGAATGGCAATCTAGCTTTAGAGTTGAACGCAAATGTATCTTTTGGCCTAAAAAATTATAAATTT
>JANQHM010000237.1 GCA_028282645.1 Candidatus Gastranaerophilales bacterium
AATTGCGAAGCGGGAGCGTTAAAAAATGAAATGGTCAATTTTATTTTTTATAAGCTTATTCCAAAGAGAAATCTGAAATTTAATTTGGAACCTGTATAATAAAGTCTTAATAAAATTTTTCGCTATTTTTTCTTGGATTCGCAGTATAATTGTATTAGTTTAGTTAGCTTGAGAGTTTTGTAAAAAATTTATATTAAATGAATATATCTACGATAAAACAATTTTATTCTGATTCGCCAAATGCAGTAGTAGCACTTGATATGCATAATAATATTATTTTTCAAAACTATACTGCCAAAATTCTGTTCGGTGTAATCACTAGTTTAAAGGTGCTAGAGATTTGCTTTGACTTTGATATATGTATATTGAACGAAGAAGACATTCTCAAATATAATCCTATTACAGCGATTTTGACTGCAAAACAAAAACTAACCACAGAAACTCGTTTTCAGATATCACATAATAATTTTAAAAAACTACTTATTAATTGTCATATTGCTGACAATTTTAAATTACTTGTTTTTAATGATATTACAGAAAAAATCGAATACAAAAAAATTATAAACAATATAAATAATCTTCAAAAAGAAAATAAAAAGTTAAAAAAAGAAAATAAAAACTATACTGAACTAAAAAAAATTGCTGAAGAGCAGGCTTTAAGAGTAAATCTTATAAATAAAATATCAGCTTCAATAACTGATAAATTAAACCTAAATAGTATAATACAAACAACCCTTGACCAAATCTGCCAAACTTTAGGGGTATATAAAGGCGTTTTTGCCGGCTACGATAGGTTTGCAAACAGTTTTATGGTTAAACACGAATGGAATATAAAAAGCTCGCAAAAGCAAGGTAGTTATAATTTTTCGCAAGACGTTGTAATTAAAGAAGCTTTAAGCATAAATAAATCCCAAATATCTACGGAGCTACTAAAAGACGATAATAATAATTCAGTACCGCGCCCAAGACTCGTTACTCCGGTTGTTTATAAAAAAGAAATACTTGGTCTGCTAATTTACTGGCATATAAACAAAACCAGAAACTGGCATGAGGAGGAACTGCATTTTGTAGAGGGCATAGCTGCGCAGTTGGCAGTTGCAATAAATCAAGCAATGTTGTTTAAAAAACTCGAAACCCAAAATCAAGAACTCGAGACAGCCCTCTTTGAGTTAAAAGAAACCCAAGCACAACTTATCCAGTCGGAAAAAATGGCATCGTTAGGACAACTGGTCGCCGGCATTGCTCACGAAATTAACACTCCGGTAGCAGCAATTAACAGCAACGTCGAACTAACCAATAAATATCTTCAAAAATTACTAACCGTGGATCACATGCCGGATACTGCAAAAAACATTGTGGTCACGATAGATTCCACGGGAGAAATAACAAAAGAAGCTATAAAACGTATCAATGGAATGGTTAAAGCACTGAAGAACTTTGTAAGGCTTGATGAAGCCGAGCAAAAGGAAGCTGATATACATCAAGGCATAGAGAGTACATTATTATTGACCAAGCATGAAACCAAGGACAGGATAAAAATTATCAAGGAATTTAATGAAATTACCCCTATCAAGTGCTATCCAAACTTGCTTAATCAGGTATTTATGAATTTAATAATAAACGCTAGTCAAAGCATAGAAAATCAGGGTGAAATAACCATAAAAACACATAGTGATACCACACACATATATATAGAAATCTCTGATACCGGCTGCGGTATTGCACAAAAAAATTTAAATAAAATATTTGAACCGGGTTTTACAACCAAACAAGCCGGTATGGGAACAGGTTTAGGTCTGTTTATTTGTTATAAAATTATAGAAAAACATAAAGGCCAAATAATAGTAAAAAGCCAACCGGGCAAGGGATCTAGATTTATTATAAAATTACCGATTTTAAGACAAGACTTATGCTAATAAAATTACAAAATTATATATAGTAAGAAGCTGTCTTGTTAAAGCTTGCATCGCAGTCCGTAAATGAGCCTTTATTATTGATATAACCAGCTTTTATTTTTTTAACCAGACAGGCTCTAAGGATGAGTAGTGGTATAAAGGAGTAAAAATGACAAACTCAATACTATCACCCCTTCAGCCAATAGCCTCTATACACAACAGAAATGAATTCAAACGCTTACTAGAAAGTGATGAGTTAAAGCAACTTCGCAGATTTGAAGCGCAATTTGCTGCTTCCTTAGAGGATGAAAAATTTACAATAGATGGTTTCTGCGTGCCATGCGGTAAAAATGTATCGTTTTTAGTTGATATGCAGGTTGGCGGCAGAAAAACACCAAAAGGTTGGCTACCAAACTGGCGCGAACGCCTGGAGTGCCCCATTTGTAAAATGAATAACAGGCAGCGCCTTATTTCAACGTTAATAAAGCAGCTTCTTTCTGTCAAACCTGGGCAAACTATATATTTAATGGAACAGATTACATCTATTTACAACTGGGTACATACTACGTTTACCGATCATAAAGTAATTGGGAGTGAATATCTTGGTCCTGAATACCAAGTAGGTACTGTTATAAACGGAGTAAGGCACGAAAATATTGAAAACTTGAGTTTCAATGATGCTAAATTTGATATCATTATTAGTAATGATGTATTTGAGCATGTCCCAAACCCTTTAAAAGCATTTGCTGAATGCGTACGAGTACTTAAAAAAGGCGGTGTAATGTTAACTACAATTCCATTTCACAGTGCCAGTGATGAGTCTGTCACCCGCGCACGGATAACTAACGGTAATCCGGAAAAATTATTACCTCCAGTATATCATAGCAACCCCGTTTCTCCAGGATCTTTGGTATTTACAGATTTTGGCTGGGATGTGTTAACCCATTTAAAAGCGTCAGGCTTTTCGGATGTAAGTATAGATGTTTATGTATCACAAGCTTTGGGACATCTGGGTGGTGGACAGTTAATTTTTTCTTGCTCTCTTGGTGTTCAGTAAATATCTTCTTTTTATATTAGTAAAAAAACAATTTTTACTAATAATTCCTTGTTAAAGACATAAAAAAATAAAAAATAAATCTTATGTAATTTATTGGGATAGCCCAAAAAATATTATATATAAAATATATAATATTTTTTGGATAATTGAATAAAAGGCTGAAATTTCATCTTGTTAATAATTTGTTACATTTTTTGTATGCTAAAAATAGATTAGATAATACATTTTTTAATAATAAAAACAAATGTTTTTTATTTGAAAAAGTTTATTTAACCTGTATTATTATTATATAATAATTATCAGACAGATAAAAAAGTGGAAATTAACTATTATCAAGCTTAAACCAAAGAAGTAATAATATAAGTATTAATAAATAAATATTTTAAGTTTAAAGATACGCTTCTTTAGAGGTGTTGTCTTTTTTATTATTAATTAAAAGGTGATGAATGTGAATTTTTCAAAACTTCTAAGTACTCTTAAACCCACAAGAACCAATATTGCAAAGAAATCAACTCCTATTGAGCTATTTTTAACATGGATAACACCTGCGATATTTGTACCGATGGGTAGATTTGTAGAAGACAAAGACACATCTCTATCTAAAAAGAAAGAATTATTTGTTAGAGATTTTACAACTTATTCTATTGGAGCATCTTTATACTTTGCGGGAAGAGGTATTGTAAAGGGTTTAACTAAAAACAATAAAAGCCTTACGTCCAAAGAAAAAAGGCTTTTAGGAGTAGCAGTAGGTGTTGGAGTCTATAACTTGTACGCTGCACTTGGTTCTATAAAAACTGCAAGATTTCTTGGTATGAATAAAGCTTCAAAAAATGGTAATCCAAATGCTAAATGTTATGGGAGTAGATCAGAATTTGTTATGCCCAATGCAAAAGTAAATTTTGATACCTGTAATGGCTTAAGTATTAATAAGAAATATGTTAAAAAATTTGAAAATGAAAGTAGTAACGATGCAAAGAAAAGTCTCTTATTTAGATCAAATATTAGATCAAATACTTTTAGACAATTCCAAACAGGATACCCAAGAATCAACCTTTTCTAAACTGAAAGAAATGCTAAAAGACTTGCCTGTTAATTTTTGGATAATTAATTTTATTGTTTTAATTTTATTTTGTTTTGGTCTGTTTAGTCCTGATCAATTTGTTCAGCAGATAGACGTTGTGAATAAATTTTTATTTGATAAATTAGGAACGTTTTATCTGTGGTTTGCGGTATTAACATTAATTTTGTTTATTTTAATAGGGGCATCTCCTCTTGGTAAAATAAGACTGGGCGGAAAAGATGATAAGCCAGCTTATTCTAATTTTTCGTGGTTTTCAATGTTATTTTGCGCTGGTATGGGCGTAAGTATAATATTTTGGGGTGTTGTTGAACCTTTATATCATTTTATGAATCCTCCTGTCGCCGGATTGGAGACAGATTTGCAACGTGAGGTAGCTGCATTTAAATTTTCATTTTTTCATTGGGGCTTGCATCCGTGGGCTATATACGGTTTAACAACTTTAGCTGTATGTTTCTTTACTTTAAACCTTAAAAAGAAGCTTTATTTTAGTGCATTTTTTGAGAAGCTTGATGGCCTGAATTTAAGCCTAAAGAAGAAAGTCTTAAAAAATTCAATAGATTTAGCAACGTTATTGGCTATTTTATTTGGTGTTGTCTATTCCTTTGGAATGGGCGTTTTAAGTATTGAAGGCGGATTACATAAAATGTTTGGTATTTCGCCCTCTTTATTTTTAGAGGTTGGTATAATTGTTGTTATTTTCATCTGTTACATGATGTCGTGCCTTAGAGGCTTGAATAAGGGTATAAAGATACTGAGTAATATAAGTATGATTATGTGTTTTATACTTTTAGGAGGTATTTTTTACTTTGTGCCTAAAATGGAAATTTTTAGTTCTTTGTTTAATGCGTTACCTGTATATTTAGCGGAGATTCCTAAGCTTAGTATGGCTGATTTCAATTATTCTAATTCTGATTTTCCAAGAGTGTGGACTATAATGTACTGGACATGGTGGATTGCTTGGGCTCCTTTTGTTGGAATTTTTGTTGCATTGATATCTAAAGGCAGAACCGTTAGACAGTTAGTATTTTCTATGTTATTGGCTCCAACAGTATTTAGTTTTGTATGGTTTGCTGTTTTTGGAAAGGGGGCTATATTTATGCAGAATAAGTTTAACTTTATTGGAGATAGTTTTGATTTGGCTAATGTTAATACTGTGTTGTTTAATATGCTCGATTTGTTAACTCAGGCACCGATATTTTCCTGGTTAACCTTAATTATATTATTTATCTTTTTTATAAATTCAGCAGATTCTGCTACATATACATTGGCAAGTCTTTCTCAAGTTCAGCTGAAGACACAAACTGCTTCATCTGAATCAAAAGCACCTACAAGTTTTTTACAGCTAGGTTGGGGCGTAACAATTGCATTTTTAACAATGATTTTTATGTTTAGTGGTGGAATTAAGATTCTTCAGCAGGTTACCCTAATTACTGTACCTCCGTTTTCTATTTTGCTATGTATAGTATTTATTAAATTGGTTTATGATATGTGTAAATATTATAAATCTACGTATTGATAGTATATTAGAAGGTGATGACCATCACCAAATTTTAGATCATCTTAACTTTATTTATATTAGAATAGTTATAGAAGATATAAATTACTTTTTGCAATAATCAAATATTTTAAAACTTAAACTTTGATTATTGTAAATATTTATTTAAAAACCTTTATTATTATCAGGATATTGAGTATAATTGTATATATTCAATATATTTTATCGTTATAAGGAAGTGCTATGTGTAAAAATATATTTCATAAAAGATGGTATGATGACAACAAGGAACTGCAAGAATGCATTGAAATGCTTGCAGATAAAGATATATCCTTGCAAAAACGAATTAGCACCTTTTTAGTTGAGCATATCTTAAACTATCCGATATGCCAGGAAGTATTAACAGAAGAAATCTACAGCAAAGCTTATTCTTCAGATTATCGCAGAGTTTACGATAACAAAGAATCTTGCAGAATTATTTTAGAATTTTTAAAAGTCTTACCTGATGATGTACGTAGTGAAATAATTAAAAATACAAAAGACTTTATTAATGGTTTAGATCACTAATGTATAACTATAACTTAATCCTTGGAGTTGATAATTTTTCTCCATACAACAACCCTCCACAATTAGCTTCTGATAAGTTAAAGAATAAAAAGTTTTTTCTTTTTATCCACTCCTTATTATGCACCATTTTTAATTTAGATCATTCAATCGAATTATGACGACTGAAGTTTAATTTTAAATTAGAATAAATATAGATTATTTTATTAGCTTTTATCTGATTAAAAAGTCTAAAAAGTATTTTTGAGTTAGTATATAAGCTTTATTTCATCACTTTGCAAAGTAGTCAGATATTTTTTTCTTTTCTTTTTTATTAAAAAATAATCCGGGCTTGGGTAAATAAGAAAATAAATTTTTAGATTCAGCAGCCTTCAATTTTTTTCTAACATGTGCTCTCTCTATTAACAATCTGTTGTACAAAATATTAAGTTCTTTGCTTTCATCCACTTTATTCTTTATCTGCTCAATCTGAAAACTTAACCTGTTAATTTCAGTTTGCAATTCAATATGTGAATACTTTTTCATAATATAATAATCTAACCCCTTTATTGACTGATGACTTGACTAACTGATAAGATTGTTAATTTATTGTTAAGGTATAATTTATTTCAACATATAAATATTAAATTACATTCAAAGAGTTTTCGTCCTCTAAATGTTTGAATAAAA
>JANQHM010000055.1 GCA_028282645.1 Candidatus Gastranaerophilales bacterium
TTCTTCAAGCTCTATAGCCTTAAACTGTCTGATTTTTAAAATTTTATTTATGTCCATACTTTATATCATGACACATCACGACAAACTACGTTGAACCTTATAATCTGTGGGATAATATTGAAAACTTAACATTAATTGGTGTCGATGATTTAACAGGTGATGGAAACCTTTTAGATAATACAATTATAGGCAATGCGGGTAACAACTTCATTTCTGGTCATGAAGGCAATGATAGTATAGATGCAGGATCAGGAAATGATACAATTGACGATTTTATCGGTAATGATACGATTATCGGAGGAATCGGTGATGATATTATTAATGACAATGCTGGAAATGATAGCATATACGGTGGTGATGGAGCTGATATAATCTACGATTCCGAAGGTAGTAATAATATATACGGAGATGCTGGTGACGACATTATTAATGCCTATAATGAAGGTGATGATCTTATTGATGGAGGAACAGGAGCGGATTCAATGCAAGGCTACCTTGGCAATGATACTTATTACGTTGATAATATAGACGACAATGTATGGGAAAATCTCAATGAAGGCATAGATGAAGTTAAATCAAGTGTTAATTATAATCTATGGGATAATATTGAAAATTTAACATTAATTGGGGTCGAGGACTTAACAGGTGGTGGAAATCTTTTAAACAACTTAATTACAGGTAATGCTGGCAATAATTCTATTTCTGGCTATGAAGGAGATGATAGCATAAATGCTGGAGCAGGAAATGACACAATTGACGACTTTGCTGGCAATGAAACTTACATGTTTGATTCAGGCGATGGCATTGATACAATAGTTGATTCTACGGGGGATGATAAAATTTCCTTTGGTTCTAATGTATTAAAAGAAAATATAGCTGTTTATAAAGATAGTTCTGATAATCTCATCATTGACTATTCCGCAAGCTCTGGGCAGGATAGATTAACAATACAAAATCAAGTCAGTAATACTATTGAGAATTTTGAGCTAGCAAATAGTGAGTTCTTAACTGACTCTGATATAGATCAAATAATTCAAAATATGACATCTTATGCAAATAATAATAGTATTAATCTTACCAGCATAGAAGATGTGAAAAATAATCAAGATTTAATGAATTTTGTCATAAACGCTTGGCATAGCTAGGTTATACAAAGTTTTAAACTTTAATTAATTGACTTTAAAAGACATGCCTTACTTTTTATTACGGCATGTCTTTTTGTATGTGCAAGTATAAAGTTGATTAATCGTTTTAGGTTCATTTTGCAAGTGATTTACACTTAAATAATTTATTTTCTTATTTACGGTTTATGTTAGAATTATCTTAGTTTATAGCTGGTTATATTGGTATATATGGAAAAAAATAAATTCTTAAATTTGGCAAAAAAAGTTCTAGGAGAAATAGAAAAACCATTGTCATCCCAAGAAATTTGGGAAATAGCGGTTGCTAAAGGGTATGATAAAGAGCTTAACTCTCAAGGTAAAACACCTGCTAGAACTTTAAATGCTCAATTACATAACTCTCAAAAAGCTTTAAATTATTTTGTTAAAATAGGAATAAGACCTGCAAAATTTATACTAAAAGAACACTATAAAAATGATATAAGTATTGATCAGCAAACCAAAGAACAAGTCCAAGAAGATATAAAAAGGTCTAAAGAGTTAACCTTTAAAGAAAAAGATCTACACCCCATATTAGCCTATTTTGCAAGATTTCAGCTAAATGCTTATCTTAAAACCATTGACCATAGGATATCAAGTAAAAAAAACTATGGAGAATGGATGCATCCTGATATGGTGGGGTACTATTTTCCATTTCAATTATGGAATAAAGAAGTTTATGATTTCAACTCTGAGATAGGCAATATACCAGTTAAAATCTATTCTTTTGAACTAAAAAAAGACCTAAACTTTACTAACTTGAGAGAGTCTTTTTTTCAGACGGTTTCAAATTCATCATGGGCTAATGAAGGCTATTTAGTATCTGGCGTAATATCTGCGGAGGATGATTTTTTAAATGAGCTGAAACGACTTTCTTCTTCTTATGGTATTGGAATAATTAAATTAGATATTGGATCACCTGATTCAAGCGAAATAATTTATCCTGCAAAAGAAAAAGCATTGCTAGATTGGGATACTGTTAATAAAATTGCAGAGCTAAATCCCGACTTTAAAGCTTTTATTCAAAGAGTAGCTAATGACCTAAAAACTAAAGAAGTAAGAGAAGAGGAATTTGATAAAATTTTAGATATCGAAGATTTAGTTTTAACTTAATTAAAAAGGTTTTTATATGGCTTTTAATGAAAATTCAAGAGTAAAAATTCCTGCAATCTTAACCCTTACAAGGCTAGGATATGAATATTTATCATTAAAACATGCCACTTGGGATAAAGAAACAAATATATTTTCTGATATATTTATGAAAGTATTAAAAACATTAATAAAGATGTTAATCTTCAAGATGAAGAGATTAAAAAACTTCAAACAGATATTTCTTTATTATTGGATTATGAGGATTTAGGCAAAGCTTTTTATGAAAGGCTTACTTCTTCTTCTGGTATAAAGTTAATTGATTTTAAGGACTTTTCTAATAATTCTTTTCATGTTGTAACTGAATTACCTTGTGAAAATAAAGATGAATGTTTTCGACCTGATATTACACTTTTAATAAACGGAATGCCTTTATGCTTTATTGAGGTTAAAAAGCCTAATAATAAAGAAGGAATATTAGCAGAGCGAGACAGAATTAATAAGCGTTTTCAAAATAAAAAATTTAGAAAATTTATAAATATATCCCAAATTTTAATGTTTTCTAACAATATGGAATATGATGAAGAATCGACAGTGCCGATTCAAGGGGCTTATTACTCTTCAACATCGACAACAAAAGCATTTTTTAATTGTTTTAAAGAAGAAAGCCCTGAAAAGCTTTTAAAATTTTTAAAGCCAGAAAATGAAGAAATAGAAAATATTGTTTTAAAGGATAATAATTTAATAGCAATAAAAAATACATCTGAATTTATTACAAATAAACATGAAGCCACACCTACAAACAGAATGCTTTTATCATTGTTCTCAAAAGATAGGCTAGAATTATTTTTAAAATACGCTATTGCTTATGTTGAAAAAGAAGAATGTATAGAAAAGCATATTATGCGATACCCTCAATTTTTTGCATCAATAGCTATACAAGATAAGCTTGCTGATGGAATGAAAAAAGGGATTATCTGGCATACGCAAGGAAGCGGTAAAACAGCTTTAGCTTACTATAATGTTCATTGGCTTACTGACTATTATTCTAAACAACGTATAGTTCCAAAATTTTATTTTGTAGTTGATAGGTTAGATTTAAGAACTCAAGCATCAAAAGAATTTAATAGCAGAGGTTTACATGTTCATGTGGTGGATTCTCGGAATGACTTTATAAACTATATAAAGAAAGTAGCATCTATTCATAATGCATCGGGGAAAGCCGAAATAACTGTATTAAATATACATAAATTTAGCGAAAACTCAAGAGCTTTGCCATCAACAGATTATAATATCAAAACTCAACGAATTTATTTTATTGATGAAGCCCATAGAGGCTATAAACTAGAAGGAAGCTTTTTAGCCAATTTAATAAACTCTGATAGAGAGGCTATATTTATTTCTTTAACTGGAACACCTTTGATAGGTAAGAATAAATCAACTTCTATATGGGGAGATTATATTCATAAATATTATTATAATGCTTCAATTGCTGATGGTTACACAGTAAGGCTCATGAGAGAAGCTATTGAAACTAACTATAAAATGCAAATGCAAGAAGTTTTAAGGCAAATACATATAAAACAAGGCGATATTGAAATTAAAAAGGTTTTTGCTCATAAAAATTATGTAAAGCCGATGCTTAAATATATAATTACAGATTTAACAAAAAGCAGAATCCAGCATTCCGATGAAACAATAGGCGGTATGGTTGTTTGTCATAGTTCGGAGCAGGCTAAAAAGCTTTTTGAAATTTTTAATGAAAAATACAAGAATAATCCCGAAAGTAAAATAAAAACATCCGCTTTAATATTGCATGATGTGGATACTAAAGAAGAGCGAAAAGAAGAAGTAGAGTACTTTAAAGAAGGGCATATAGATTTATTATTCGTTTATAATATGCTTTTAACTGGCTTTGATGCTCCGAGGCTTAAAAAGCTTTATTTAAATAGAGAAGTAAAGGCTCATAACTTATTGCAAACCCTTACCCGTGTTAATCGACCTTATAAAGAGTTTAAATATGGTTATGTAGTAGATTTTGCAGATATTCAAAAAGAATTTGATAAAGCTAATAAAGCTTATTGGGATGAGTTGCAAGGCGAACTCGGCGATGAGATGGAAAATTATTCTAATTTATTTAAGTCTAAAGAAGATATAGAAAAAGAACTTGCAGAAGTAAAAGAAACCTTATGGCAATATACGACAGATAATGTTGAAGTTTTTCAACAAGAAATATCTAAAATTAGCGATAAAAAAAGCTCTTATAGTTGCAAAAGAATCTTATAATATTATTCGTTACTCTAAATATGAAGAGCTTTTAAACAAATTAGACTTTGACAAATTCAAGAAACTATTAGGGGAAGTTGAACGTCATATAGCTTTATTAAATAGGAAAGAAGCTTTTGAAACGGGAATTGATACAACTCAATTATTAAATGAAGCTATGGAAGATGTACTTTTTGCGTTTAGAAAGCTTAACGAGAGCGAATTAAAGCTTGCTGATGAACTTAAAAACATACTAAGAAAAACCCGTGAAGGATTAGCAGGATGTTTTGACCAAAAAGATATTGAATGGGTTAATTTAAAAGAAGAGCTAGTGCGCTTGTTTAAAAAGAAAAACCTTGATGAAATCACCCAAGATGAGATGAAACAGGGCTACGGAAAAGTAGTTAAAAGCAAATAATAAATTAAAAGTAAAAAAGAATAATTTAGAAAAAAAATAAAAAATGAGCCATGCTTTTATTAGT
>JANQHM010000090.1 GCA_028282645.1 Candidatus Gastranaerophilales bacterium
GCTTTAAAAATATTACTATGGCTATATTTTCTAACTCCCTTAATTTCAATAAACTCTTGGGGTTAAAGGGTATTACTTAATTTTCCTTAACCCTGGTACACTTTTAGACTAGCATTTACATTAATAACTTTTATGTTATTAATGGAATAAGTATAAAAAATAGGATCTTATAAATATGCTAAATACAAAAAAAATTTTTACTTTATTGACTTTAATCTTATGCTTAGTGGGACTTAACGCTTGCAGCGTTTTAAAATCCTCTGTATCAAACGAATCTAAAAACAAGCAGATTCATACGTTTGTCAGCATTTTGCCACAAAAATTTTTTGTTGAAAAAATAGGAAAAGATAAAGTCAATGTAAATGTTATGGTCATGCCGGGGGAAAGTCCGGCTGTATATGAGCCTAAACCTTATCAAATGCGCCAGCTAGGCAAGTGTTCATCATATTTTTCTATTGGTGTACCATTCGAAGCCTTTTGGCTAAATAAATTTAAAAAAATAAATCCCGATATTAATATCATAAAAACCCAAAAAGGTATCAAAAAATTTGAAATGGAAGATTTAAACTTCTTTAATACCTACTTTAAAAATCATAAAGAAATAAAAGTAAATAATCACATTCATAACAAAGAGCATAATAATCATAGGCATCATAGTGCTCATAGCCATAAGGGCATAAAAGATCCTCATATATGGCTGGCACCGTCTTTGGTAAAAATTCAATCAAAAAATATTCTCGATGCTCTTACTTCTCAAGACCCGCAAAACAAAGATTATTATACAAAAAATTATCAAGAATTTATCAGCAGAATTGAATTTGTAGATAAAACCATAAAGCAAAACTTGGCTAACAGTACAGAAAAAAAAATACTCCTAACTTTCCACCCTGCCTGGGGCTATTTTGCCAGAGAGTATAACTTACAACAAGTTTCTATAGAAATTGAAGGAAAAGCCCCCAAGTTGGAGTACATAAAAGAAATTATAGACTTTGCCAAAGCCAAAAATATTAAAACTATATTTGTACAACCGCAATTTTCCAAAAAGTTAGCTGAACAAATCGCGAAAGATATAAAAGGAAAAGTTGTAACGATTGATCCTTTAGCATATAATTGGGATGAAAATTTAATAAACGTTTCAAAAATACTGGGAAAACTATAAATAATAATAAAGCTGGTAAATACTTCTCAGATTATCCATTTGAACCGAAATATACTAACTCTAAAATACTTTAATTTAATTTGGAACCTATAAAATATTACTCTTCAGACTAGGGTGAACTATGACAGATATAAATTTGTTAACAATAGAAAACTTAAATTTTTCGTACGGCAAAAATAAAATTTTGACAAATGTTAATTTATCTATAAATAAAGGTGACTTTATATCCATTATAGGTCCGAATGGCAGCGGGAAATCTACTCTTTTAAAATTAATCGCAGGCATATTAAAGCCAAACTCCGGAAAAATCAAATTTGGCAAGAATTTCTCTGAAGATGCAAGCCATTATGTTGGGTATGTACCTCAAAACTTTTCCGTTAAAGAGGAATTCCCCATAAGCGTATTAGATGTCGTAAAAATCGGACGCATTGGTTATATTCCCAAATTTCAAAGAAGCCAAAAACAAGACCTGGAAAAAATAAAAGAATCATTGGAATTAATGGAAGTATGGCACTTAAAAGATAAAAAGATGAACGAACTTTCCGGCGGACAAAAACAAAGGGTATTAATCGCAAGAGCCTTGGCTACGGAGGCAAAGGTTTTGCTGTTTGATGAACCATCATCAAATATTGATGTTGAAGGTCAGACTAAACTTTATAAAATATTAAATCAAATAAAGAAAGAATTGGCGATTATGGTAGTAACTCACGATATCAGCATTATCTCCAACTATATTACAGGGATTTTATGCGTTAATGAAAAAGTTATTTATCATACTAAAAATGAAGTTAAAAATGATCTTGCAAAAATGCTGGGAGAAGCAAAAGACAAATTGTGTCCGTATGATTTAATATTACAAATGGTGCCGTACAAGGTACTAGAATCTCACTGGGGAGATGGAGAAGACTAATGCTGGAACTTTTTGGATACGAATTTTTTAAAAATGCCGTCATATCAAGCCTATTTATGAGTATAGTGTGTGGGATAATCGGTACACTTGTTGTTGTAAACCGAATGGTATTCATTGCTGGCGGTGTATCACACGCTTCTTATGGCGGTGTGGGACTTGCTTTTTATTACAAAATAAATCCTATAATAGGCATAACTTGCTTTTCATTGTTTGTTTCCTTATTAATTGGTGCATTAACATACAGAAGAAGAAAAAATTTAGATGCAATCATTGGTGCTATATGGGCATCGGGTATGGCATTCGGTATTTTACTTATAGATATGACACCCGGCTACAATGTTGATCTAATGAGTTACTTATTTGGCAGTATACTTGCTGTTACTAACGGCGATTTGTTTTTTATGGGCCTGACGTCTGTTATTGTACTATTTTTAATCTGCTTTTTTTATAGAGAAATTCTTGCTATTTCTTATGATGAAGATTTTGCAATTACTCTTGGAATTAAAACCAAATTGGTTTATTTTACTTTAATGGCTTTAATAGGCTTGAGTATAGTTGTTTTAATCCAGCAAGTAGGTTTAATTCTTTGTATAGCAATGCTAACCATTCCTGCTTATATTGCGGAGCATTTTTCCAATTCTCTTTACAAAATGATGATGATCGCTGCTGTATTATGCTTTACGTTTGCTATATTAGGCTTAGGTTTATCTTATGTATTAAATTTAACATCAGGCGCCACAATTATATTATTTTCGATAATTGCACTAATAGCGAGCAAGAGTAAATTATTATTTCAAAGTTTAAAATTTATTAAGTAGGTGGTAAAAAGTCTTCACCTTTTATTCCTTACTTAGTTATTACCCGACTAAAGCTAAAAATATTATAAAAAAAATAAAGCTGTCACACCGGAGCAGCTTTATTTTTTTATATAAATTACGCGAGCATCACAAAACCTGTACTTTTAGCCTTAAAGAGAGTTAAAAAAATATTCAATTGTATGTTACGTAAAAATCAAAAACAATTTATACAACGATAATTTTGCACCGCAAAAGGGTATAAACAGGCACACTTCTCCTGGGTGACAGTCGTCACCTTTCTTATGTCATCGCCATAAGCTTTGATACAACTTAAATCTAATCGAAATATCAAAACTCGATAAATCACTAATTTATGTGCTATGGGAAAAATGTGCTGTTTTGAAATTAAGTTTTGCGTGGCTGGCGCATCCCTTAATTTCAAATAAGATAATAGTTTTGAAAGTTTTAATGCTTGATTTGGCACTTTATTATTAGTATTAAGTATGTTTAATATTTGTTTTTTGTTTTTATTA
>JANQHM010000094.1 GCA_028282645.1 Candidatus Gastranaerophilales bacterium
AAAATAAAAAATATTTCTCAGGCAAGATTTATAAACTGTTGTAACATAGATTATGCTTTAAACTCCAAAGGTATTGCTTAGAATTAATTTGCCCTGGTACTCAACTGACCACTACCTAAAATTTAATTGATGAGTAGTATAATAAGTTTAGTCTATTTTTTTAAGAACCATACCGCAAAACGGCTCTAGTACAACGGTACGAATTTCGTTACCATCTATATCTTTATAAGTAGATGGCGGCAAATAAATAGTTTTAGTTGATTGTGTGTCATTCATTAAAACTTTACCGTTTGTAAAATTTCTTTGTAGTATGCCGTCAGCTCTATATCTTGAACCTTCAGGATATCCTACTTTTCCAAGTTTTACCAAATATTGTCCGTAACTGCTTATTAGTTTATTTCCTTGCTTTGTTGACGTTGATATTCCAAAAATATTATCAGTTAAAAGAACCATAGGAATCCTAAATTTAACAAAATCACCTTTAGATTCGTCAAAAAAAGTATCTTGACACACTTGATTCAATGCTTTTGCCCCATCACTATAATTTAAGTAAGCTTGAACACTTTCATCACCTTCTTGGTCTGTATTAATTCTATCTTCTAACATACAGATATCTCTTGAATCAAATATAGGATACGGAGGTGAATTACCTATTAATATCTTATCCGGCGCTAATTGTTTAAATCTTCTTCCGGTTTCATTCCAACCTGCTTGAACATTAATAATATCCTGGCTATTAAAACCTGATCTTAACCAATTATCCGAGAATATGCCATCAAAGCCTTTATCAACGATCCCTTTGGCATGTTGTGCCCAATATTCTCTTGCTTCAGGGATTCCGGGATTCCAAAATCGTCTTTGGGCGTTTGTATAATTGCCCCAAGGATAAGTTACGATTTGATTATTTTGATCATATAACCAATAGTTATAATATTCAAAGTAGTCCCATGTGCCAACATTATGCCTTTCAGGCTTAAACCAAAAATTTTCATTTGGAAAACTTTGTATTGACTGATAGTACCATACATCTGACATATTTTGATAGGCCAGTACATAAACACGTCTTCCGACTTGCGCAGCATTATTATAAATATCATTTCTTGTTTTTAGTAATCCTTTTGCAGGATCTTGTGTACTTTGATGAAAATCAAGAAATAGGTCATTCATACCACCGCCAACTCTATTAAGAGCTATATAGTCAAGGTGGTTAACCACAAAATACATAAGTTCATAATGGTTATCGCCTACAAATTCTCCGCTAGGACTTACGCACCATTGGTTTCCCATTAATCTGGGATAGGGTCTCGACATTATTTCGGATACAAAAGGGTTATAATTTGCCGTGTTTGCAGGTAAGGTATTTTTAAAATTAATCAATAAAATAAAAATAAATAAAATTATTTTTAAACAAAGTCTATTTCGCATAAGATAACTACACCTTTTCAATAATATCTTTCAATATTTCTCCTGATTTTAATGCTTTTTGTTTGATCGCATTAATATTTGGTTTCATTTCTTGTCTTATTTTATCATTATTCTCAATTATTGTATTTAATAAATCGACAATATAATTAATTCTATTAATCTTATTCTTTTCAACACAAAAATCTAAATGATTAAAAACCTCTTTATTTATGCCAACTGCTTTCATACTGTACGCAAGACTTACAGTTGGAACACAAGATGAAAATGCTGCAATGGTAGAGTGAGTCCTGGCTCCCATATAACTGTTAAACTGACTTATTATATATTTAAATTCTGCTGCTGAATAGCCAGGGCTTACAAGGTGAACTTTTTCTGTTAAAGGTTCTAACTGCTCTTTTATATTTTTTAATAAAACATAATCATTATTAGAGCCAATATGGGTTACATGCGGCAGTAAATATATTGGCCGTCTTGTTTTATCAGAAATTTTTTCAACAAGTTCCACACAAAAAGACATCCATTTATTCATATCATTATCAGTCCAGTATTTAGGCATTATTGGGCTAAAATTTATACCAATACTTTCATTAATAAATGGAAAATCATTTTCAAAATTCTCGGGCTTTATTGGCTCCATAACAAATGCCGGATCTGAAACTCTATAGACATTTTTATCAATACCAATACTGCTTAAATACTCTATTGTCTTATCTTCTCTTGCGAATATTGCTGTAATATCTTTTAAATGTTTCATCATATATTTTTCATAAGCCGGATTATTACTAAAAGGACCAACAGAGGCTCCCCAAATAATTAAGGGTTTTTTATAGCTTAAAACCAAATCATCTATATCAGTTAAGAGCCTTGGTAACCCATAACATAGAGAATAATTATCACCACCTAAAGATAAGGCTACTTTACACTCTTTTATTGCTTGTAATGTATTTTCATGGCGCTTTTGCTTATTTTTTAGATTCAAACCTTCAAAATATCCGTATTTTTTTAGCCTATAAGCTGCCCTTGTTAGAATAAATCCTATATTTAGCTTATCTTTCATCTGGGTATAAGGGCTTGCATAAGCATGATTAATTCTTTTGTCATATTCTTTACTTTTTTGATTTTCATAAATTTTAGGAGAATAAAAAAAGCTATCTATATTATAAATATTGTTATTTTCTCCAAATGCCTTATCCAAAATATTAATAGTTCCTCTGATAATGGCTTCATTGCCTCTATTTTCATAAGAACTGTTGCCTATAAATAAAAAATTATTTTTCTCCACTTATTTTTCCTCTTTTTTATATTAACTAAAAAATTTGGTGATGGTCATCATCTTTCTTATGTCATCGCTGTAAGCTTTTGATATAACTTGAGTTCACTTGTATGCATCAGTACTCAACTGACCACTACCAAAAATTTACCTAGGACTTCCACAGGGGTAAACCTGTTGTATGATCAAGACCTCGGTGTAATTCCGGTCCGTCAAAAGACTGAATTATCATTTCTGCTGCAAATATAATAGTGCCTGGCATTAAATGTCCGCCGTAAGTCTTACCGTCTTTATCCGAAACAACTAAATGAATATGGGCAAAAGGTTCTTCTGCTTTTAAGGAAATATTACCTGATCCGCTAACAATTTCGAATGGTGCGAATGTATTGTTTGGTTCGTTTACTTCGATTTCTTTTAATCCCGGTACAAAGCAAGTATATTTATGATCTTTTTGATCATAAAAACCTAGTTTGACAGTTGATACAGCTCCTATCAGCGAAACTTGTCCTATTTTTATATGATTTTTTTTACAAGTTTTGTTTATTTCTTCCAGTAAATCAGCTTGATGCTGCAAGCGTCCCATAAAAATTTTATTTAATTCATATTCATTCATGAGCATAATTTTCTCCTCTTTTTTAAAATCGACTTTTAGGATTATCTTTTTTTATAGTATATATGATATAAACTATATGGTAAATCTAGTATTTTTTAATAGAAGTTTTAGTTAATTATTTTAATCAGGTTTTAATATGTCGAATACGGATCCTCAAAGTAAATCATTTATTAATTATTCAGAAAAATTTTATAACCTTTTAAATAACTCCATTAAAGATATGGTGCATACTGTTATGCTGGTTGACGATGAACCTGATAATATAATGTACTTAAAAAGAGCTTTTAGAAAGAACAAGGGTTTAAACTTAATAACCGCCAGTGATGGAGAAGAAGCTTTAAAAAAAGTTAGAGAATTAAATGGGCACCTTACTTTAATTGTAAGTGATCAAAGAATGCCCAAAATGACCGGCACAGAGTTTATGAAAATTATAAATAATGAGTATCCTAATATAATGAAGATTGTACTAACCGGCTATTCTGACGTGGATGCGATGATTGACGGGGTTAATGACTGTCAGTTAAATTATTTTTTAATAAAACCTGTTGATATGGAAGATTTAAAGCTTATAGTTAATGAATGTATCAGTTTATTTGAATTAAAGTTAAGTAAAAACATTTTATCTAAAGATTTAAAAGAATTATTTTTTACTACAATAAAATCTATATCCAGTGCACTGGATGCTAAAGATACTTATACTCACGGTCATTCCCACAGAGTTACGCTTTATTCTTTGATACTCGCACAAGAGTTAGGTATTGATGAAGCCATGATGGAAGAAATTGAGACAGCAGGACTCTTGCATGATATTGGAAAAATAGGTATATCAGAAGGTATATTATGCAAACCCGGTAAATTGACTGATGAAGAATATGAAATTATAAAAAAACATCCTATTATCGGGAAAAAGATATTAATAGGCATTAAAAAGTTAGATAAAGTTCGTGACTGGATTGGTACTCATCATGAAAGATGGGATGGAAGGGGCTATCTTGAAGGATTAAAGGCATCAGAAATACCTTTGCCGGCTAGAATATTATCAATAGCGGATACTTATGATGCTATGACCTCTAATCGTTCTTACAGAAAAGGTTTGCCACATGAGGTTGCCTCTGAGGAAATTCAAAAATGCGCAGGTACTCAGTTTGATCCTGACTTAGTCAAAATTTTTATGAAAGTTGAGCATATATTTAAAGAAGCTATAAAAGATCCGATTGAGTATTACAATAAATATAGTGTTTTAAGTAAATCTATTGATTATAAAGAAGAATAGACCTATATTTATATTTTATATGACTTTTTATAATCCGAATGATCTTTTTATCCAATTTTTAAAACTATTTTTTCTGGAAGTTTTTGAGTCAATTTTATTTGGTTGTGAATCATTAATTTGTAATGGTGTTTTTGTTACGTGATTTACTATTACTTCATTATTATTTAAATTTTTTTCTTCAGAGTGATTTTTAAGATTTACTATTATTTTGCTTTTTATATTTTTAGTTGATTTTTTAACTATTTTTTTATATACGTTAGAAGAGATGTTTTTTGATATGCGCTTTGAAAAAGATTTTAACTTGTAGGATACTGTTATATTTTCTCTTGAGTGACTTAAGGGGAAGTTAAAATTTTCTGCCGGCAAATATTGTGAATAAAATTTTTCCCATAATATCTGGCCTGATTGAGGGTCAACCAGTGTGGCGGTTATAAGAAGTCTGTAAGCCGGCTTAGTTTCTCTGCCTATTGGTATTTTAGCAAAGTATTTGAATCTTCTTTTAAGAAAATAATTTTGCAAATCAAAATCACCTGATATTAATAAAATTTTATTGGCCAGAGTTTGCTCTGAAAGAAAGGAAAGTGATTCATAGTCAAGTTTATAATCAGAACGGTATTCTGTCAGTAATTTATGGTGAGTTTTGGCAAGTTTTGAATCTTTGGGCAGCCTGTTAAGGAATTCTGTATCGATTATATTAAGGCCGGGTTTTTTTAATAAGTAATTGCTGGTATCGTAAGATATGATTTTTAAAATGTTTGGGCATATTGATGATGCTGAACCATTTATTTGTTCATCTATCGGAAAGATCACCAGGCTATTTATTAATTCGTTAGATAATGCTAAATTATTAAAAATTAAAACTATGAAAATCAATGGAAAGATTAATCTTTTTTTCATAAAACACCTCTAACTTACTTTACTACTAGTTATTTTAAGTATAGCAGCTATAACAAGAGAAAAAAACAAGCGAAAAATATTAGAATAAAATACTTGCGTCAAAAAATTTTCTATGGTATTAATGTAGTTGTTGATAGGGGCTATTAGCTCAGGTGGTTAGAGCGCACGCCTGATAAGCGTGAGGTCCCTGGTTCAAGTCCAGGATGGCCCATTTATAAAACTAAATACGGGGATATAGCTCAGTTGGTAGAGCGCCTGCCTTGCACGTAGGATGTCAGGAGTTCGAGTCTCCTTATCTCCAATTTAAAGTCGCTACCTGTAAGGATT
>JANQHM010000239.1 GCA_028282645.1 Candidatus Gastranaerophilales bacterium
AATTGCGAAGCGGGAGCGTTAAAAAATGAAATGGTCAATTTTATTTTTTATAAGCTTATTCCAAAGAGAAATCTGAAATTTAATTTGGAACCTGTATAAAGACTCTATATTGTTTAATAATCTGCCTTTTATTGCACCGGACAAATCAGCAAGCATTTCCCATTTATTAGTTCTCAAGAAAAGGGACTGCTTCTCCACCCTGCTTAATATATTCTGCCATCTTTGTCTGTGGGCCTAAACGTTTAATTGTCCTAATTCCTTTCAAGATGGGGCTGACCGTTTGGGATGTTTAATAAATTCTTAAATTTCTGTATATACCAATTTATTTTTTTCTCTAAACGATATTGCAGATTATATAAGAAAATTTGCCTGAATTTTTAGACTTAATTTCATCAACAAAATTAAAATTTATCGTACAACTGAACTCCATAAGCCTTTTTAGCTCTTGCTCCAAAGTGCTTACCCGGTTTAACGAGGGCGGATAATTACACAAAATATTTATATCAAGGCTTTCATAGTCATTTTGAATCACCTGAAATTTTTGCACCCAATTTTTAAAATAAAATATATGTGTGATAAACTCTCCGTCAATCAACTTGCCGGAAGAGGTTCGTAAAAATTCATTATCGCGACCACTTATTTTTGTTAATACAAGATAATCAAACCTTGATGAATTTAATATTCCCCTGTCTTCGATTTTATACCTAATTAACGGCATAGAATAATTGGATAACAACGTAACAACTATATTTCCCTCTATATCTTCAGGGCAAGGATTATCAAACTCATCAACGATTTCAATAAACACATGATTTTGAGCGATTTTTAAATCTTTATGCCGTAATGTAGAACAAGCAATATTACCGACTTCACGGCTACCGTAGCGGTTGATTACTTTGGAATTAAATGCTTTTGATATTTCAGTTTCCATAAAAGTGTATAATGTCCCGGCAGTACACATTACCAGATGGACAGGCTCGACACTTATATTGTTTTTATTAATATATTGAGAAATTTCATACATAGAGTGTACATAGCCGATTATTAGTTTGGGTCTTATTTGGTTTATTATTTTTATGTGATTTTTTATAATTTTTTCTGTTAAATAAAAAGAATTAAGGAAATGACAATTTTTTAAATAGTTAAAAAACTTTGCCCTGTAGCCGATTGAACCTTTTAGTATATCTCTTTCACTTCCCCATATTTTTATTAAAGGCTCTGCAAAGTTATAGCCTACCTCTTGTTTTTGATTATAAGCAGTTAGCCTAAAGTTTTGCCTGTATTCATTATCTTGTATAAGCCTGACAGGTTCGCCCGTTGTACCGCCCGAAGTGTTTATATATGTTTTTCTGTTGTTAATATTATCGCAGAGAAGCTCATTATAATTATTTCTTATTATATCTTTAGTTAAAATAGGTAATTCTGATAACTTACAGCCCTTGAACTGTTTATAATATTTAACATTATTAAATGCAAAATCCAAGATTTCATCAATAGTATAATTTTTATAACTATTTGGCAGATATACTTTTTTATACACTGCCCTAATTAGCTTTTTCATTATTTTTTCTCTATTTTTTGGTGATGGTCATCACCTTTCTTATTTCTTATGTCATCGCTGCAAGCTTTTGATATAACTTGAGTTTACTTGTAAGCATCAGTACTCAACTGACCATTATCTATTTTTTTTATTCTATAAAATATAATAATAATATAAATAAAATTAAAAATAGCACCTGCCATAGAAAATAAAAAAACGGATATAAAAGAATTGTTAAATAATAAATAACCAAAATAAATACTTAAAAATCTGGCTATTAATAATAAAATTTCGTAAATAAGGTTAAACTTTTGCAGCCCCAGTATATAAGAAGACATAACCGCCGCTACATTAACAGAACCAAAGAAAAAATAAAATACTGACAATTGCGCATAAATGCCTGCAACTTGCCAGCTTTTGCCAAAGATTAGCGAAAAAAGCGAGGGGGCAAATATTGCAATAATTATTGCCGGTATTAAATAAACTTTAGCAAGAAATTTCATTGTATTTAAAAAGAAATCAGTTATGTTACTATTGCTGTTATAATGCTCTGTTGCCTTTTGATAATAAGTTTGTCTTATTGCCTGGTTAATCAAATTAGCGGGTATAATCATCACGCGCATTGTAATAGCATAGAACCCCGCTATTTCGTTAGAAAATAATATTGGAAACAGAAGAAGAGGCATATATTGAGATATTGTATTGATAAGTACAGATGGAGTTTGAAATCTGGCAAAATCTTTATATTTAATGATATTTAAAAATATAAGCTTTCTTGAAAATTGAATAAATTTAATTTTTCTTTTTTTTAATGTATTAATAACAAATGAGAAAATACCTAAAATACACCCTGTAACATGCCCAAATATTAGGCCGTTTAAAGGCCAACCCATTAGCTTTGAAAAAAATTGAACACTTAGCGTGCCGGAGGTTCTTATTATTCTGGAGATGGATAGGTTTTTATAGTATTTACATCTCGTATTCCAGCTTATAAATATATTGAATATTGCATTTGCCAGGATACCTGTTAATATAAGGTTATATATAATAAAATTATTAGCACTAAAGTTTTTTACAAAACAAAAGTATATAAAAGCACTGATTAAAAATATAATTATTGATAAAGTTATTGGTATCAAAAGCAAATTAAAAGCTTGTTTGTCGTTTTTAGGCAATACCAGTGCAAGTTCATATTTTAACGTGGCTATATTTGTTCCGATAGATGTAAATGCCAGATAAAAACCAAATATTCCAAATTCTTCCGGTGTGTAAATTCTTGAAAGTACTGGTGCGAACAAGACTATTATTATTTGAGAACAAGTTGTGCCGGTTAGTAATGTAAGCGTATTTAATATATATTCGTTGCTTTTTACTTTGTTGATCAGATTTGAGTGCATTAATAATATTCTTTTTTTTAAATTTAAAATGAATTATAAAATAATTGTATTAAAAAAATTTGATAAATAAATATATATTACCTCTATACTACTCAAAAATACTTTAATTTAATTTTGTACGAGAATAAAAATTATTACTTTTTTGAAATTTATCAAGGTAAATAATTGATAATCTGCTATTGTTGAATGATAATAGATATATCTGAAATTTAATTTTAAACCAGTATAATATCATCAATAAAGTTAAATCTAATTGTAATTTATAATACAGTAGGCGGAGGAACCACAATGAAATTATTAGTTACCGGCGGAGCAGGATTTATAGGCAGTTGCTTTATAAGGCACATTTTAAACAAATATCCGGATTATAAAGTTATTAACCTTGATATTCTTACTTATGCAGGCAATTTGGCTAATTTAAAAGACATTGAAAGCAATCCTAATTACAATTTTATACAAGGTGATATCTGTGATAAAAAAGTTGTAATGGATTTAATGTCGCAGGTTGATTGCTGTCTAAATTTTGCTGCTGAAAGCCATGTTGATAGAAGTATCACAGGGCCGGAAATATTTGTTGATACAAACGTAAAGGGAACTTTAAACCTTTTGGAGGCGGCAAGGCAATTTAATATTCACAGATATTTACAGGTTTCTACTGATGAAGTATACGGTACATTAGGTAAAACGGGTTATTTTATGGAAACAACGCCACTCGCACCTAATAGTCCTTATTCAGCAAGTAAAGCCTCTGCTGACATGCTTGTTAGAGCATATCATGAGACCTTTAATGTGCCGGTTTTAACAACAAGATGTTCTAATAATTACGGACCATACCAATTCCCTGAAAAACTGCTGCCTTTGTTTATAAATAATATATTGCAAGATAGGCAAGTTCCGGTGTATGGCGACGGTTTGAATGTAAGAGACTGGCTCTATGTTTATGACCATTGCTCAGCTATTGATACTGTTTTACATAAAGGTAAAATTGGTGATGTATATAATATTGGCGGAAATAACGAAAAAACCAATATTGAAATAACAAAATTATTATTAAAAGAGCTTAATAAGCCTGAATCTTTGATAAAATATGTTAAGGACAGGCTAGGGCATGATCGCAGATATGCTATAGACAGCTCTAAAATGCAGAATGAACTGGGCTGGCAGCCTTCTGTTACTTTTGAAGAGGGTATCCAATTAACTATTAACTGGTATATTGGAAATCAACAATGGATGAAAAATATTCAAAACAGAAAGGAGCTCCAGGTTTAATGAAAGTCTTACTAACCGGAGCCAATGGCATGCTTGGCCATGACATGGCCAAGCTGTTTGAATCAAAAGGCTTTAAGGTAATTTTAACAGATATTCATAATCTTGATATTACTGATAAAAATGTTGTAATAAACAAAATATTCAAAGAGCAGCCTGATATAGTAATACACGGTGCAGCCTATACAAATGTTGACGGTGCGGAAACTGATAAAGAAACCGCTTTTATGGTAAATGGTGCCGGCACTGAAAACCTGGCAATTGCTACAGCACAAAATGATATTCCTATTGTATACATAAGTACTGATTATGTATTTGACGGAACAAAAAAATCCCCGTATCAACCGGAGGACAAAGTTGCTCCTATTAATGTTTATGGAGATTCCAAGCTTGCAGGTGAAGCGGCGGTTCAAAAACATAACTCAAAGCATTATATCTGTAGAACCAGTTGGCTATACGGGCATCATGGCAAAAACTTTGTAGAAACAATGATACAACTGGGTTCATCAAGAGATGAACTAAAGGTTGTTGCTGATCAAGTGGGTTGCCCTACCTGGACGTTTGATCTGGCAAAAGCCGTATTACATTTGATTGAAAATAAAATGGAGTATGGTATTTATCATACCTGTGGCGGTGGTAGCACCAGCTGGTACGGATTTGCGAAAAAAATATTTGAACTGGAAAAAATAAAAGTAAATCTTATGCCATGTAATACTGAAGAGTTTCCAAGACCTGCAAATAGGCCAAGGTATTCAATTATGAATAATAACAATCTGTGTCAGGATTGGGAAAAAGCTTTAGAAGGCTATTTAAGTTTAAGAAAAGAGGTAATAACCACATGAAGGGAATAATTTTAGCGGGTGGCAGCGGTACAAGACTTTATCCCATTACAAAATCTGTATCTAAACAGTTATTGCCAATATATGATAAACCTATGATTTATTATCCGCTGTCTGTATTAATGTTGGCAGGTATACGTGATATATTGATTATATCAACACCTCAGGATACACCAAGGTTTGAGCAATTGCTCGGCAACGGTAATGAACTTGGCATTAATATCAGTTATGCCGTACAGCCTTCTCCTGACGGATTAGCGCAAGCTTTTATTATTGGTGAAGAATTTATTGGAGATTCCAATAATGTTGCTTTGGTATTGGGTGATAATATATTTTACGGTCCGGGCTTTACTGATATGCTTCAGCGCTCAATTAAAAGACCGCAGGGTGCAACGGTATTCGGTTATTCTGTAAGAGATCCTGAACGTTTTGGCGTTGTTGACTTTAACAAGTCAGGTAAGGCTTTATCAATCGAGGAAAAACCCAAAAGTCCAAAGTCTAGTTATGCGGTAACAGGTTTGTATTTTTATGATAATAAAGTAGTAGAATATGCAAAAAATCTAAAACCTTCATCTCGTGGAGAATTAGAAATTACCGATTTAAATAATATCTATTTGCAAAAAGGCGAGCTTAATGTCGAACTGCTTGGCAGAGGTTTTGCGTGGCTGGATACAGGCACTCATGAAGCTTTGATGCAGGCATCTCATTATATTGAGACTATTGAAAATAATCAAGGAATCAAAGTGGCATGTATTGAGGAAGTTGCATACAACATGGGCTATATTGACAAAAAACAGCTTGTTAAATTAGCTCAACCTCTCGTTAAAAACGGTTATGGGCAGTATTTATTAAATTTATAATAAATTTTTTATAAAAATAAAAATTATTTGTTATTATTAAAAAAACGTAAATATTATTTTAAAATCAGCTATTTTTGTTGTATTGTAATAATTATACTAACTCTAAAATACTTTTCAGATTCTTTAATCAGGTAAAAACTAATAAAATAAGCTATTCTCTGAATTGCGAAGCGGGAGCGTTAGAAAATGATGTGAATAATATAGTTACTTTTATATATAAAGGAGA
>JANQHM010000174.1 GCA_028282645.1 Candidatus Gastranaerophilales bacterium
TTTTTATTAACTGAATATTTTAGACGTAAATATTTTCTCTTTGTTATTTACTATGCAACTTTTTTCTTTACATTCAAGACCAGACTCCTGACCTGTTACATATTTTTAAACATGTAACATTTTATTAAAAATAAAGAACTATTCATCGTTCTGAGTATGCTGAATATATGGAAGAAATGTCAATAAGAATCAATGAAAACAAAGAAAAAGTCAAAAAGCGTAAAAGTATAGTAGAACATCCCTTTGGCACAATTAAGGAGTCTTTTGGTTATCGAACTTTTCTTATGAACAGAATTTGGACTGACTACATTAGCTTATAATATGAAAAGAGTAATTAATGAGCTGGGAGTTAAGACAATAATCAAGGCTCTGGTGTAAGCAGAACCTTTACTCGTTAATAATCATAGATAATTCTTTTGTTTTTACACAGTCTGCAAGCGTCGGGGTATTCTATCGAATAAAAATTTTAAAATCCGACAAAATATTTTACAAATATTTTTGTTTGTATTATATCTATTGGTATAGGTTAAGTAGGATAGCCTAATATAATAAAAATAGGTATTGGCCTGTAAAATTCTGATGATTTTAAGCAAACTTGAATCATAGCAAACCTTAGAGCGATGACATAAGAAAATTGATGGCTATTACCTGAAACTAAACGGAAAGGTTTTATGGATCCTTCAGGCAGGTACAGTATAAAACATTTTGACGAAATTGATTCAACCAATAGTTATTTATTAGATAATTTAGATAAATACGGTGATAAACAAGTAATTATTGCTAAAAGGCAAAAGAGCGGAAGAGGCCGATTAAACCGTAAATGGATTTCCGACAAAATTGGTAACTTATATATGTCAATATTATTAAAGCCACCCCGGACAAATAATCAAGCGAAAAATAACTTAATTAATATTACACAGTTTATGTGCGTTTGCATATGTAAAGTATTAGAGGGTTTTGAGATTAAGCCTTCTATTAAGTGGCCTAACGATGTATTGGTTGCCAATAAAAAAATATCCGGTATTTTATCAGAGGTAAGATTTAGAGCGGATAACTATTCAGGATTGGTTTTAGGTGTGGGTGTCAATTTAAATTTGTCACAAAGTGACTTAAATCGGATTGATCAGCCTGCTACATCTTTGAATATGTTTACAAAAGAGACTGTTGATGTTTTTACATTTGCTCAGGATCTTTTAAGAGAATTTTTTATTAATTATGAAACCTTTATTAATAAAGGTTTTTTGTCTATTAAAGATGACTATACAAAAAGAAATAATTTTTTAAATAAAAAAGTGATTATCAAGCTTCCCAACAAAAATGAAGTGGGGGTAATTACAAAAATCAATGCGGACGGTACTTTAACAATGAAAAAAGATACCGATGAGGATATTATCGTAAATATGGGAGATTTAATATGTTAACCGACGGTTTTATCGTTATGTTTATTGGTATGGGTATTGTAATTTCATTTCTGGTGATACTCATACTTACAATGAATCTCACAGCTGTATGTGTGAGAGAATTAAACAAATATTTCCCGGAAGAGGTAGAAGTGCAGGCTGGTCCTGTAGCCGTAAAATCCAATATGGATGAGGAAATAGCAGTAGTTATTGCAGCAGTACAATCACATATTAAAGGGTAGAGGAATATGTCAAAAAAATTAGTAAAAGTAATGGATACTTCATTTAGAGACGGTTTTCAGTCTGTTTATGGAGCTAGGGTATTTACAAAAGATTTTATACCGGCATTAGAAGCTACAAAAGAAGCCGGTATTAACCACTTTGAAACAGGTGGCGGTGCTCGTTTTCAGTCTTTATACTTCTATTGTAATGAAGATGCATTTGATATGATGGATGCGTGCAGAAAAGCAGTCGGTCCTGACGCTACCTTGCAAACATTAGCAAGAGGTGTTAACGTTGTGGGCCTGGAATCACAAAGTCGTGATATTATTGATCTTCATGCTAAATTATTTAAAAAGCACGGTGTTACAACTATACGTAATTTTGATGCTCTTAATGACGTTAATAACTTGATTTATAGCGGTCAATGCATCAAAAATGCCGGATTAAACCACGAAGTTACCGTTACAATGATGGAATTGCCTCCGGGTTGTGAAGGAGCACATACAGCTGAATTCTATATGGATGTATTAAGAAAAATTTGTGATTCAGGTATTCAGTTTGATTCTCTTGCATTTAAAGATGCATCAGGTACATCCGCACCATCAAAAGTGTACGAAACAATTAAACAAGCCAGAGCGTATTTAGGGTCTGATATGCATATTAGGTTTCACTCTCATGAAACCGCAGGTGTTTCCGTTCTAGCTTATAAAGCTGCTTTAGATGCAGGGGCTGATGGTATCGACTTGGCTATGAAACCTGTATCCGGTGGTACAGCTCAGCCTGATATTATTACAATGTGGCATGCATTAAAAGGAACCGGGTATGATCTTGGTATAGATATAGATAAGATTGTTGAAGCTGAAGAAATCTTCAAAGAGTGTATGAAAGATTACTTTATGCCTCCTGAAGCAACAACGGTTGATCCTATCATTGTATTTTCACCAATGCCGGGCGGTGCTTTAACAGCTAACACCCAAATGATGAGAGACAATGATATTTTAGATAAGTATCCGGAAGTAATTAAGGCTATGAAAGAAGTAGTTATAAAAGGTGGTTTCGGTACATCTGTAACACCTGTATCTCAATTCTATTTCCAGCAAGCTTTTAATAACGTTATGTTTGGTCCTTGGAAAAAAATTGCTGACGGATACGGCAAAATGGTTCTCGGATATTTTGGAAAAACTCCGGTTGAGCCTGATCCTGAAATTGTGAAAATAGCAGCAGAACAAATGGGATTAGAGCCTACAACCGAAAATCCTGCTGATATTAATGACAGAGATCCTAAGAAAGGTATTGAAGCTGCTAAAAAAGTTCTTAAAGAAGCCGGTCTTCCAATTACAGATGAAAATATCTTTATTGCTGCTACCTGTAAAGATAAAGGTATTGCTTTCTTACAAGGCAAAGCAACAACCGGTGTAAGAAAAGTTGATAAAACCTCAAGGGTTAAAATACCTGAAAGTGGTGGCGGATATACTGTTAAAGTTAACGGTAAAGATTACAGTGTTGCCATTGAAGGTGGAAAAGCTACAGTTAACGGCAAAACTTATGATATAGACGTTAAAGAAGGTGTAAGCGGATCTGCTTCTAAATGTTCATCTTCTGAAGGTGAAGCTATAAAAGCTCCAATGCCGGGTACAGTATTAAGGTTAGAAGCTAAAGAGGGCGATCAGGTTGAAGAAGGACAGCCCATAATTGTTCTTGAGGCTATGAAAATGGAATCACCCGTTGCTGCTACAAGAAAAGGTACAGTTGGTTGTATTAATGTTGCAGTCGGTGATAAGGTTAATCCTGATCAAGTACTTTGTACCATTAACTAGGTGAGAGGATAGGAGTTTAAAAGTGGATTTACAATCAAGTTTACAAAAACTATATGAAGCAACAGGATTTGCAAATTTTATAAATCCTGCTGATCCTACTATAACAAACATATTTGAACAATTTATTCATATGTTTGGAACACCAATAATGCTACTAATTTGTTTGCTATTATTATGGCTGGCCATAAAAAAACAATTTGAACCATTATTATTGATACCAATCGGCTTTGGAGGAATATTAGCAAATATTCCTGTAGTTGGAATAGCGGAACCGGGTGGATTTTTATATCAAATTTATAATTTTGGGGTAAAAGAGCCATCATTATTTCCTCTGTTCATCTTTATCGGAGTTGGAGCATTGACAGACTTCGGACCGTTAATTGCTCATCCAAAAACCGCATTGCTTGGTGCGGCGGCACAGTTTGGTATATTTACAACATTGATTGGAGCATTAGCTCTTGGGCAATATGCCGGATTTGAATTTGGTTTAAAAGAGGCTGCGGCTATTGGTATTATCGGTGGTGCTGATGGCCCTACATCTATTTATATTGCGTCAAATTTAGCTGAGAAAATTTTACCGGCCGTTGCTGTTGCTGCTTATTCCTATATGGCATTAGTACCAATTATTCAGCCACCAATTATGAAGCTGCTAACAAACGAAGACGAACGAAAAATTACAATGAAACAGCTAAGGCATGTATCTAAAAGAGAAAAAATTGCATTTCCTTTATTAGTACTTGGCTTGTGCGTAATATTCTTACCGGCTGCTTGCCCTTTAATAGGAGCTTTAACATTTGGTAATTTAATAAAAGAATCCGGTGTTGTAGAAAGATTATCCAACACAGCACAAAATGAGTTTATTAATATAGTTACAATTTTGTTAGGATTAACGGTCGGCTCCAAGTTATCAGCCGGTTCATTCCTAACTGTTGAAACTTTAGGTATTCTTGGCTTAGGATTAATTGCATTCTGTATAGGTACCGCATCCGGAGTAATAATAGCTAAAATAATGAATGCTGTATCAAAAGAGAAAATCAACCCGTTAATTGGTGCAGCCGGTGTGTCAGCAGTACCAATGGCGGCAAGAGTTGTTAACAAGGTAGGTATGGATTCAAATCCTCATAACTTCTTGTTAATGCATGCAATGGGGCCTAATGTATCGGGAGTTATCGGTTCTGCGGTTGCAGCCGGTGTTTTACTTGCTCTGGTAGGCGGATAATAATAATTACTTATTATTATTAAGTTATATAATCGTAATAAGAAATTTATGAAATTATTGAAGGAGAAGAAAGATGACTACAATTGGTTGTTTAAAAAACAAGGACGAGTTTAAGAGAGTAACTTCTGCTGCTAGAAGTACTATTCAATCAGCGTTTTATGGAAACAATGTTGAAAACATTAAAACAGTTTCTGAAGCTTATAAATTAGCTCAAATGAGTCCGGGTACCGTTGAACTGGATGGAATGCCTGTTTATGAGCCTGAAAAAATCGGCTTGCCAAGCAATGCAAATGTTTTGTTATTCAATGACGGTACTGTGGTAGGCAGATGCGCTGCTGCAAGAAAAATCGTAGGTAACGAAGATTGCGATATGAAAGCCTTATTACCTATTATTAGAGAAGCTATTTACCAAACAAGATACAAAAATATGTACCACGCTGAAGTTGTGGTAGGCTTAGAAGAAGACTTTATGATGAAAGCTCATCTTTGTATACCTGAAAACTTTGAAAACGTTATGTACAGCTGGATGTTAAACTTCCAGTACATCAATGAAATGTACAGTCAAATGTACAAAGATTCCAGAGATATACCAGAGGGTGATATTTTATTATTCTCTGATCCTGACTGGACACATCCTGACTTTCCATATGGTTTAACATTCTTTGATCCTGTGCATAACTGTGCTGCTATTTTAGGTATGAGATACTTTGGTGAGCACAAAAAAGGTACTTTAACATTAGGTTGGGGTGCTGCTGCAAGAAACGGTTATGCTTCCTGTCATGGTGGATTAAAGAGATATAACTTATCTGCTAACAAGAAATACTCAGTTGCTGTATTTGGTCTGTCCGGTTCAGGCAAGTCTACAATTACACACGCTAAACACGACGACAAGTATGATGTAACCGTTCTTCATGATGATGCGTTCATTATTAACGTTAAAGATAAGTACTCAATTGCTTTAGAGCCTGCTTACTTTGATAAGACACAAGACTACCCGATGGGTTGTGAAGATAACAAATATATTTTAACACTACAAAACAACGGTGTTATACTTGATGAAAACGGTAAGAAAACTGTAGTACCTGAAGATATCAGAAATGGTAACGGACGTGCGGTTAAGTCTAAATTATGGTCACCAAACAGGATTGATAGAGTTGATGAGCCGATTAATGCTATTTTCTGGTTGATGAAAGATCCTACAATACCTCCTGTAATTAAATTAAAAGGTGCTTCTTTAGGTGCTGCAATGGGTGCTACATTAGCTACAAAGAGAACAACTGCTGAAAGATTAGCTAAAGGTGTTGATCCTAATGCATTAGTTGTTGAGCCATACGCTAATCCATTCAGAACATATCCATTAGCTCTTGACTATGACAGATTTAAGAAGCTTATTGAAGATGGAGTAGAATGCTACATCCTCAACACCGGCGACTTTATGGGTAAAAAAGTTCAGCCTAGGCATACATTAGGTATCATCGAAGATATTGTTGAAGGTAAAGCTAAGTTCCAAAAATGGGAGAGCTTATCTGATGTTGAAATTATGAAATTAGACGACTTTAAAGTAGATATGAGCGATGAACACTACAGAAAACAATTTGTAGCAAGAATGAAAGACAGAATTGAATTTATTAAATCCAGAGAAACCTTTAACGGTGGAGTTGATAAACTGTCTGATGATGCTTTAGCAGCTTTAGAAAATGTTGTAAACCAAGTTTCTGCAGTAAAAGCATAGATAAAGCATAAATAATAAACTTAAAAATGAGTCGTGCGAGCGGCTCATTTTTGTATATATTTTTTAAAATTAATAATAAAAAATATAAAAATTATATTTTATTTAATTCATCTTTTAGCTCTGAAATACTTTTTAAACCTTGAAATATAGAATAATATCGGATATAAGCTATATTACTATGTATTTTAAAAAATTCCAATACTTTATAGCCAAGTATTTGGGATGTTATTTCTTTTTGAGAGTTGACAAAAAAGCTTATTTCAAGATTATTAACAAATTCTTCTTGAGCTTTTATATTTATATTACATTTTTTGCCGGCTGATTTTATGCTTTTTAAAAGTTTTTTTCCGGAAAATTTTTCTTTTATTCCACTTCTTTTGACCACCGTAACAGGAAAGAATTCTATTTTTTCATAAGTTGTAAACCTTTTTTTGCACGACTCGCATTCTCTGCGCCTTCTTATACTAGCTTTGTCTGTTGCATAACGAGACTCTAAAACTTTACTATCCAAATTTTTACAAAATGGACACAACATGCCAAAATAATTCCTATTAATTCAATATTTTTCATTTATAATAGCATTATTTATTGCTAATAGTCATCATCTTTTTTCTGTACACCAACCACTACTCATTTATTTGGTGATGGTCATCACTTTTCTTATGTCATTGCTGTAAGCTTTTGATATAACTTAAGTTTACTTGTAAGCATCAGCACTCAACTGACCACTACTCATTTATTTATCAGGGTATTTATGTTATGCTAACTCAAAAATACTTTTCAGATTATTTTATTTATGAGTGTATGAAGGAATATGAGTTTATTTGACGTACTGGAAAATCAAAATAAACAAATACCGCTCGCAGAGACATTAAGGCCGAAAACCCTTGATGAATATCTTGGGCAATATAACCTTATCAAAGAAAATTCTGCTATATGGAACCTTTTAAAGTCAGGTAGGTTGTTTTCCCTGATTTTATGGGGACCTCCGGGATGCGGAAAAACAACCTTGTCCAGAATTATTGCAAATGAGACAAATAGCAATTTTATAGAATTAAGTGCAGTATCTTCGGGAGTAAAAGACCTTAAAGAAACTATTGAAAAAGCAAAAATAGAATTGAGAAGTACCGGCAGAAAAACTCTTCTGTTTATAGATGAAATCCACCGCTATACAAAAACACAACAAGATGCCCTGTTGCCGCATTTGGAAAAAGGAACCGTATATTTAACAGGCTCAACTACAGAAAATCCATCTTTTCAAATAGCTCCCGCTCTTTTGTCCAGGGTGCAGGTTGTGCAGCTAAATCATATTGATGATGAAAACCTTTTGAAAATTATCAGAAAAGGTTATAAATACCTTATAGATAAATATGGAAAGATAGAGCTGGATTCTAAAATTGGAGAATTTATAGTAAATCACTCCGGAGGGGATGCAAGAATTGCATTAAATATCGTTGAATCCTCTTATTTTTGCAGCCCTTACCAAAAAGATTCGCGAAAGTTGACAATTGAGCTCATTGAAAATTTAACGCAAAAACAAACCATAAAATATGGAATACAAGAGCATTATGACCATGCAAGCGCTTTTCAGAAAAGTATCAGAGGATCTGACGCAAATGCTGCTATTTATTGGCTTGCAAAAATGCTTCTGGGTGGAGAAGATCCCCGGTTTATCTCCAGAAGGCTAATTGTTATAGCAAGTGAAGACATTGGCAATGCTGATCCTGCTGCTCTTACTGTTGCACTGAATGCTCATAAGGCCGTTGAAACTTTAGGCCTGCCTGAATGCCGTATTACTCTTGCTCAAACAAGTATTTATCTTGCAAAGGCAAAAAAATCTAATGAAGCAATCATAGCAATAGATACTGCTATGAATGACATTGCACATAAAGGTTTAAACTACTCGCCACCGAACCATTTGAAGGATAGTCATTATAAAGATGCCCAAAAGTACGGTTTTGGAGTAAATTATATATATACACATTCTAATCCAAATACAAATCAGCAATTTTTACCCGATGAAATGAAAGATAAAAAATACTGTCAAGATTAATATGTATATACTTTATTATTTAATAGTGCCAATATAATATATTTATTTTATTGCCAGCAAATCTTTCTTTTTTTGTTATGCTTGGAACGCTTTTTTTCTTTTCTTTGTACTTTGTTCAAGGCTTCATACGCATCTGATCCTAATTCGTTGCCTTGATCATGAATTGTTACATCATAATCTTCGAATAACATTTCAGAATTCCAATTATTCTTGAACGTACCCACGTTTTTCTACTCCTATAGATCTAACTTTATTATTAAACATTTATATTATAATAAACGTATATTTAACGGATTTCTTTAACCAAAATTCTTGAAATTTTAACAAATATATACTTATTTTAAATTAACTTTATGTGGATAAAAATTAAAAAAAATTGACCAAAAATAAACCTGCCATTAGGCAGGATGCGATCGGCTAAGATATACCATATGCTCTCTCTTTGTTACTTACTATATTATGCATTCAAGATTTTTGTGCTATTACTCATTAGGATAAAAAATAGTTATACTTAAGAGTAATTTTTAAGAAAAGTGATGACCATCACCAACTTTCTAAATCAATATATTGTGTAATAACCTTTAATAGATTGTCTTTAGCTAAATCCATTTCCGGTACGCAGCCTAGTACTTTGATACCGGCTAAATTTTCTATTATTTTAGGTGCTGTTTTTATGGCTAAATCTTGGGTATGTGTAGGATAATTTGATATTATAAAGCCTAGAACCTTAATATTATATTGCCTCGCAGCATTAACAGTTAATAATGTATGATTTATGGTGCCAAGGTTAGGTCTTGCTATAATAATCATTGGTATATTAAACTTTTTTATTAAATCAATAATCAAAAAATTTCTATAAACAGGTGCCATTATTCCTCCTGCACCTTCTACAAGTACAACATCATGTTGAGCAGCCAAAGTACTATAATCTTTGAGTATTTTATCTATACTAATTTCAACATTTTCAAGCTCCGCTGCCAATGAAGGCGCTACGGCATGTTTTAAATTATAAGTAGCTAACGTAGTAACATTTGGATTTATTTTTTCAACAAATTTAAGGTCAGGCGCAATCAGTTGCCCTTGTTCGAGTTCAGCACCGCTTTGAACCGGTTTGAATACAGCTGTTTTTTTTCCTTTATTTTGAAAATAAGATGCTAGCCCCGCTGTTACCACGGTTTTACCTACATCTGTATCTGTACCGGTTATAAATATATTCATCAATTGTCTCCCAAGTTATACCCTATTATTTCTTACTTTAGTATAGCTTAAACAGTTAAGTATGATTAAAAACATCAGAACTCAATAGATCACTACAAAAAAATAGTATGTGTTTAATACTCTAAGTGAAGCGCAAAAAAATGACCCCTGTTTAATACAGAGATCATTTTTTATATTTAAAAATTAGGTAGTGGTCAGTTGAGTACTGATGCTTACAAGTAAACTCAAGTTATTATCAAAAGCTTACAGCGATGCCATAAGAAAGGTGATGACCATCACCAAAAATTAAACTTAATTAAAACGCGAAACCAGTATTTTGAGCATTAAAATTTAAACCGCCAAAATTTTGATTGAATTGAAGAGGATTAGCTTGCATTTGAGGAGTAATTAGTCCAATGCCCAACATATTTATGTTATTTTGCGGTTGAGGAGTTCCTATCGGTGGCATAGCACCCACATTTATACCGATGTTTAAGCCCGGCACCTGTCCGGGGACTTGACCTGGCGTTTGACCTGGTGTTTGACCGGGTACTTGGCCTTGACCACACATTTGTTGTCCAACTCCAAATCCGGTTTTAAATCCTTTTATAAAGCCCATACCAGGACCTTTAGGACCTTGCTGCGGATTATTACACATTTGATTAGCCATTGCAAATCCGGTCTTTAAGCCCTTCATAAATGCGGGACTCGGCATACCTTTACCCGGCATAGGAGGCATACCATGTCCATGACCTTGATGAGGACCCTTGCCCTTGCCTTTACCTAAAAGTTGGCCCAGTAATGTTTGAAGACCTCCGCCTCCAGACTTAGGTTTGCCGGCAGGTGGTGTACCTATGTTAATATTTAAGCCGTTATTGCCATTTTTTATACTTAATCCCGGTAAATTTATACCTTTTTTAGGCATACCCCGATTAGCTCGTTTCTTTTTTTGTATTATTGCTAATTTTATTAGCGGTTTCAACTGTGACATAGTGTTCATTTGGACTCTCCTCCTTGTAAATCTCTTCTCTAGCTTTTATATTCAATATTTATCAGTATCTCGCGTAACTAAAAGAACAGAATTAATAAAAAGCACTAAACAATAATACAGATTAATCCATATTGCATATTTATATACTTGTTTATTAATTTGCATTAATTAATAATGCTTAAAATGTATATGTATTTAATAAGTTTGTAAGTTTGACTCTCTTATTAATATAAAAACAAACTATTTTTATAAATTGCTATTATTTAAATATTTTTTCAAGCTTAAATAATATTTATCTACTCAATAATGAACCTCCTCGACCCAAGAGTCGGGGTATTCTATCGAATAAAAAAGGGTGATGGTCATTGGGCAGTAGAAGTCTCTTTTTTATTACTTAAGTAGGTGGTAAAAAGTTTTCACCTTTTATTCCTTACCTGGTTATTACTGGTCTAAAGCTAAAAATATTATAAAAAATAAGGCTGCCCCGGTATTGATCTGTAAAGCGGAGCAGCCTTATTTTTTGTATAAATTACGTGCGCATCACAAAACCCGTACTTTTAGCCTTAAAGAGAGTTAAAAAAAATATTCAATTGTATGTTACGTAA
>JANQHM010000179.1 GCA_028282645.1 Candidatus Gastranaerophilales bacterium
ATTAAACCATTTTTGTTTAGCCTCTTTCACATAAAATTTACCGTTTTCATCTCTTTTCCTGTTCATATTAAAGGCAACAAAAGCTGTTCCTGTATCCGGGCCAAGGTTATACATTTTATAGTCAGAATTTTTCTCAAGCTCTTTAAATCTTGCCACATTACTACCGCGAACGCCGAGGATATCAATATCACCAGCTTCAAATTTTAATACCTGGTTATTTAAATCACCTACTATATACATTATATAATTATCCAGGTATGGAAGTTTTTCTCCTTTCTTATCTACCACATAGTAATCAGGATTCTTGGCAAACTCTATTCTTTGTGCGGGAATATATCTCTTAAGCTTGAACTTTCCACTTGTCACAAACTTTTCAGGTGGAGTACTTACGCCCCAAAAAGAAGCAAATTCTTTTTTACCCTTTTTTACGACAGCCTCAAGTATATGTTTAGGTGCTATGCTTTGCCCTAATATCCTTAAAAACGGCGCAAACGGCTCCGGTGTTATAAATTTAACAGTATAATTATCAACAAATTCAACCTTTGGGGGATTTCCGTTAATCAAAATACTATCAAGCATGCTTGTATTGCCATAGCCTGCTATTATAATATCATTCCAGGTAAACACAACGTCTTTTGCTGTTATTGGTTTACCGTCAGACCATTTTATACCTTTTCTTAAAGTAATAATATACTCTTTGTTAGAGGGAAGCACTTTTATTGACTTTGCCAACTGGGGTAATACTTCTCCCGAATACGGGTCTGTAGCTACAAGCCCGTCAAACATTAACTCTCCCATGGTTGCAGATGTGGCATCTTTTGCATTCCAGGGATTAAAAGTTTTTGGGCCTTCCCCTATCGTAGAGGTGTATAAAGTTCCGCCAAATTTACCGATTTCCCCTCTGGACTGTATACAATCCACACCGTTTACTTCAACATTTTTAAACGGCCTTACTTTTTTAGTGGAAGCTATTTCAAAGCTTCTATTATTACTTTTTTCTGTGATTATATCATTTTCAGGTATATCAGCCACAAGACATGCTTTCAGCATAAAAGCTGCAAGCAGGCTTATCAAGCCTATTTTCAGAAAGCTCTTGTATTTCCCCTTCATTTTGTTGTTTATCCCTTCCCAGGTTCTTTTTTTCATAAAGTTTATATATTATATTATCCTTCAATACGATTATTATATATTAACCAGATAATTTTCAAGTTTGTTCAAAATAAAAATCTTTTAATATTATAATCAAATATACCATCAATAGCAGAATAATGCTTGCTTAAAGTTACTTTACTTTATTTTTAATTTTACTTTTTTTAAAATTAAAAATTAATTATTTGAGTAAATTGTAAAAATTAATTTTTGTAAATATTACATTTCAAAATTATCACGAATAATACTTGTTTAGCTTTTCTACAATTGGTATTATATATTTAAATTGAAAGGAACAAACATAATGTATTTAACACAACCTCTCTCAATTAAGCTTGCCAGCAAAGCTTTTCAAGGGCCTGGAGTCAAGTCATTAGAAGTTAATAATCAAGATAATGCAGTAGAAGAAGCTAATGAGATTTATAGAGAATGGCATGAACGCTCTAAGCAGGATGGTAATGCTGCCGCAGAAAAGCTTATTCTTGGCGAATATGACGAAGAAATGGAAGAGCTGAGAAAAAGATTTAATGATAATCCTGAACTAAGAAGAGCGTATCTTGATAAGGTTGGTACAGAAATAGACAACGAGCTTACAAAAGACCATGATGCAGATACGCGAAAAGCACTAAATAGTGCAAAAGTTATACTAAGTAAACCTAGTATACCTGACTACCCAATCCCTGCCAACATTAATTTCAAAGGAAGATATGTTGATGTTGCAAAAAATAATGCATCAGGGAGAAGTGATTTATCAAGGTTAAGAACAGAAGGCGAAAGAGTGAGCTTTAACCGAAAGCTAAGAGGTAGTCAGTGGAGTTCTGAAAGTAGTTTTGATAATTCTGTTGTAAATGGTCTAAAGGAAAGTTCTATTAAAAGAGAAAGAGCCTTAAATCTTATAAAAAGCAAAACTAATATGTCAGACTCAAAGCTCAATTCAAAACTAGACGTTTATGAGTCAGATTTAGAGAATTTATATGAAAATGCAAAAGAGCTTGAATCCTTAAATGAAAAAATTAGTGATAAAAAAATTAAAGCTAGGTTACTTTTAGCAGCTGGGTTTGGCTCTGCTTTACTTGGCACACTAGCTGCTGCTAGTGGTATTGGTTTACCTTTTGCGGCGGCTGCAATAGGTGGTGGAGCTGCTGGCTGGGGTTATGATAATGCCATGGATGATGCTAAACAGGAAAAAAGAGAAGGATTAAATAACTTTAAAAGTCAAGAATTAAGGGCTCATTTATTAAATATAAAGCTAAAAAAATTAATGATAAAAGGCAAGGTATCAGCAAGGGATGTATCTAATATTATTTATTAGTTAATATAACCCATAAAAAGGATATGTAAGATGCAAATAAAAAGTAAGCCTATAATCTCCCAAAATTTGAAAAAGCCAAAGGCAAAAGTATCCTTTAAATCTGCTAACTTTATAATATCTAGTGGAGTTATTCCTGGAGTTGCAGCAGCGGCAGCCAGTGCAAAAAAAGAAGAAAACTTCAGAAATGAAATGATTAAAGGAATAACCGCAACTTTAAGCATATTGTTTACAAGTGTAGTTGCCTGGTATGTAATACTCAAAAAATAGTAAAGATAAATAACTTAAATAAAAGAAGAAGGTTCTATTAATCAAGTTTCTTCTTCTTAATTATATAAAAAATAAGGCTGACTTATTATTGTAGTAGCAAAAAGGATATGTAAGATGCAAATAAAAAGTAAGCCTATAATCTCCCAAAATTTGAAAAAGCCAAAAGCAAAAGTATCCTTTAAATCTGCTGGTGCTGTGGTCGCAGGTGCATCAGCTCTAACTTCTGGTGCCGCAGCCGTAGTCTCTCAAGATTATGAAATAAAAAGAAAACAAGGCTTGGTACCCCCTAGAGACAAAATAACTTTAGGTATATGTACAACTATAGGTTTCTTATTTGCAGCTGTCGAAGCTTATTTTTTAGTATTCTGGAAAAAATAGAAAACTACAGAAAAAGTAAGACTTACTTATTACAATGGCAATAGCAGAATAATGCTTGCTTAAAGTTACTTTACTTTATTTTTAATTTTACTTTTTTTAAAATTAAAAATATAAAATTAAAAAATATTTAAAACAAGTCTCGCCAAATTATTCGATTGTGTTATACTAATTCAAAAATACTTTTCAGATCAGATTATTCGATCTTGTTAAATCTAATATATCAAGCTAATCTCTGAAAAGAGTAATCTGAAATTTAACTTTGCTAAAGCGATTGATCACTTTGAAAAATATGCTGATGCTGTTTATGATGAAGAGGAAAAACAAAGAATACGTTCAACTATAAAAATGTTATATAAATAGTGAAATCCGAGTGGAGTACTACCGTGGCGCATGAATTAGAAAATAAATCGAAAAAAAAATTAAAGAAAAAGTTAAATAATAAATTTGACAATAATTTACTCTATTTTATAACTAAAGCAATATTACTTTGCTCTAATAGCTTAAGCTTGTACGATATGAGCCTAGCTAAAGCTTACAGGGTATCTACTTGCTATGTTTTTAAAATCTTAGCTTTAATATATTGTGAAAAAAATAGAAATTTACCATCTGTAAAGCTAATAGAAATTGTTTTTTCTGATATAAAAGAATATGAAAATAATCTTTTTAATAAAATTTTAGACTATCAAATAAAGTCGCTTAAATTAAATGAACCTGATAGTCAACTTTTTATATCAGACTTAAATGAAAATATATCGGTTAAAGAAAAGTATTTTTGCGAGTTTATTGATACCTTAAAAAATATTATAAAATCTAATAACTTAAATATTGAATCTTTAGGGTATATTTATGAAAACTTGCAGCAGTATAAGCTGGTTCAGAATATACCGCCTATTGAGGACTCTTTGCAGCTAAAATTAAACCTGGAAAGAGATGATTATGATTATATTTTAATAAAATCAAGTGAGAGCAAGAAAAAACAGGGTATCTTCTTTACGCCTGCCAGGTTGATTAATCATCTTTTAGAGTCTAGTTTATTGTCAAGGCTTGATGAGGTTAGTACTCTTGAAGAGCTTTTGGCTATAAAAATACTGGATCCGGCATGTGGCGGCGGTAATATACTTATTGGTATATTTAACTGTTTATACGAAAAAGCTGTAAGTCTTCCTGATAATGTTATACATCCTGAAGAGCTGAAAAAATTAATATTAAAACAATGTATTTACGGAATAGATCTTGATCCGGTTGCTTCTGAAATTGCAAAGCTGTCTTTATTTTTGCTGACAGGCAAAACAGATCATTTTAAAAATATATTAAATGCTAACTATTTAATAGAAAGCCTTGAGGACTATCAGTATAATCTTGATTTAGAACAATTGTTTAATGATATTGATCAAAAATTTGATTTAATAATAGGTAATCCGCCCTATATTAACATTCAATACCTTAAAGAAGAGGAAAAAGCTTATTATATTGAATTTTACAGCAGTGCTTTCAGGCGTTTTGATATTTATGTTTTATTTTTTGAAAAGTCTTTAAAGTATTTATTAAAAGATGACGGATTATTGGCATTTATTATACCTGACAAGTTTTTAACACAAAGCTATGCGCAGAAGATAAGAAAATTGATACTTGAGAATTATTCAATAAAGAAAATAATAAGTTATAAAGAGCAGTTTGTATTTAAAAATGCTTTTGTTGAACCCATAATAATAGTTATCAATAGTAAAAAAGAAGAAAATCCTTATATAGAAACAGTTGAAATAAAACAAAATACTGAAAAAGAAAATTTTTTAAATCAATCTACTTTTTTAAATATGTATAACTTTAGCTTTAGGGTAAGTTGGAATATTTTTAAGCAAGAAATTATTGAAACTGTACAGAATAAAAGTTTTCCGTTATCTGAAATGTGCTATATAAATTGGGGGGCGCAGCCCGGGAATACAAACAAGTTTATATTTAAAAATCTTGATTTGGTATCCGCAGAGTTGCATCAGTATGCAAAACCGTTAATAAAAGGCAAGAACCTTGATAAATATCAGGTTAGTTATTCAGGTGACTATTTGCTTTATATAACAGAGGGTGAAGAAAAGTTGCACAGGTCTGCCTTTAAAGAGCTTTTTGAGTCTGAAAAAATCGTTATTTCTGAAGTAACTAGGAATAAAGGAATTGTAGCGGCTCTTGACAGTCAAAAGTATTATACTAATCACTCTATAATAAATTGTATTCACAAAAGAGATTTGTTTAAACTGCCTGTTGAGACTTTAACGCTCAGAGGCATTAAGATTACTGAAGATTTTGTTAATGAATATAAATGGCTGGATAATGAGAGTGCTTATACTAAAAAGTCCTCTATAAGCAAGGATTCCGGATTTAATAATATTACTTTAAAATATGTTCTTGGTATTTTAAATTCTAGTGTAATAAATTTTTATTTTAAGAATTTTTTATCGGGTGATTTAAATGTATTTCCTGATTTAGTCAGATTTTTACCAATATTTGATATTACGGTACAGCCTTTTGAGATATATGATTCTATTGAATTTATTGAATTTTTGTCTTATCAGGATTATGAAAATGCTAAAAGTTATTTGGTTAAAACAATACAGCAGGAAAACTATTGGAAAGCTCATCAGTTGATAACAATTATTGTAGAAATTATGATCAGCCTTAAAAGTGAGATTAAGATACAAGAATTTATGGAGTTTAATAATATTCTGAATAGCGCTGTTTATAGCCTTTATGATTTAAATAAGGATCAAATTGTTTATATTAATGAATTTTTGCTTTAATATTATACTAACTCTAAAATACTTTTTTTTGAACCTGTATATTAACATAAAATATTTAAATTTTATAAAGTTCGCTTGACCGAAATTTTTTAGCAAACTACACTAAAAAGGTAGGCAATACGGACTGGACCCGAAAAATTCTATTATATAGAGATTTGGGGGTTAAGAATGTATGAATTATAAAAAGGAGTTAAACATGGGAACTATTATTAATTCAAAATTACCGGAATTTAAGTTACAAGCTTATCATAATGAGCAGTTTATTACTGTAGACAGTAAAGACCTGGCCGGTAAATGGTCTGTATTCTTTTTCTATCCTGCGGACTTTACTTTTGTTTGCCCTACCGAGCTGGGCGACCTGGCGGATAAGTACAAGGAACTGCAAAATATGGGCGTTGAAGTGTACTCTGTAAGTACAGATACTCATTTTGTACATAAAGCCTGGCATGATGCCTCTGATACAATTAAAAAGATTAAATTTCCAATGCTTGCTGATCCTACAGGAGCCTTGAGCAAAGCATTCGGTGTATATATTGAAGAAGAAGGTATTGCGTATCGAGGTAGTTTTTTGGTTGACCCTGATGGTAATGTTAAAATAGCTGAAATGCAGGATCTTGCTATCGGGCGTAATGCTGATGAGCTTGTGCGCAAGGTTCAGGCTGCACAGTTTGTTGCCGGTAATAAAAATGAAGTTTGCCCTGCAAAATGGTCGCCGGGTGCTAAAACACTTAAGCCCGGATTAGATTTGGTCGGCAAGCTATAAGTTTATATAAGCTTTAGGTAAATGAGTAAAAAATAGGATTTCCGGGGCTTTTATACTGTTTTCAATTAAATTTCAGATTTTTCTTTTTAGAAAAATTGAAGAATTTGAAAAATATTTTTGAATTAGTATATAGTTACCCGGATTTCATATATCATAATGAGTAGTGCTTTTAAGGAGAAATAAATGATCGATAATGATATGAAAGCTCAATTAAAAGAACATTTTAAAGCTATTAATGATTCTATAACACTTGTGGTTAAACCTGGTGAACACGAAAAACAGGATGAACTTTTAGGGATGCTTGATGATGTTGCTTCTTGCAGTGAGAAAATTAATGTTGTTAAAGACGGCGAATTAGCTGCTGTTCCAAGTTTTTCCATTAAAAAAAACGGTGAAGATACAGGGATTAGCTTTAATGGGTTGCCGGGAGGTCACGAGTTCAGTTCTTTTGTTTTAGCTGTTTTAAATAGTGCGGGCCTGGGTAAAATGCCTGAAGAATCAATAAAGCAACGTATTATAGATCTTAAAGGTCCTATAAACTTAAGTACTTATGTTACTTTAAATTGTCCGAATTGCCCTGACGTGGTGCAATCGTTAAATTTATTCGCTGCGTTGAATCCTTCTGTCTTCCATACAATGATTGACGGGGCTTTGGTTATGGAAGAGGTCAGGGCACTTAATGTTCAAGCTGTACCAGCGGTTTTTTCAGGCAAGAAAGTGATTCAGGTAGGAAAGACCGGTTTAACTGAACTATTGAAAATCATTGAGGATTTACAATAGCTGAAAACATCAGACTCTTGATATGTTTTTAAGATTATTAGACTTATCAAAAGGATCAAAATCTTCTTCAGAGTTATAATTTTTAATTTCTAAAACTATTTTTATTTTATCATTAGAAATTTTAGATAATAGATCTTTTTGTGTTTCAATTTGATAATTTACATTTAAAATAAGCGTATCATTATAGTACTCATCATCTACGTTTTTTTCCAATTGTTTACCTGCTATTTTGCTGCCTTTAACAGCCAAATCCATAGCCATTCCTATTGGAGTACCTGCCGAACCGCTACCGGCTACAGCAGGTTCGATTAAGTTCGCAAATTTTGTTATTTTTTGACCGATGCGTCTGACATCTTCATCCGATTCTGTGATGAATATATTTAATTGTAAAAACTCAAAGTCTATAAGCTTAGGCCCAAAAATAATAAAGCCTTTCGGGTCAAAATTATGGGATGCAAAGTTAACACGTTTATTTTCTTTATCTGTTATGCCTTTTATTGTTATATTATTTTTATGATTTTTAAAGATTAAATCTTGTTTGGGATGACCTATTGTTTTAACTGATGTATTGATATAGAGTTCTATTTTTTCATCTATTAATAGGTTTGTCAGCAATTTTGCGGAAAAATCATCTTGAACATTTTGGTCTATATGCTGAAAAAGCTCTTTTTTCTTTCTTTTTAATCTTTTTAATTTTTCTATGTCATCATCATGTTCATTAAATAAATTCAGGTTATAAAATTTTTCATCTGACTTTTCTGCCAAATATGATAATAAAAAATTCTTTTTAATAAATTTACTATAAAAAATTGAAGATATACTGTTTTTAATTTTTAAAATTTGACTAACCAGCCCTTCTGCATCTTCATATAGATTATAGTCAAGACTAATCAAGGGTTTTATCTTTTTTATTTTTATAATAATCGGCTCATCAAAGTTAATAGACATTTAAAACCTTTCTTATTGCTGCAAGCTTACTAATAATAGCAATGCAAAAATCCCTCTTTTTCTGCTAAAAGAGCTTACCATTACTGTTTTGTTTAAATAATAAGATTAAAATTTACTAATAATGGGGCTTTTTCTTGTTTAATTCTTCTTTTTTACTATAACTTCTATCAATAGTTATGTCTATTATATTATCATTTGCA
>JANQHM010000254.1 GCA_028282645.1 Candidatus Gastranaerophilales bacterium
ATTTTTCTTTTTCACAAAGAACAGATAGTTTTAACATAACAAGGAATAAAATTGAATTTGCAGATGGAATCGCCCCATCATATGAATCTTTCATATTTACCAGAGGGACCTCTGAGCTCTTTGAAATATTTAAAAAGCCCTTTGACTCTAAATCATAAAAATCATTAATGACAATATCAGTTAATTCAAAGGCTCTGTTTAGATATTTATTATTAAATGTTGACTCATAAAGCTCAATCAGGCCATAAGTCAGAAAGACATAGTCCTCAAGGAAACCGTTGATAGAGGATTCCCCATCCCTATACCGCCTTAATAACTTACCTTCACTGGTTGTTAGTTTATCTTCTATAAAATCAAAACATTCTATGGCGGAATTAAGGTACTTTTTTTCATTAAATACTTTTGAACCTAAAGCTAAAGCTTTTATTACAAGGCCATTCCAGCTTGTTATGATTTTATCGTCAAGGTGTGGCTTTATCCTTTTATTCCTAGCATCATAAAGCCTATCAAGACATTCATTTAAATTTTCAAGCTGATTAATTGAACCGTTAATATTTAAAATATTCTGACCATTCTCAAAGTTTCCTTTTTCTGTAACCCCAAATATTTTTGAGAATAACTTACTGTCTTGCTCTAATATTTCATCTATTTCTTGCTTTTTCCATACAAAAAACTTACCTTCAACTCCTTCTGAGTCAGCGTCAGTTCCGCTATAAAAACCACCGTTATAGTCTTTAAGCTCTTTTATCAGGTAATCCAAAGTTCTTCTGGCGACTTTCTCATACAATTCAACCTCTGTAACTTGAAAAGCTTCAATATATGCAATTGAAATCAGTGCCTGGTCATAAAGCATTTTTTCAAAATGAGGTACAAGCCATTCACTATCAACTGAATATCTATGAAAACCTCCTGCAACGTGGTCAAAAATTCCACCCTTATACATTGCTATTAATATTTTTTGCGCCATATCAAGTGCTTTTTTATCTTTATTATATTCATAAAGCCCAAGCAGATAGCTTATATTATGAGGTGTAGGAAACTTTGGGGCGGATCCAAAACCGCCATTATATTCGTCAAAAATTCTTTTGTAGATATTAAGTGCTTTTGTGAAGATATTAATATCAGGTATATTAGAAAGCTCATTTTCCTGTGACTGTTTTATCTCATCTAAAATATTTTGAGCTGAATCCAAAACCTTTTGTCTGTCGTTTTTCCATAGACTATTCAGTTGTTTTAAAACGTGCATAAAGGATGGCATATTATACTTTGTAGCTATTGGGAAATAAGTCCCCGCAAAGAAAGGAACTTTATCAGGAGTAAGAAAAACATTTAAAGGCCAGCCTCCGCTACCTGTCAGCACTTGGCAGGCAAGCATATAAGTATCATCAAGATCGGGACGTTCTTCTCTGTCTACTTTTATGCAAACAAAATTTTCATTAAGAAAATCTGCTGTCTCCTCATCACTAAAAGCCTCATGAGCCATAACGTGACACCAGTGACAAGTTGAATAACCTATACTGATTAGTATTGGCTTATCTTCACTTTCAGCTTTTTTCAAAGCTTCTTCACCCCATGGATACCAGTTGACAGGATTATCTACATGTTGTAACAGGTAAGGACTTTTTTCATTTATTAGTTTGTTATATTTTTTAGCTTCCATTTAAATACCTCCGACTACACTCATATAGATAATACTTTCTTCCTGCCCGTCAAGGCCAAAAAGTTCATTTGCAGTATCATCATACAGTGCCGCAATCTGGCAGGTGCCCAGTTCTATCGATGTTGCAGCAAGTGCAAGATTTTCTGCAATATGTCCAGCATCTAAATAAATATACCTGTATGCCCGCTGAGAATATTTCCATTTTGAGCGCTCAAAAATGGCGCTCCATACAAAAACAACTGGTGATTCAGCACACATTTGTTGTCCTAAAGCGGAAAAAGCTACAGCATCGCTTAAATTTCCTTCTTTTAAAAGTTCCAACGAGTGATTTTTAACAGAATAATGATAGAGACCCTGAGGTAGATTTTTGACATTATTAATAGCCAAGTATGTTTCTATTGGGTATAGCGCCCCTGCAGAGGGAGCTGTTCTGAACACGTGCCCCATTTCTTTTCTTTGTACACCTGTTGAAGCCCAGAGCAGGAAAGACAATTGCTCTAGAGTTAAATGGTCAGGCTCAAAACTTCTATGGCTTTTTCTTTCTTTTAATACTTCTGAAATAGATTTCGTACCTATAGAAAAATTCTGGGGCAGTTCAATAACTTTTACATTTTTGTATTCTTTATAAATAGGAGGTTTAGAATTCCAATCTAAACTTCTCTCTTCCATTTTTGACGGGAAGTATTTTGTTTCTTGTTGAAATTTATCGCCTATATTTTTCATAAACTTATTATAAATGAATATATTAGAAAACTAAATTATATTAACTATTAATTAATGTTTTGGGCAACTAAAATATCGAAGGATTCAAGGCCTTAACAAGGCAAAATCAAGCAAAATCTGAATTTTATAAATATTCAAGTATTTTTTTAAAATTAACTTTATTCCAGTTAAAGTCTTTATTTACAGTGACTTTTAACTCATCAATAATATCTATTGTATATTCCGGTTGAGTCATTCCAACTAAAACAGTATTTACACCTTTGGTTTTTCTTAATGCACGAACTACCATATTACTTAACTTATTAGCAGAAGAAAGTTCTGGAAAAGAAGCAACTATACTTTTTTTTATTTTTTGGGTTAGTTTAAAGTGCTCAGCTGTATAATAATCTGTTATCAAATGAAATAAGTGAAATATATTATCTGCAAAATCAAGTAATTCTTTTTTTAATACATTATTTAGCGAACTTTCATAAATAAAGTCCTTGCTGTAATATATTCTAGGTAAAAAATACTGATTAAGGGCACTTTCCCAGTTTGAAATATATTTTATTTCTAACCAGTTATCTTGTAAATCTTCAAAAATAAATAAGCTATCTTCTAATATTTGAATAAATTCTTCACTTACAGCCGACTTTAATTTTTTATATAATGCTTTTTTTTTGTTAATGAGATTTTCCAGCTCGGCATTTACCTGAGAGACTTTAGGTCTATTGACAACAAAGGGTTCGGCAACTGTTATGAGCTGATTATTATAAATAGAGTTTAATGGTCTATTTATCAAGACTCCAAGATTTTTCTTTTCTGCTAATTCGAGCAAGGTCAAATCGTTTGGTTGATTAACTTTTGTATACGGATTAGTTTCAGCTAAATTCATTGGAAATTCAATAACGCTAAAATGATTGTTTTCAGAAACTTCCTCTGCTATTTCAATAATATTATGTAAACAGGTAAATTCATAGTCTTTAGCGTCTAAGGGAAATGTGTTAGAACTTATTCCATAATGATTAATTCTACCGTTTTCAACCTCTTTTTCCAGGTATTCGAAAGCCTTTTTGATTCTTAAATAATATTCTATTCTTGCTTTAGTTATATTAACTTTATTATTTTTTGCCCATTTTAAGTAATATTCAGGATTATGAAGTAAATATACGTCGATGGTTTCAACTCCTAATCGCTCTAGACTTCTTGTTATTTGGTCTTTTATGAACTCAGGATGAATACAATGCTCAAGCCTGTTTTGATATTCTACTAAATCAGGAAAAGGATTATTTTCATTTTTTCTTGATTGGCTTAATTCGTAATTAAAACCTTGTAAATAGCCACCTTTGGTTACTAATACAAAAGACTTTCTGCATATTTTTTTTGATTTAACTAATTCCCTTATTAATTCACCTATAAGCAGTTCGGAATTTCCATTTGTATAGGTAGAGCTGGTATCTATTAAATTAATCCCTTCTAATAAAGCTCTTAAAAGAGCTTCTCTGTTGGTTTGTGACTTTATATCAATACGATAACATCCAAATCCAGCTTCCGATACGAATAAACCAGTTTTACCAAGTGGGTAGTATTTAAAATCTTTATGTTCTTCAGATAATTTTTTAGTGCTATTTATCGAAGCACTGCCTTTTAAAACCATATTTTTTAGGTAATCCTTAATTTTATTTTGAAAATTAAAAAAATATTACTTGCTACTAAGTATTTAATCACAAAAAAGCTTCGACTTCTCGAAACTTTTTTGCTAATTGGTTGCAGGGGCATTCATTCAATGCTCATGGATTCCATATTTCAAACCGTCAAAATTAACTACTAATAAAGTTATTGAGTTTGTAAAAAATCTAATGGATAAAAAATTAATTAAGAAGACAATGAGGACGCTTATATTTTGCCATTAGACTTTGTCTCTAAAAATTTTTTAGCTTTTTTGATTATAAATAAAATTTTTTGTATAATCAAAATTTAGAAGTTTATTTTTTGTTTATTGCTTATGATAGAATCAAGTTATGTTTTATGGGCTTGAGTTGAAATGAATGGAGGGAGTCAAGTTTGTCTTTTCAGAAAGTTTTAGAAAAATACCGTAAATACTCTTTTTCAGAAAAAGATAAAGGCGACCGTTTTGAAAGGTTAATGCAGGCTTTTTTAAAAACATATCCTTTATATGCAAATAAATTAAAAGAAGTTTGGCTATGGAATGAATTTCCATTTAAAAATGATTTTAGCGGAAAAGATACTGGTATTGATTTAGTTGCCAAAACTAATAGCGGTGATTATTGGGCTATACAATGTAAATGCTATTTAGAAACTACAACTATTGATAAAGCAGGAGTAGATAGCTTTTTAGCAACATCTAGCAAACGCTTTAAAGATGAAAACTTGCAAGGAACTTCTTTTTCTAATAGGTTATGGATTTCAACTACTAATAAATGGAATAATGAAGCAGAAAAAACAATTCAAAATCAAACCCCACCATTAACAAGGTTAAGCCTTACTGAGCTTGAAAATGCTCCTGTTGATTGGGAAGTATTAGAAAAAGGTATATCAGGAGAAGAAGCCCTTTTTAAGAGGAAACAACCTTTTGAACATCAAAAAGAAGCTATAAATAAAGTACACGAGTATTTTAAAATCGCTGACAGAGGCAAGCTGATTATGGCTTGTGGAACAGGAAAAACTTTTACATCCCTAAAAATTGCAGAAAAAGAAACCCATGGAAAAGGAACAATATTATTTTTAGTTCCTTCTATTGCCTTACTTGGTCAAACACTAAATGAATGGTCGGCAGAAGCAACAGAAAAGCTTGATGCTATTTGTATATGTTCAGATCCAGAAGCATCAAAGAAAAAATTAAAAAATGAAGACACAAATTTGTATTCTGTAACTGATTTAGCTTTACCAGCTTCTACAAATGTTCCTAATATTATTAAGCAATTTCATGATATAAAAAAAGAAAATGAAGAAAGAATGACTGTTGTTTTCTCTACATATCAATCTATTGACGTTATTTCAAAAGCTCAAAAAGAATTAAATAAAAAAAAATCCGATAATTGTATTTTTGATTTGATTATTTGTGATGAAGCTCATAGAACAACAGGTGTAACAAGAATTGATGAAGATGAATCAACTTTTGTGAAAGTACATGACAATAATATTTTATATGCTAAGAAAAGATTGTATATGACCGCAACACCTCGTTTATATAGTGAAGATACCAAGAGTAAAGCAAAAGAATCTGAAGCATTACTTTGTTCTATGGATGATGTTGCTATTTATGGAAAAGAAATACATAGAATCGGCTTTAGTGAAGCTGTAAGAAGGGGATTATTATCTGACTATAAAGTTTTAGTACTTACATTAAGCGATGAACAAATTCCTGAAGGTTTACAAAAAGCAATTGCGGATAAATCTTATGAAATAAATACTGATGATGCATCAAAACTTATCGGGTGTATTAATGCATTATCAAAAAGAATGCTTGTAGATGCAAATTTATTAAAAGAATCAGACCCTAGCCCGATGCATAGAGCAGTTGCATTTTGTCCAAAAATTTCTGATTCAACAAAAATTAGAGATATTTTTAATACTCACAAAGAAGCTTATTATGAAAGCTTATCAGCTGAAGAACGTGAAGAAGTCGTTACAGTAGAAGCTGACCACGTTGATGGAACAATGGGAGCTTCAACCAGAGATGCAAAGCTTTCTTGGTTGAAAAATACTCCTACTGACAGCAAAGATTGTAGAATACTTACAAATGTAAGGTGCCTTTCAGAGGGTGTTGATGTTCCTACTCTTGATGCTGTAATGTTTTTATCGGCTAGAAACTCACAGGTTGACGTTGTTCAGTCTGTTGGTAGGGTAATGAGAAGAGCTGAAGGGAAAAAATACGGATATATAATTATTCCTGTTTTAGTTCCTTCCGATGTAAAACCTGAAGAAGCTCTTGATGATAATGAACGTTTTAAAGTTGTATGGACTGTTTTAAATGCTTTAAGGGCACATGATGACCGATTTAATGCAATGGTAAATAAAATAGACCTGAATAAAGCACATCCTAACTTAAACGGACAAATGTTAGTTGGTGGTGTACCTGTTAATGAAGATAATAATGGAGGAGATTCAACTAGAAGAGGTGAAGGCAAAGAGAAATCAAAAGAGCTTTCAAAAAACTTTGTAAAGCAATTGACAATTAAATTTGATGAGCTTCAAAGTGTTATTTATGCACGTATGGTTCAAAAGGTTGGAAATAAACGATATTGGGAAGATTGGGCTTCTGACGTAGCAAAGATTGCTGAAAGACATATAGAACGAATAAATAAAATTATAGATAAAAATAAAAAATATAAGGATGCTTTTAATAAATTTATTGAAGGTCTGCATACAAATATAAATCCTTATATTACAAAGACTGAAGCCGTTGAAATGCTTGCACAGCATTTAATTACACAGCCTGTTTTTGAAGCTTTATTTGAAAATTATTCGTTTGTAGAAAATAATCCTATTTCAAAATCAATGCAACAAATGTTGGATTTACTAGAAGAACAATCCTTAGACAAAGACAGAAAAATATTAGATAAATTCTATACATCTGTAAAACAACGAGTAGAAGGCATTGATAATGCTGAAGGTAAGCAAAGAATTATTATTGAATTGTATGATAAATTTTTCAAGACAGCTTTTCCAAAGGTTGTAGAAAAGTTAGGCATTGTTTATACACCTGTTGAAGTTGTTGATTTCATAATTAATTCTGTTAGTGATGTACTAAAAAAGGAATTTGACCGTTCAATATCTGATGAAAACATACATATTTTAGACCCATTCACAGGAACAGGAACTTTTATTACAAGACTTATTCAGAGCGGTTTAATCAATAAAAAAGACTTAGAACGCAAGTATAAAAAAGAACTACACGCTAATGAAATAGTTTTATTGGCTTATTATATAGCATCTATTAATATAGAAAATGCTTTTCAGGATGCATTTAATAAAAATGATGATTATATTCCGTTTGAGGGTATATGTTTAACGGATACTTTTCAACTCGGTGAAAAAATAGCTGAATTTTGTGAAGATGAAAAAAATAAAAAGGTTTTTTCTGAAATCTTCCCGCAAAATTCAGAACGTGTAATAGCACAAAAAAAAGCCCCTTTAAGAGTAATTATGGGAAATCCACCTTATTCTGTAGGTCAAAAATCAGCTAATGATAATGCTCAAAATCAAAAATACGAAAAACTTGATGGTCGTATTGCTGATACTTATGCAAAATATTCTAAAGCTACAAATAAAAACTCTCTATATGACAGTTATATAAAAGCATTCAGATGGTCGTCCGATAGGTTAGACCCTAAAAATGGTGGAGTTATAGCTTTTATAACCAATGGGATTTGGTTAGATAATAATGTTACTGATGGATTTAGAAAGTGTTTAGAAGAAGAGTTTTCTTCTATTTATGTGTTTAACTTGCGTGGAGGCATAAGAGGAAAGTCAGGAGATTTAGCCAAAAAAGAAGGGCAGAATGTTTTTGATATTATGACAGGCGTTTCAATTACTGTTCTTGTTAAAAAGCCTGATAAAAGTAATGAAAAGGCAAAAATTTATTACCATGACATTGGCGATTATTTAAAAAGAAATGAAAAACTGCAAAAAATAAAAGATTTTAAATCTGTTACTAATGAAAAAATAATTTTTACAAAAATACAACCAAATGAACACTTTGACTGGCTAAACAAACGTAGTAATATTTTTGAAAATTTTATACCTCTTGGTGAAAAAAAAGATAAAAATATTAAAACAGTATTTGAGCCTTACTACTCAAACGGGTTAAAAACACAAAGAGATTCTTGGTGCTACAACTCTTCTAAAAATATTCTTGAAAATAATATTAGAAACACACTTGATTTTTATAACAAACAAAGGTTAGAACATTATGAATCATTTATAAAAGCGAAAAATAAGAATAAAGATACTAAAATAGATGAGTTTATATCATTTGATGATACAAAAATAAGTTGGACAAGACAGTTAAAGTGGGATTTAGAAAAAAATAAAGAATTTAACTTTATAAATAATAGTTCTGTCATTTCTCAATACAGACCTTTCTTCAAACAATATCTGTATTTTGATAGAGCGTTAAATGAAATGGTTTATCAGCAACCAAAATCTTTTCCATCAGTTAACCATAGTAATTCTGTTATTTGTATATCAACTGATGTTAGAAGCGGATTTTCTGTTTTAATTTCTAATATGATTCCTGACTTAAGTTATGTAGCTTCTTGCCAATGTTTCCCACTATACTGGTATGAAAAAAATGAGAAAACTCAAATGAGCCTGTTTGATAAAGGTAAAGATGAGTATATCCGTAGGGATGGCATAAGCGATTTTATTCTTCAAAGAGCAAGGGAAAATTATGGTCATAAAGTAACTAAAGAAGATATTTTTTATTATGTATATGGAATATTACATTCACCAGAATACAGGGAAAAATTCTCAGCAGATTTAAAGAAAATGCTTCCTCGTATTCCTTTAGTTGATGAACCAAAAGATTTTTGGGCGTTTTCAAACGCAGGCAGAGAGCTTGCAGATTTGCATATAAATTATGAATCAGTTGAACCTTACAAAGATGTTCAAATTACTAATACTGATTGCGGAAATTATAAAGTAGAAAAGATGAAGTTTGTAAAAAAAGACGATAAATCAACTATAATATATAATCCAAAAATCAAAATTAGTAATATACCTTTAGAAGCTTATGACTACGTAATAAATGGCAAGAGTGCTATTGAATGGATTATGGACAGATACCAAGTTAAGATTGATAAAAAATCTTTAATAAAAAATGACCCTAATGATTGGGCAGAAGAACATAATAAACCGAAATACATTTTAGATTTATTGTTAAGCATAATTACAGTAAGCTTGGAAACAAACCGTATAGTTAAAGGTTTACCTAAATTAAAGTTTTGATAAACTCAAGAGAAATAAAATGACTAAACAGTTATTCATAATAGCAGGAGCAAACGGAAGCGGTAAAAGCACCTTAGCCAGCGAGCTTTTACCCGAAGAAAAGCTTCAATTTTTAAATGCCGATGACATAGCTAAAGAAATTTGTCCTGAAAATATTGAGAGCGTTAAAATATCAGCA
>JANQHM010000070.1 GCA_028282645.1 Candidatus Gastranaerophilales bacterium
CGGGTGAGCCGTATGAGGGAAAACCTCACGTACGGTTCTTATGGGGAGGGGCTGGAGACGGGTTTACTGTTAAATACCGCGCCAGTCTTTTACCCGCCAAGAAATATTCAGAGCTTTAAAGTCTCAACTACACTTAGAAAAATGCTCTGCAAGAAGTTTAAATGCTCAAAAAAAACATATACAAGCTTGTATAGATAATTTAAATTGTTTCCAGGCTACGGTATAGAATTGGCTCATAGAGAATATTTAAAGCTTTATCGTTCTGGAATAATTAATATTAACAGTATTTTTTCTTATGCTGCGTAAGTCCTGTTAAGTAATATTAAAAATTGCCAATTAAATAAAAATATATTTATTACTAAATGGTATGGATTACAAGTTCCGGCATGTTCCGTCTGTGGCCTTTTCAAAAAAATTGTCCTTTTTCTGTCCTGTCGCCTAAATCATAGTTATAATTACCGATTAAGGTTATTTTTCATAAGATATAATTCCCAAACCATCCTCAAAATCGACCCAATTTTATACAATTTAGGGACAGAAAGCGGAACAATTCTGAAACAAAATTCTGCTATTTTTAGCTCCCAAAAGCCACGCGTCACTAAGAATAAGTCGGAATTTATTCGATTCTCAGAATGTCCGCTAACCTATAGGCGGTCAAGTTCCTTACTACAGGCTAAAAATGTTTAAATCTATTTTGCTTCAAAACTGGTATAGCTTATCTGACGGGCAACTTGTTGAGGCATTGAGCGTTAGAATTGATTTTATGGCATTCACGGGCTTTGAGCTGTCTGATACAATTCCTGATTCTTCAACATTTGGAAGATTTAGAAATAAATTAATAGATAGAAATCTTGATGAAAGGCTATAAAGATCCCGATACAAAATGGCTGAAAAAAGGTAAAAAATATTACTTTGGTTATAAAAATTTTGCAAATGTAGATGAAGAAGGTTTTTATGATAACATTCACACTGAACCCGCCAACTCTGCCGAAGTAAATAAAACATTAGGCGTAAAAGCCTTGATTTAATAACTTACAAGCATAAATAATCGCTAAAAATTCATTTTTCTTTGACTTTTCATAAACATCTTGGGCTTGTGCATTAGTCTTTCAATGGATAAACCGTAAAGCAATAAGAGGTGGCCCAAATAAAAAGAGGTGACAATGTCACCCGGTTGTATAAGCTATGAGGTATATTAAGGTATTAAGGTATATTATGAGGTATTTTCTATCACAATTCTTTTTAAATGAATGAAAGCTTTCTAAACTTACTCGTCCAAATTCCTATCCTATTTAATTTTGGAGTCTCGTGCTTTTTTCGCACTAAATTATCTTACTTCCCCTGTTTATCCCCTATTTTCCGCATTACCTTATTTCTAGCGGTTATTTCCCTATCATTTTTTACTTCAATCTTATTTATTCGCATAAATTAACTTTATACTTGTCCTTTTCAGCGCACAGCTTGTTTTGTAAGCTTTAACAGCATTGAAAAGTTATTTAGCGTTTTACAGCGTTATTTTGTCAATTTAAATCTTCTTCTAAAATTAGCTTATATTTCTTACCCTTTATTGTTTTCTTTTTGCTTCATCCTTATCTCCAATATTATAAAAACAAAAATTTTTAAAAAATTGCTTGAAAACAAAGAACAAAATTTTCTTAAAATTAGGCTTGATATAAAGATGATATAGATTTGTAGCCAACTTGATATTTGATAAAGGTATAATAATGCTCATTTCTATTAATAACTAAGCTTAACACTTTTTAATATGCATTATGTCTAAAAATAGTTGGTAAAGTTATGTAACAAAAAATCAAAATATTAGGAAATTAACGCAATCCTTTCTTTTTTATTTATCTGGAAATAAAACATATAACCCCCAAAATCTCCTCCCAAGATTAATTCAAGGCTACTTTATTATGAATACATAATTAAAGTAGCTCTTTTTATTGGTGGCAGTCGCCACCTCTTATTATTTAGTCATTGATTGCCCACTACCTATTTTCTTCTTAATGAAATATAATATACTGGTTCTTAATTAAAATTCAGATTACTCTTTGGCATTAGCTTATAATGAGTTAATATAACTTTTTAACGCTCCCGCTTGCAGTTCAGAGAATAATTTATTTTATTACTTTTAACACGATTGAATAATCTGAAAAGTATTTTTAAGATAGTATAATAATTATATATATGTGTGACAGAAGAGAGAGTTAAGTTTAATGCAAATAATAAGCATCATTTTATTACCGGATTCTAAAGAAAAATTTGTTATTGAGTCTATTAACAGTGCAATAAACCAGTCCTTTCAAAATTTTGAACTGATTATACCCGCTAATGTTTTTACAAAGCAAATCTATCAAAAAATTGAAGCTTTAAGCTCTTCAAAAATTAAACTTATACAAACTCCCGGCAATATTTCTTACAGCGAAAAGCTAAAAAAATTAATAAATAGTGCAAATGCAGACTATATAACTTTCCTTCATCCCGATGACTTGCTGGAAAAAAATGTTCTAACAAATAAATTAAGCGTTATACAGGGTAATGCATCATACGATGCTATATTTAACTTTGTTAAACAAGAAACATTAAATGAAAAATGCAATTATGCCTTACATAGGACTGTTTCAAACAGGACATCCCACGAGATTCTTAATTATTTATTTTATAATTTAAATAATATCTATCGCTCTGGAACAATAATAAAAAAAGTCACCCTAGCCAACTTAGATTTATTTAATAAATTTAACTCCGATCAAATAATAAGAACAATAACTATTTATCTGGCTTTGAATAGAAATATACATGTAATAAATGAACCTCTGGTAAAAAGCCGAGTTTTAATACCACCTCAAGAAACAGACAAAAAGCCTGTTTATTACCTAGAATTCTTAAAAACATTAGAATTATATGAAGGTATATCTTCAGAAGAATTATTTTTAAGTATATTCGTCGAAGCTGACAGATTTAAAGGACTTATTAAAGATAATTTAGTGTCATTTTTTGTTGCACTAATGGCAGTAGAAGCAGAAAATGACGAACATAGATTTTACGGAATGAGCAAACTGTGCGAAATCTATAAAGATAGCGCACTTGTCCAAGAAATACAGCAAAAAACAAGATTTACCCATAAAAATTTTATTGATTTATTTGCAAAACAAAGAATAATAAGAAACGACAACGTAGATAAAGAGATACAAAACATCCCCTATAACCCCGTAATATGTCAAAAAATAAAAGAATTCACAGAAGAAAATCAACATAAAAAAATATGCTTTTACGGTGCAGGCTTGCTGGCACGTATAATCACAGAGCATTTTGATCTTTCAGACTTAAATATTCAGGGTTTTATTGACAGAGACATAAATAAACGAGGTCAAAAACTAAACGGTTATACTATTTATTCTATTGATGATATTCAAGATTTAAATCCCGACTTAATGCTGCTTACCGTTCTTGAAAATAAATACCTATATACCCTTTTAAATGAATTAAAACTCGAAAAAAGTTTAAAATTTGATATTATTTATGATTTATTTACTGAAGATTGTGTATATATAAAAGAAAAAAATGGTTTAATCCAAAAACAACTTGATCTAATTGAAAAACTCTATGATGATGTTAAAAAAGAAAAAAATAACTGCCAAAATCGGATAAATAATATCTTAAGTGAAAGTAATAGCTTATTAAATACGGTATTTGAAAAGGCTTTTAGTAATAATAATAAAAAACTCGAATTTCAAAAGTATAATAACCCTATGGTATCAATAATAATACCTGTTTATAATAATTTTAGACATACATACACATGTCTTTATTCAATATTAAAAAATACAAAAAATATCTCTTATGAAGTGATTATAGCGGATGATAATTCAAATGACGCAACAACAAAGCTGGATAACTATATAGACGGTGTTATTCATGTAAAAAATAAAAGCAACATAGGTTTTCTATGCAATTGCAATAACGCAGCAGCTCAAGCAAACGGAAAATATTTGTTATTTTTAAATAACGATACGTTTGTTGCTGATAACTGGCTTGAACCATTAGTTAATTTGCTGGAAAATGATGAAACTATAGGACTGTCAGGCTCAAAATTAGTCTACCCGGACGGCATACTACAAGAAGCAGGCGGTATTATATGGAATGATGCAACAGGTGCAAATTACGGCAAATTTCAGGATCCCGATTTTTCTGAATATAATTATGTAAAAGATGTAGATTATATAAGTGGTGCAAGTATTATAACCAGAAAAAGCTTATGGAATAAAACAGGCGGGTTTGATCAGAGCTTTAGCCCTTGTTATTACGAAGATACAGACTATGCTTTTACAATAAGAAGTATGGGCTATAGAGTAGTTTACCAGCCTAAATCCGTAGTAATTCACTTTGAAGGGAAGTCCCACGGTACTGATATAAACAGTGGGTTTAAAAGCTATCAGGCAGTAAATAAAGAAAAATTTTATAAAAAATGGAGATCGGTTCTTAATAAAGACCATTTTGCACCAAGTAATAATTTCTTTTTAGCCAGAGACAGAGGCCATAAAAAGAAAAATATTCTCGTAATAGATTATAAAGTACCTTCTTATGACAAAGATGCAGGCTCAAGAGCTACTTATAATCATTTAAAATTATTTCTAAAAATGGGCTTAAACGTTAAATATATCGGAAATGACTTTATCGAAAAAGAGCCTTATACTACAGAGCTTATGCAAATGGGCATAGAGGTGCTAAGTGGCAAATACTATAAGTATTACTGGGAAAAATGGATGCAGAAAAATCTGAAGTACTTTGACTATATCTATATTAACAGGCCGGATGTGACCATAAAATATATAGATATAATCAAAAAGCACTCAAGTGCTAAAATCATTTACCACGGGCATGATTTGCATCACGTAAGGGAGTATTTAAGATATCAGATAGAAAAAAATGAGGAGATTCTTAAGAGGGTTGATTACTTTAAGAGTTTAGAGCTGGAAGTATTTAATAAATGTGATGTTATTGTATCTCTTAATGACTCAGAAAGTAAAATAATAAAAGGTTTAGCAAAAAATAAACCGGTTTATACTATTCCAATATTTTGTTATGACAAATTTAAACAAGATATAAAACCTTTTGATAAGAGAAACGGCTTATTATTTGTAGGCGGATTTTTACATAAGCCCAATGTAGACGGAGTTCAATGGTTTGTTGAAAATATTTTTGATAAAGTCAAACAAAATATATCCGATATCAAACTGTATATAGCAGGCTCTAATGCAACGGAATACATAAAACAGCTTAATTCTGACGATATTATAGTAAAAGGCTATGTAAGCGATGAAGAATTAAATCAATTATATAATAATGTTAAAATGGTTATAATCCCGTTAAGATACGGTGCAGGCGTAAAAGGCAAGACAATCGAGGCAATTTATAACCTTACACCGATTGTATCAACCGGTATTGGTATAGAAGGATGCCCGGAGATAATTTCAATAGTCAATCCCAAAGATACACCGGATAATTTTGCTGATGAAATCATTGGATTATACAATAATAACCGGCAATTAGAACAAATCTCCAAAAGTTATGAAAGTTATATTAAAACTTATTTTTCAACAGACTATGGAATAAAGGCTTTTCAAAATGTTTTTGAATTAATCTCCCCTATTTGTTTATAGTTATTAAGTGTTTTAAATATAGTTTCCTTTATTTTTTCTCGTATTTCCGCGGGATATAAAATCTCGCAGTCATCCCCGTATTTGAGCAGACGTTTCAGCAGATTATTTTTTTCTTCTGTATAAGTATATACTTTTATATAATCATCTTGGTCATTATAAATTTTTTCTCCTTCATATGGACTGTATGTTGTGGCTAATCGTCCTTTTAATTTGAATATAACCGGTGAAGATGATCGTGTATTTTTTGATTTAGTTGGCAATTGTTTTGTGTCAGTTATGTATTGGAGGTTTATATCTTGATTTTCATTGTTTAATGGATTATAACCTGAAATAAAGACTTTATCCTCTTTGTAATTCAATTCTTTAGGCTCTAATGTTATAGTTTTTTTTGATTCTTCGTACGGAATTTTAAAAGTGATTTGAATTCTTTGAGCCTCTACACAGTAAACTTCAAATTTATGTATCATCTCGGCATATTCTGAATAATCAAATATATTAAGGTCAAAAGTATTATTTCCACACAAAGATTTTTTTATTCTTTTGTAGTCATCCACTGTTTCTTCCGGTAAGAATTTATCCATTTTGTTTAGTATGTTTTTTAAGGAATTATCAAGTTCTTTTAAAAATAAGTTTTCTATAAAGTATTCAAGTTTAACAATTGTAATCAAATCATCTTTAGACAAATTAATTAAGTAAGGTGCCTTTAATAATTCGTACCTGTAATCGTTAGAAAAAGAGGGCTTTGATATTTTGTATCCGGATGCTTTTAAAGTATTTAAATACTTTAAAATAACTTCTTTTGATAAAGGCGTGGATACATCTTTTTGATTAGAAAAGAATTGACTTATCTCCTGAAGGTTTAAATTTTCTTCATTTAACAGCTTCATCAATATAAGTACTTTATATGCAGTAGAACTGATTTTTGATTTATTTTGCATAATTATCTCTATGTTAAAAACTATTTGTATATATCCAACATTACTTTTAATTTGTTTATCATTTCTTTTTGAAATGATAGAGGTTTTATTATAGTACAATCATTGCCATAAGAAAGCACTTTTTGATAAAATTTAAACTTATTTGTAATTTTTTCCTCTATAATCATTTCATCTTCAGTTTTGGAAATAATGCTTTCATTTTCACCGGGAATAAAATAGTATAATGATGCTCCTTTTAATTTATATTGAACAGGCTCTATTTCCGGCAATTCAAATACACTTTGACTATAATTTTCCAATAATTTAAAAGAGTTTATTCTGTCAACTCGCAGATATTGAGCTTCGTTTACGCTTAAATTAACAATATAAACATAAAACACTCCGTTTTCATAAAAGATCTCTTCAGGTTTAATTTTTATATTTTTAATACCATTAACTGGTGATGAATAAACTACCTCAAGTTTATTCTGATTTTCCGCATGGCTTTCAAGTTTTTGAATAGTGTCAATAATTTTTTGTGTTAACGGGTATCTCCATGATGTGTCTCGAAGCTTTTCAAATTTTTTCTTAGACTCTATGATCAAATTATCTTGAATAATATCAAACAATTTTTCCACATCTAATATAAATTTCCAATTTTTTAAATTTGATATATATTTTCTGATTTGAATCAGTGATTTTAAATCATTATCATTCAGCTTTAACATAAAAGGGTGATTTTTTAATACATATTTATGGTTATTGGTTTTACAGGGTCTGCAAATTTGAGAACCAACAGCTTTTAGTGTATTCAAGTAAATATATATAGTATCACTGGAAAGATTTTTATTATTTAAGCTTTGCTCTTTTAGGTGTAAAGAGATCTCTTCTTCATTGCTGGGTTTATTTAAGAGCAAATTTAATATACATATTGTTCTATATGCCGTAACACTAATATTATCAGAAATTTTTATCAAATCATTTTTTGGAGTTCCCGTCATATTGATAATATCCATCAATTTTATATTGCATTATTTAGTATAGTACGGTAAAAAATTTTTGGGTTTAATATATTTTCGGTTTTATGGATATTTCTATTTTTTTTTATAAAATAATGATATTAAATATTTTTTTATATAATAAAATTAAATATAATGTTAAATAAAAATAAGGAGTTGTACTTTGTTAGGATATATTTGGTTATTTTTAATAATAACATCGATTATAGCTGCTGCTTTTACGGGTAGAGTAGAAAAAGTTACTTTTGCTGCGTTAAATTCAGCTAAAGATGCTGTAACAATATCAATTTCTTTAATAGGAATAATGGCTTTGTGGTTAGGATTTATGAATTTAGCCGAGAAGTCGGGTTTGATATCACTCATATCAGGATTAATTAAACCAATAACTAAGCGGTTATTTCCGCAAGTACCTCCTGATAATCCTGCAATAGGAAATATAGCACTTAATTTTTCCGCTAATACTCTAGGTGTAACAAATGCAGCTACCCCGATAGGAATTAAAGCTATGGAAGACCTTCAGGAAATTAACCCCAAAAAGACTGTTGCAACCAACGCAATGTGTACTTTTTTGGCAATAAATACGGCGGGTTTTCAGCTTATACCGGCTTCCGCAATTGCTATTTTGATTGCAGCCGGTGCTAAAAACCCTACTGTAATTGTTGCTCCAACTTTGGTAACTACTATAATAGCTTTGTGTACAGCAATTTTTGTTGTAAAAACTTTAGAAAAGCTACCTGTCTTTGCTGTAGAAAAATATAAAGAGGAGGAATAATTTTGGACTTTGGGTTTATAAAGAAGATACTCGATATTATTTCTATATGGGCTATCCCTGTTATATTTGCGGTGATTCCTCTTACTGCCCTTATTAAAAAGATACCAATTTACGAAACTTTTATAGACGGTGCAAAAGAAGGCTTTGATGTAGGTGTAAGGATCATTCCTTACCTTGTGGCAATATTTTTTGCTATAGGCATGTTTAAGGAATCAGGGGCAATTGATATGTTGGCTCAGGTGTTAAAGCCTGTACTTGATATAATTCATTTTCCCGTAGATGTTATACCTTTAGCTATTATCAGACCATTGTCGGGTAGCGGAGCATTAGGAATTATGGCGGACATTGCAAATCAGTATGGCGGTGATTCCTATTTGGCAAGAATGGCAGCTGTTATGGTCGGCAGTTCAGAAACTACATTATACGTGCTGGCTGTTTATTTTGGCTCTGTTGGAATTAAAAAATTCAGACATGCTGTTTTGGCGGGCCTTATTGCTGATGCTGTAGGAATTTTTACCGCGGTATTTATTAGCCGATTATTTTTTTGAGCAGATAAAGTTTTTTTGCTAATATATTTGTATAGTACTTGTAGCGTTAACCAGGGGTAAAATATATAAAGATGAAAGAATTTGTTTTAGGTATAGTTGAATATTTTGAAGGTTTAGGAGCGTTTGGCTTAGGTTTAATGGCATTTTTAGAGTCAAGTTTTTTTCCTATACCTCCGGATTTATTATTAATAGCAATGAGTTTAAGTACTCCTCAAAAAGCACTTTTATTTGCATCAATTTGTACAATTTTTTCCGCTTTAGGCGGTGGTTTTGGCTATTTGATAGGCAAGTTTGGCGGCAGGCCTATTTTTAACAAAATTTTTAGAAATAAAGAGCACTATCTTGAAAAAGTTGAAGGAATGTATAAAAAATACGGTATTTGGGCGGTTTTAGGTGCGGCGTTTACCCCAATACCTTATAAAGTATTTACCATTGCCAGTGGTGTATTTTCTATGAACTTTCCGGGCTTTATGATAGCAAGTGTTATCGGGCGTGGTGCCAGATTTTTTATTGTAAGTGCCGCATTAATGATTTTTGGGCAAGCAATAAAATCTTATCTGGAGCTGATAATAATAGCTGTGACAGTTGTATTAGGCGGATTTTACTGGTTTGTTTACAAAAAAAGGCATAAGCTTTATCAATCTTAGATTCTGTCTGGTTAAAAAAATAAAAGCTGGTTATATAAGGCTCATTTAAGGACTGCGCTGTTAAAGCTGAAGCGGCTTGCCTGGCAAGGCGATGCAAGCTTT
>JANQHM010000076.1 GCA_028282645.1 Candidatus Gastranaerophilales bacterium
ATAAAATAAAAAATATTTCTCAGGCAAGATTTATAAACTGTTGTAACATAGATTATGCTTTAAACTCCAAAGGTATTGCTTAGAATTAATTTGCCCTGAGAATAAGATAATACTTCAAGAGATATTTATTTGGATGTATTTAATCTCTTTTTCTTATCTGGAAAGTGTTAAAGACATATATGTCTATAAAGCAAAACAGACTGTCGATTTTCAAACAGTCTGCCTTTAAAAGTAGTATTAGGCTTATTATTTGCTAATTTTTATTAATGCATCAACTACTACAGGATCCCATTTTATACCTGCTTCTTCTTTCATAATTTCAAGAGCATCTTTTGATTCAATAGAGTCTCTGTATGGCCGTTGCGATAATAATGCTTGGTAAGCATCAGCTACTGCTATTATCCTTGAACCCAGCGGTATACTAAATCCTGATAAACCTTCCGGCTCACCCATTCCATCCCATCTTTCCCGATGGTAATGAATATAAGGTATAACTTCTGACATAAAATTAATTTTCATTAATAAGCTAACACCAATATTGGGATGGTTGTTTAGCTGTAACCAGTCTTCTTCTGTAAGTCTACCTTTTTTAGAAAAAATTTCCTGAGGTATAGTTATTTTTCCGATGTTGTGTAAAAATGCAGCATAATAAATCAAATCAATGGTTTTTTCGTTTAAGTGCAAATACCCTGAGATTTCTCTGGCTATATTTGCAACTTTTTGCGAGTGTTCCTTTTTATAATGGCATTTTACATCTACCACATCAGCTAAAGATTCTACAAATGATTGCTGATCATCTCCTAAGTCACCGATATTTGCAGTTAATTCGGTTCTTAAGTGCATTAATTCATCAGGAGTTCGTTCTTCTGAATTTAAAGTAATTTCTGTCTGTTCTATTGAGTTTTGTAACATCATAGAAGTAACAATTAATTGTGAAGTAACTTCTAACAGCTTAATTTGCTCCGGCTCTATTTGCTTTTGATTAGAATCATTCAATACTATTAATCCTATGCATTCATAATTATTAGCCATTGGAACAACTAAGGAAAAAATTTTTCCATCATCATTTTTTTGATAAATGGTTTTCTTTTTCAAGTAAGCATTAATAAAGATGTTATTTTTCTCTTCGGAAGAAAGATTTATTACATTGCAAGCATCTTGATTGTTTGAAGAACTCCCTATTAAAATTAATGATGAATCCTCTCCTTTTTTATCTTGCATATTTATATATGTATGTTGAATATAAATATTACATGATTCTATTTCCAGCATTTGAGAAATAGTTTGGGCAATCGCATTATAAATAACAGATTCTTCATTACTGCTGAATCCAAGCAGAGATAATGTCTGATCTAATGAATAGATAGAAATTAGCTCTCTTAATTGATTTTTTAACCTTGTAATTTTGTCTTTAAAAGAACAATTAATTTTTGAGAGTAAATCTTCGGATATCAAATGATCAGTAACAAAGTCTCCAAAATTCAATGCAAAAATGGCCTCAAGGGGATCATCTTTTAATGTCATAGACTCATTTTGGTTCAATTCGTTTTCTCCAATAATTGACTTGTCTGTCATGAAGAGGTTTCCCTAATTTAAATGTCTTATCATCACTGATTCTTAATAAATATATTAAATCATATTTATTATATCGGTTAGTTGAATAAAAACTTTGATAATTTTTTGAAAAATTCAAGAAAAATTTTTATATTTTAGTTAAGAAATGTAATTTAACTTAGTTTACCTGGTTTACAATTCTTAATAATGACTTATGATATTTTCTGCGGTTAAGGTTAATATTTCAAAATCTTTAGAAGCTCCTCTAAAATTATTTATCCAGGCAAAAATTCTCTCAACAATCCATCTTTTAGGAAGTACAGCAAGTTCATCTTTGATTTTCTTTTATAACCTTTATCCGCTGAGAATGCTTTTATTAATGAATATTTACTTGAAGTCTCTTTACTTGGTTATTGCCCGGCTAAAGCTAAAAATATTATAAAAAATAAAGCTGCCTCACGGAGCAGCTTTATTTTTTGTATAAATTACGCGGGCATCACAAAACCCGTACTTTTAGCCTTAAAGAGAGTTAAAAAAATATTCAATTGTATGTTACGTAAAAATCAAAAATAATTCACTACAACGATAATTTTGCACCACAAAAGGGTATAAACAGGCACACTTATCCTGGGTGACAGTCGTCACCTTTCTTATGTCATCGATATAAGTTTTGATATAACTTAAGTCTAACCGAAACATCAGAACTCGATAAGTCACTAACTTATGCGCTATGGGAAAAATGTGCTGTTTTGAAATTAAGTTTTGCGTGGCTGGCGCATCCTTTAATTTC
>JANQHM010000125.1 GCA_028282645.1 Candidatus Gastranaerophilales bacterium
AAACAGAGAGTTAATTCCAGAGCAAGTTGAGCAGAAGTACCTGCCTTTTAAAGAAATAAGAGCAATAATTAAGAAAAAAATACTTGAAAACAAAAAAGTTTTATATGTTGTAACAGGCAGCCCTTTTTATTTTTCGGCTATGCAAGAGATTTTAAGATTTCTTGATCAGGAGCTACAAGACTTTAGGGTTGACGATGTTGAAATAATTCCTGCTCAATCATCCAAAGATTATTTGGTTAATAAGCTTAGGCTTTCAGAAAACGAGCTGGTTTCGCTTAGCTTACATGGTAGGAAGTTGCTTGATTTGACTAAATTTCTTTCAACAAAGTATACGTTTGTTTTATGTGATGAATTATCTATAGAAAAAATAGCCAGAGAAACAAAATATATAAGCAGTAAACTGAAATTTTACCTTGGGTCTAAACTAGGCTCTGAAAATGAACTGATAAAAGAGGTTGATTTGCAACAATTATCTGCAGAAATGTCCGCTGAGCAAATAAAACAAAGTTTGTCTCCTTTTGTTTTGCTTGTGGAGAGAAATTTTGAAGCTGATGATTCAGCCTTGAATAATGATTTTGCAACCAGAGCGGGAATGATAACCAAAGCTGATAAAAGAGCTTTAACATTACAAGCTCTTGAGCTAAAGCCGAATATACAAATGTGGGATATCGGAGCCGGGTCAGGCTCTATATCTATAGATGCTTATAAACTTTTTAAAACACGAACTGTACTCTTTGAAAAAAACTCAGAACAGTGTAGTTATACTAAAAATAATCTTTTTAATCATAATATAGTTGCGGCAGAACTGATAGAGGGGGAATTTAACCCTGATAAAAATAGTTTTCCTTCTCCTGATAGAATTTTTATCGGAGGTGGTGGTGAATCAGTTATGAGGATGCTACCCGAACTTTATACGAAATTAAGCCGTAACGGGATACTTGTTGCTAATATTATAGGACTGGAAAACTTATCAGTTGCAGTGACTGTCCTTAAAGATTCAAGCGTAAAGTATAAAACAAGAAGTATAGATATATCAAACTACAGAAAAATTACGGGTGATTCCAGTCTAACCATACCCGAACCGCAAAGAACACTGTTCCAGATAATAATGAGGAAAGAAAAAGAAAATGAATAAAGTCATATTTTTAGGAGCAGGGCCAGGAGATCCTAAATTGATAACAGTAAAAGCCAGAGAAATCCTTGAAAAAGCAAAATTAATATTGTATACAGGTTCTTTGGTTCCAAAGGAAGTTTTAAGCTGGGTGCCCGATAATTGTGTAATACAAAGCTCTGAAAAAATGTCTTATCAGGAAATATTTAAATTTATAGATGAGTATATAACTGAAACTGATATAGTAAGAGTGCATACCGGTGATCCATCGATATATTCTACAATTGCTAAGCAAATAAAATTTTTAAAATTAAAAAATATTCCATACGAAGTTATACCTGGCGTAACTGCTGCTTTTGGAGCGGCAGCGGAATTAGGTCTTGAATATACTATACCGGGTGTTAGTCAAACCTTAATAATATCTCGAGTTGAAGGTAAAACACCGAATCCCGAAAGTATAGAAAATATTCTTAAGTGTGAAAATTCATCTAAAGTCTTTTACCTTTCTGTATCGTTAATTAAACAACTTGTTGACAAATCAAAAGAACTTGGATATCCTGACGATACCCCTTGTTGGATTGTTGAAAAAGCTACTTGGCCTCAACAGAGGGTTATAAAAGGAAGTTTATCAGATATTGAGCAAAAGGTTGAGGCATCGGGTATAAAAAGAACAGCTCTTATCTTATTGGGAGAATATTTAAATCAGCAGGAAAAAGAAGAATCACATTTGTATAATATACCGCCTAATTGGTGCTAGATGAAAAAAATATCATTGATAGCATTAAATAAGCCTGGATTAGCATCTGCACTGGCAACTGTACAGGACTTGTTACAAATAAATTCCGATTTTGATATTAAAATTTATTCAAAGAATGATAGGGATAAAGGTGAGCTGGCCAGCAATCATAAACTTGTTTGCTTTTCAAAAATAGATGATTTCTTAAAAGAGCTGTGGCAAGAAAGTGATGCTATAATATGGTTTTGTGCTACAGGCATTGTTGTAAGGAAAATAGCCGGTTTACTAAATTCAAAAACTACAGACCCTGCTGTTTTGGTAATGAATTTTGAGAGGACACAAGTTATACCTTTGTTATCATCTCATTTAGGTGGCGCAGCAGAATTAGCCCAAAGCTTAAAGCTTATCAAGACTGATTTAAATGTATTTACTACTACAGGGACTGATTCTTTAGGGGTATTTGCTTTTGATAGCTTTGCAAAGGATTATGGCTTTGAGATTTTAAATATAGAAAATCTTGCTAAAGTTTCTAATTCGCTGATTAATAATGAGCCTGTTAATCTTATAACATACCCTGCTGTTATAGATTTGGTTCATTCATTAGGCTTAGATGTTGATAATATAAAGGCTTATAATTTGTGTGCGGATTTAACTCAAATAAATAAAGACTATCCGACTGTAATTACAAGCCCATTTGAATTTTTTGAAGAGCAAGAAAATTTTTGTCATTTGTTAAATATAAAAATAAAACCTGTTAATCTAGGTATTGGATTGAATAGAGATACTTCTGCATCTGAACTTGAACGTGATATAAAAGATTTCTTGTATAAAAATAATTTAAATCTTGATGATATTAAAGTATTTGCTTCTTTTGAGGCTAAAAGTGATGAAAAAGGGTTAATTGAACTTGCTCATAAGTATAATAAAAATTTATTATTTTTTAATAAAGAACAAATAAATGCTTTAGAGCAAGAATTTTCTGAATCTAAAGCTACAAAATTTTTTGAAATAAAAGGTGTTGCAGAGCCAAGCGCTGTATTGGCATCAGAGTTTAAAACGCTGTTTATCAAAAAGCATATTTACAAGAATATAACTATAGCAGCTGCCTTTTGATAAGTAAATTCGAAAAGGAAAAGTTATGAGCAAAGGTGAAATATATATAATCTCTACAGGTTGTGGTAATCCGAGTTATTTAACGCAAAATGCTTCAGAATTACTAAAAAAATCTAATTTAATAATTGGTTATAATAAATATATTAAAGATATTAAGGAGGTTATTCAAGGGAAAGAAGTTTTCTCTACAGGGATGACTCATGAGGTTGATAGGTGTAAATATGCTATAAAAGAGGCTTTAGCCTTTAAAAAAGTGGGACTTATATCCAATGGAGACGCTAACGTATATGGCATGGCGGGTTTAGTTTTAGAGATTATCGAAGACAATAATCTATGGGACAAATTAGACATTTTTATAGAGCCGGGAATAACATCGTTTCTTGCGGCAGCATCCAAGGCAGGTGCACCGGTTATGAATGATTTTGCCATTGTGTCTTTATCAAATTTATTAACACCTATAGAAAAAATAAAGAAGCGTATACAAAATGCTCTTGAAGCTGATTTTGTGCTTGGATTGTATAATCCTTTGTCGCATTCGCGTACTGAACCTTATTTAATGTTTCTTGAGAATTTGAAAAAATATTGTGATAAATCAGTACCGGTTGTGATTGCACAGAATTTAGGACGAGAGAATGAAAAGATAATTATTAGCTCTGCGAGTGAGTTAATAAAAGAATCTGTAAATATTGAGTTAATAAACATGTCAACTGTTTTGATTATTGGTAACTCAAATACAACATATGTAAACTCAGGTAAAAATGTAGTTACACGTAGAGGTTACCAGAAAAATTA
>JANQHM010000142.1 GCA_028282645.1 Candidatus Gastranaerophilales bacterium
AAATATGTTTTGAGACATAATTTCCGGCATACAAGTAAACGGACTTAAATGAATAATACCATCAATCCCCTGTTTAGTAGCATATGCAATATCACCAACAGATTCTATTGCGTCTCCGCCAATATCTCTGAGCAGATAAGGCTTTGCAAATTTATAAGATCTTTCAAGATGAGTTTCATCTTTTCTCATAAATTTGGGTATCAAAGCTGTTTTTACCCATCCGCTCAAGCTCATGCTTCTTCTTGTTTGTACTCCCAGACGACCCAGTTCTCTCTCCAAATTTTGATTAGAAAATGAATCAAGAACCATAAAGATTTCGCCGGTCAAATCGACATTTAAAACTTCTCTTTCATCATCTATTTCTGTCTTTTTTATTTCACTGACAGCCTTTTTATGGGCTTCTTTCAGTTCTTTTTTATTTAATGCGTCATCAATCCATTTCAAGCCTTTTTTATAGGCTTTCTCCGCTGTTCCCGGATTGATTTCTCTGGCTCTATAGTAAGAAAGGACATTATCAATGTTATCAAGAACAAACACCTTACTAACCGCCAAATGAATGGATTTTATTATATGAAATATATTATTATTTCCTGTTATTTTTTTAAGCCCTCTGATCATCTCCATGAACTTGCCTTTGTATAGATCAACATCCACATACTTTATATGATAGCCTAAATCTTCCAGCGCATTTTTAATGCTTTTGCTGTATTCCCCCAGCCTGCATATGCCAGGACTGCTAATCATTACTATAGCTTCGGCCCCTGACTCTATTGCTTCTATATAATTGCCGAGCAATAATTTATAAGGTAGGCAAATTGCTTCCGGGCTATACTTTGTACCGATAGAAAGTGTTTTTTTACTTGTTTTAGGAGGTACTATAACTTCTCCACCAAGTGATTTTATTAAAGAAGAAACAACTATATAAATAGTTCCCATATGAGGAAATGAAACTTTAATTTTTCTTTCTCCTATTTATTCTATCTCAAAAAATAAATTCAATTTAATTAGACATCGCGCAAAACTATTTGTCTATAAATTTTTAAATAATTGTCTCAAATCTTAATTTTTTACCAGGTGATGGTCATCACCGCAAGCTTTTAATATAATTTAAGTTTACTTGTAAGCATCAGTACTCAACTGAGCACTACCTTTTACTTTATAATTTTTTCGAAGTTTCTTTGCATTTCCAGGTAGCCCGACATTGTTAAGCTTAAAGAAGTATTTATTAAAAAAAATATCAAAGGAATACCTACTAAAATAGTAATAATTATAATAATTCCTTTTTTAATTTTTTCCGGATCAATGGTTTTCTTATTTAAGAGATTATTGTTTCTATAGTCAGTAATAAGGTAATTGATCAAGTTATGCTTTTCTTGAAATGATAAAGATTCAATAAAATCAATATGTTCACTGGCAATATGAAAAACAAATTTTTTTGACTTGTTGATATCATCAGAATCATTTTGATTTTTAACATTATTTCCCAATTTTCTCACCTGCTACTATATGTTTATAATATTATTATACTGGTTCAATATTATTAAGAGCCTGTCCGGTTAAAAAAATAAAAGCTGGTTATATCAATAATAAAGGCTCATTTAAGGACTGCGATGTTAAAGCTGAAGCGGCTTGCCTGGCAAGGCGATGCAAGCTTTAA
>JANQHM010000143.1 GCA_028282645.1 Candidatus Gastranaerophilales bacterium
TCATTTTTTAACGCTCCCGCTTCGCAATTCAGAGTTTAGCTTATTTTATTAGCTTTTACCTGATTGAATAATCTGAAAAGTATTTTTGAGTCAGTATAAAAGATCAAAAATTTTCAAAAGTTGCAGAAGACATATTAGAATTCTTAAAAAATTTAAAGGTTGTTTGATTCAAGTCTTTGCTTTAAATTCACTGATCTAATTGGCGCAGGCTAGTCAAGCTCGGGCTAAATTGTATCATTACTTCTCTCGATCGGTCTGTTTTTAAAATATGATCGAATTTTGATGTAGTCCGTTCGGGTTTATGGGAGCAGATATGATTGAGCCTTGATGTAGTCCGCTTAGGTCTGGAGTTATAGGCATAATTATATTTTTATGCAGTCCGTCCGGGTCCGGTTTAGCAGGTATTAGTGTTGTGGGATGCCTCCATATATCTTCGGGTGTTGGAGGTGGTAATACTCCGGGCGTTTGTGCTGTTTCCTGTACCATGGGAGATGGCAATATTTTGGGAGTTCTCCATATATCCCGGGCTGAGGGAGGAGGAAGTGCTGGAAGATATTTTCCCATTGTGAATATTTGCTGATCGTTTGATGAGGGATATTCATTTAAATAATCATACGATGTATCGGATTTATTTGATGAATAAAAAATTTGTATATTTTGATTGTAAAAATTATTACTTAAGTTCAAAATCATAGCTCAAACTCCTCTTAAATTTATATTCTGGTTTAAAGTTAAATTTTAGACTATTCTTTTAAAGATAGCCTGGTATTTTTAGTTATATAAAATTATATATATTATAGTATATTTAAAATTTTAACTCTCTTTATGTGATGTAGTATATAACTTATATATATAAAAACATATATACTTCAAAAATTGCTAAAATATTTTTTTAGAAAATATTTTATAGAAGCGCGTCTTCTGATTTTTTAATTATTAGAGGTGCTTTTGAATTGGAACTTTTAATTTTATCATTATTTTCTATTAAATAATCGATCATAACCTTGAATTCCTTGACCTGTACGTTATTAAATACTTTTTCGTTCAGGTCCGTGTTTTTTAGCCTGTTGGTTAAATCCATTCTGAAATCATCATCATGAATAAGTTTAAGAATAAGATTAATGTATTCTTTTTTATTTTTTGTTACCAGCTCCGGTAAGCCTACTGATTTAAGCAATAACGCTGCGGCCCTATTGAAAAATTTATTGCCCTCGTATGCTACAAGGGGTTTTCTCAGATAAATCATATCTATTGCTGTATTATAACCGCCGTAAGGAAAAGAATCTATTGATATATCAGCTTCTTCTATTAAACTCATATAGGTTTCCAGCCCTGAGTTAGGTATCAGCTCAAAGTTTTCTTTACCAAGAACTTGAGCGAGCTCATTTTCAAACGGGATAAAGCAATTGTACCTGGAAGGTCCTGATGCGGGAAAAAATCTGAACAGTAGCTTCTTTCGGGATTTTTCTATGATTTCTTTTAAATTTAAAAGCATTTTATAATTAAACTTCATGCCACCCCAGGAGCAGGCAATAATAAACTTGTCTGTGGTGTTTTTTGTATACTTGGGTTCATAGGCCGGTACTGTAGGCGGTGAAGCATTACCCGGTATTAATACAAGTTTTTCGGTGTAATTGACTTTTGCTAAATCGGCTCTTTCTACGTCATAGCCCCCGAGGAAATAATCAATATTTGAACCGAATGTACTGCAAGGATGCCCGTAGCCGGCTATTTGAACAGGAGCTATTCTTAGGTTGGCAAGGTGTACACTTTCCGGTCCCAGGCCTACATCAGGTAAATATGCCACCATAAAGTCATTATTCTGTATTTTTGATAAGTTTAAATAGCCGTCAGCTTCTATTTGTACGTGCTTGACTTCGTCAAACAAGCTTGTATCAAGGTTGTCGAATACCGGACCCAGATGCACAAGAGTTAAATGATAATTATCTTTTAATGATTCCACAAAGCCGTAGCATGTTCTGTGGATTGATGTGCGCTCATTCCATCTTCTGGTTATTACCGCGACCTTTTTGGGGTTAGGGGTGTTATTTATTTTTACGTCTTTATATTGATCTTGTATGACCTGATTGATTTTCCACTTTATCTTTTCATCCAAGCCATCACCAAAATATGAGCATATCTGGTATGCGACGTGCGATTGATAGGGCATTGCAGGGACTTTTAAATTTGTCGGAGGGGTGTTTAAGTGTTCCATCAGGTTTTCATACATATGCTTTGTCGCATAATTGCCTATTGAAAAATAGCTTATATACCAGCGAAAAATAAATTCCGGGTCCGAGTTAAAAAGCTGTAAGTAAGGTATTTTTACTTTATTCCTTGCAGAGTATAGTGATAGAAGTTTTAAAAGGTTATCATCCTGATTCATCAGCATTTTTATTTGTGCATCAGTATTTTTTTTGTGGGTCATTGCTACCAGGTTGGAGGTTACCATATTTAGATTTATAAATTTTCTTGCGTAATAAGGGTTTAAGATAAAATCTTCTTTTGTAAAATAAAACAGCAGGTTTTCTGTAAAAAGGTTGATAGTATGCATTGTTTGGGGGTGAAGCCTAAAATATGTATGATCTTTAAAATATATAAGTATATTTATCAGATCTTGCGAAATTTTGTCGTACTCTTTGTTTATATAGTGTTCATTCCAGAGTTGCGGATTGATTAATTCTATAATATTTTGATGCACTTGTTGAGTCATTATCCCTATCCTCTTTTTACCTTTAATACAAATATAACATATATCTCAATATTTATATATTTTTTAGTAATGAGCCGGGAGTTAAGACAATAATCAAGGCTCTGGTGTAAGCAGAACCTTTACTCGTTAATAATCATAGATAATTCTTTTGTTTTTACACAGTCTGCCTGGGTCGAGGAGGTTCATTTAAAAATTATTAAGAGAAATCTAAGAGCCTATCTGGTTAAAAAAATAAAAGCTAGTTATATCAATAATAAAGGCTCATTTAAGGACTGCGATGTTAAAGCTGAAGCGGCTTGCCTGGCAAGGCGATGCAAGCTTTAACAAGACAGCTTCTGAAATTTATCCTCTCAAGAAAGCCTGACCTATTTGTCTTTTATAAATTTTTACACTATTTTTTTTATACTGAATTTAGCTTATTTTATTAGAGCCTGTCTGGTTAAAAAAATAAAAGCTGGTTATATCAATAATAAAGGCTCATTTAAGGACTGCGATGTTAAAGCTGAAGCGGCTTGCCTGGCAAGGCGATGCAAGC
>JANQHM010000287.1 GCA_028282645.1 Candidatus Gastranaerophilales bacterium
TATCCAAGCTCTTGATCCATTTCTACCTCAAGAGCCTCTTGAATCAACTCTTTAAAGCTATCTCGTAAAGCATCTGCTATGCTTTCTCCATCTTTAAGATTGTTTTCCTTAAGAAATTTTTTTGCTTGTTTTTTAGTAAGAAATTTTTCCATTTTTGTCCTCCGATTGTTTTTATTTTAACTCGATCCTATCGGAGAATCAGACAAATCTTTTAAGGTCCCTGATGACCCCTGACCCACCCCACCATCACCAATATTTTTTTATGTTTGATTTTAGGGCAGCTTGTTTAAGTGCAAAAATTCTTATAAAGTATTTTTGAGTTAGTATAATATAACCTAAATAATTTTAGCTATAAGATTATCCCCGCTTATATCAATAATCTTCACTTTTACTATTTCATTCGTTAAATTACTTTGTGAATCGATCAATACAGTAATATAATTACCCGTAAGACCTTTAAGCATTCCTGTTGCTTTATCTCGCGATTTTTCTATTAATATTTCCATTTCCTTATTAATAAATGATTGCTTAAACGATTTACCCTTCTGCGTTGCCAGCTCTGTTAGAATTTTGTTTCTTTGTTTTTTAACCTTATGCGGTACTTGATTTGGCATGTCATAGGCAGGTGTACCTTTTCGCTGGGAATAAGAAAACACATGCAGGTAACTTATAGGCAATTGCTTTAAATTTTCATAAGTTTGATTAAACATATCATCGGTTTCACCGGGAAAGCCCACGATAATATCACAGCCTATAGCTAAATCAGGCATTTTTTCTTTTAATTTATATATTAAAGCAGTATACTTTTCCACATTATAATCACGCTGCATTGCTTTTAAAATTTCATTATTTGCGCTTTGTAATGATATATGCAAGTGTCTGCAAAATTTTTCAGAGTTCGTAAATGTATTTATCAATTCATCATCAAATTCTGTTGGATTCAACGAACCAATACGATACCTTTTTAAATTATTTATTTTTTCAACTTTATTTATTAAATTATATAAAAATACCTTCGGAGCAAAATCCAAGCCCCATTGCCCCAGGTGAATCCCAGTAATAACAATTTCCTTAAATCCTTTGTTAGTTAGACTGTTAATTTCATTTATTATATTTTCAGGCTTGTTACTTCGGCTTTTGCCTCTTGCATAAGGTATGATACAATACGTACAGCGATTATTACATCCGTCTTGAATCTTTAAAAAACTCCTCGTCCTTCCCAAATGCGAAGCAAACTTATCAAAATCAAATACCCGATGCTTCATAATATCGCGCACATGCACCTTGCTATCTCCATAAAAATACTTTATATAATCAAGTATATTATGTTTTTCCACATTCCCCAAAACTAAATTAACATCGTCAATTTCTTCTAATTCTTGCGCAGCAATTTGGGCATAACACCCAGTAACAATTATTTTAGCCTTGGGATTTATTCTTTTGGCTTGTCTTATAAAATATTTTGAGGTCTTATCACTTTTTTCAGTAACAGAGCAGGTATTAATAATATAAATATCAGCCGCCTCAGAAAAATCCACTATTTCATACCCGATACTAGTAAAATCTTCTTTAATTATCGACGATTCAATCTGATTATTCTTACAGCCCAAGGTATTCACAGCTATTTTTTTCATTTAAAATTTTTATATCCTTACTTTTAAAATTTTTTCTTTAATTTAATAATAACCCAAGTTGTCGCTTATGAAAATAATCTGAAAAGTCTTTTAGAGGAAGTATATTAACTTTTATTAATATTTTTTTTGACATTTATATAAGGTATTAAAGTATTATAGGGTATGTTATTATTATTTGATATTTATATAATTTTCTTAAAATCTAAAATAGCAACAAAATTTAAAACAAAATGCTTAACACTTGTTTGTTTTTATTAATATATATGTTTTATTTTATAAGATATTAAGGATTAAGAGACAAAGCATTAAAGGCTTAAAAATATATTGAATTAACTATTATAATATACTTTTTTTTTATTATTAAATAAACAGAATTACTTAAATAAAGCTAGTCTCTAAATAGTATATAAAATACATAAAAGATTAGTACACAATTTATTTTGTAACTGGTGTGTAGTGTAAAATACAACTTATATCCAATTAATTAAATTGTGTTACCTCATGCTAATGCAGTATAATATACTGCATTTTTTTTAATGTTATCCGGCTTCTTCGTATTCGTAGGCTTGTTTGCCTTTAAGTTTTGTAACACCACGCTGGCTTGTTTTAATAAAATTAATCAAATGCTCAATATGTTCATTTGTAGGAATTTCTTCTTTAATTTTTTCAATAGCAGTTTGAGTATTATAGTCGGAAAACCAGATTAAATTAAATGCTTTTTTCAGGTTAGTTCTCTGCTCAAGAGAAACCCCGCATCTTTTTAATCCGATAGTATTTATGCCGATAATAGCAGCCGGACGACCGTCTGTTTTTGCAAAAGGAGGAATATCCTGCCTTGTACCGGAAAAACCACCCATGATCACCATCTTTCCAATTTTTACAAACTGATGTATAACAACGGTTCCGCCAATAAAGACATAATCTTCCAAGGCTACATGCCCTGCAACTGAGACAAGGTTTGCCAAGCTGACATTATTACCGAGCAAACAGTTATGTGCAACGTGTGAGCCAATCATCAATATACAATTATCACCGATTATAGTTGATGTATTTTCGCCGGTACCTCTATTGACAGTGGCATGTTCTCTTATTTGGCAGTTTTCTCCAATAATAACATTACTCTTTTCGCCTTTATACCTATAATCTTGAGGCGGTGTTCCTACAATAGCACCATTTGCTATCATGGTATTTTTTCCTATTTCAGAATGTTCCACGTAAGCATTTGGATATATTTGAACTCCATCACCTAGTTTGACTTCAGGTCCGATTACAGCATATGGTCCTATTGATACTCCCTCCCCTATTTGTGCCGTCGGATCTATTATTGCACTTGGATGTATATTAGACATTTTAGTTATCCTTCAAATTAGTTAAAGCTTTTGTTTACGGTGTATCTTGTACGGAAAACATTAAGTCAGCTTCTGTTACAAGTTCTCCGTCTACAGAAGCACGGCATTTTGCTTTACATATGGGGCCTTTTAACCTTAACACTTCAGCATATAAATCAAGTTTATCTCCGGGTCTGACAATTTTTTTAAATCTTACACCGTCAATACCCGCAAATAATACCAATTTATTTTCATATTGCGGTAGTGTCATAATAATCCCGCTGCTTATTTGAGCCAGAGCTTCTACCATTAAAACGCCAGGCATGATTGGATTATCAGGAAAATGCCCTTGAAAAAATTCCTCGTTAAAAGTTACGTTCTTATAACCTTTAACATACTTACCAGGTGCACATTCTGTAACTCTATCAACTAATAAAAACGGATATCTGTGCGGAATTAATTTCATTATTTCCATAATATCCATTTGCAATAGTTTTTGTGTTTCAGCTTCAGCCATTCTCTTTACCTCATCTCTTCCATCAATTTTTTAGCCGTTTCTACATGTATTGTATGTCCGGCAAGCATAGCAACAATATTAGCTTTAAGATTAAGCGGATTAATGCCTGTTAAATATAAATCACCTATTAAATCCAATATTTTATGTTTTATTGGTTCCATATCAGAACGTAACTCTGTGGTATATCCGCCATCATCAGTTAAACCTATGGTATTTTCTTTTGTAACGCCAAGAGAAAAACCTGCTTGCTGAAACTTCTCCAGATCTCTTAAATATCCAAAAGTTCTTGCTTCAACTATTTCTTCATAAGATTTGGAATGATCCCAGCTATACCATTTATTAATATAGTCTTTATGGTCAAAATTTACACAATAAGTTATTTTAAAGTTGTCAGCAGGTAAAATTGCAACATTAGAACTGCCTGATTGAAAATAAACAGATTTTTTAATCTCCAACATTTGCGTTGATTCTTGGTTGGTTAAGCCTGCTTTTTTAAATTCTTGCAACCATACTTTAGAACTGCCGTCAAATATCGGTAATTCATTAGATGATATGTAAACATTAATTCCTTGTATTCCTGCAAACGCGCAAGCTGCCATAAAGTGCTCAACAAGTTTAATATGTTGCCTTGCATTACCCAACACAGTACAATGTTGAGTTGATATAACATTTTGAGGTTTTGCTTCTATTTTGATATCAGAATTAGCAGGGTAAAAATAAATACCTTTTTTTTCAGCCGGCACAAGCTTGACAATTGATTCTTTGCCGTCCATCAGGCTAGTACCTTTTAATTCTATTTTTTTATTTAATGTTATCATCGATTAAACCTCAATATTTTTATTTTCGATATTTAAGCTTTCTTTTACAGAATCAAAATCTTTTTTAAACTTTTTTATTTCTTTTAAAAGAACATCAAGTTCTTTAACATTTTTTATTTGTTTAACAAATTCTTTTCGAGGAATTGCAGGTGTTCCCATTACGATGCTTTTATTCGGCAATGTCTTTGTAACGCCTGATTTTGCCATTATAATGCTATCATTGCCTATTTCAAGATGGTCAACTATACCGGCTTGTCCTGCTAACACCACTCTGTCACCAAGTTTTACACTGCCTGAAACGCCAGCTTGAGAAATTATTAAACAATTTTCACCAAGAGTACAGTTATGGCCTATTTGTACCAAATTATCAATTTTAGTACCTTTACCAATAAAGGTGTTTTCAATAGTACCTCTATCAATTGCACTATTTGCACCTATTTCAACATCATCAGATATTGTTACGGCACCAAGGGAAGGAACTTTATATATTTTTTGCTGTTTAGCATTGTCTTCTATTTTATCGCCCTGCTTAGCAGTCTCTACATTACTTGGAGTTTCTGTAACAAAGCTGTAACCATCAGCTCCAATACTTGCTCCATTGTGTATTATAACATTATTACCTATCTCAGTACTGTCACCGATATACACTCCCGGGTAAAATAAACAGTTATTTCCAACTTCCGCAAATTTGCCAATATATACATTTGCTAATATTTTGGTATTATCACCAATAACAGTTCCGCGTCCAATAACAACATTCGGACCTATGGATACATCTTCCCCTAATTTTGCATCGGGATCTACTATTGCTGACGGATGAATTCCTGTATGTGCGTCCGGTGGTACATAAAAAAGATGAAGAATTTTCATCATAGCCAGTTTAGGGCGTTCAACTTCTATTGTTGTTAAATTATCAATTGATACACCTAAAGGTACGAGTGCAACTTTTGCTTTTGTATGTGGAAGACTTTCTATAAATCTTTCCTCGAAAGCAAGTGCTAATGTATTTTCATCAGCATCCTCGGGAGAAGCAATTCTGTTTATTTTGATATTTTCCTCAACTTTATTCAGTATGCCTCCAACGATACTGTTTATTTCTTCTATTGTATAGGTTTTAGAATTTTCATATAGTTCTTTTTTCATATTTTTCCCTTATCAACAATTATTTCATAGTGATTTTATGAGTAGTGGATTATCGAATTCTAATGTCTTTAAGTAAAATTAAGCCGTACCAAAAAGTTTGTAGCGATGACAGTAAGAAAGATGATGACCATCACCATTTTATGATTAAAATACTTTTGTTGCAAGTAGGCAGACAAATTTTAATTCTTTAATAAATATACGGCAAAGAGCAGGATTCTGCCAGCTCTTTACTTATTTGCATATACTTTATTAAAAATATAATTACCTTATTTAATTACCTTTTTGGTGGTGGTTGTATAGAACTGGATATTTGTTTAGACGGCCCTTGTATTCCTGCAAGCATTTGTTCCATAGCCTTTAATTGCTTTATTGCAATACTTCTGGCTGCAACAAAAGCTCCTGCTACTCCTATACCACCTCCAACTAGTCCACCTATAGCTACTCGACCTGCAGCTTTAAAAAATTTAGAAAGTTGATTATTATTTTTTGTAAAATATCCAAGTACTCCACCTGTGATAGCACCGCCGCCTGCTATAAGCATAGGCACTATTGACGGCTTTAGAACTTGTACCGGTAATCTAATAGCTGGAGGTTGTTCACCACTTTGCATTTGTGACATAGTTTGTGCTGCAATTATATCCTGCATATATTGAGGCTGTTGTTGCATCTGCCCCTCTCCGCTTGTTTTTTGCAATTGAGATATAGGCGGTAATGGCGAAAATTGTTTTGATTGCATATTCATGCTCATTTTATTACTCCCTTAACTTATTAAGTTTGCTTTATTATAACATATTATTGATTATTATTTTGCTCTGAAAATGATTTACATAAATATAAAACAAAAACATAAAAAAAATTGATACGTAAAAGTTAATTAAAAAAATGAACCTCCTCGACCCTTGCAGACTGTGTAAAAAGTACTCATAATACTTTAATTATTGTATAATAGACATATCAGTGTATACTTTGAAGGAAGGCTATAAAATGATGATAATTTTTTCGATAGGAAAAATTATCATCAAGAATAAAATATATAAATATGTTTTCTATCTGAATCAGGAAATTATGTTAAGAACCCGCGTAATTAAAAATGAAATATTTATGTAATTATAGTATTAGAATTACATAAAATAGTTGCGCTTGAGGTTGCTCCTTTGGGTGTATTACTGAACAACCAATTTTTTCTACCTATTACAAACGGCTTTATTGATCTTTCTCCACGGTTGTTATCTATTTCCAGCCTACCATCAAGTAGAAAAGCACTAAGTTTACTCCACTGATTTCTACAATATCTAACAGCTTTTCCAAGGGGGGTTTTAGGTGCAGCTCTCTTACTTTGATAGTCAAGCCAGTTTTTAAAATCATCCATCACTTGTTTACTGCGTTTAAGGCGAGCTTCATATCTTTCTTCTGACGTTAACTCCTGTAATTCTCTCTCTATTTCAAAAAGTTTATTGCAAAATGCAAGTCCTTTGTATTTATTTCATTTTTCTCACATTCACGATAGGTGGGCACTATGCCTATCTGAAATTTAAAAGTGAATTAAAAGTTTTTAGATAATAGTCATCACCTAAAAACTTCGTTTTCATCGGATTCATTTGAAGGTCCCACAGCTGAAGAAATAGGTGTTTTTTTTATTTCCGCCTTAAGTATCTTATTCCAATAAACCATTAAATCCTGCTTCACCTCCGGCATTAAAATATACATGCCAAGAATATTAGGTACAGCCATAGCAAGCATCATAGCATCGGTAAAATTAATAATACTTGCAAGGTTCATAGAAGATCCTATTACAATAAAAATACAAAAAGCTATCTGATAGGCAATAATTCTTTTTTCTCCTTCTCCTACAAGATAAGTCCAGGACTTTAATCCGTAATAGGACCAGGAAATAAGAGTAGATATAGCAAATAATATAATTGCAATCCCTAAAATATAAGGAAAGAAAGGTATAACGGAAGAAAACGCTGAAGATGTAAGCTCAACTCCGCTCAAAGTATCATGATTAGTGTACATGCCGGTTATAGTAATAACTAACGCAGTCATTGAACAAAGAATAATAGTATCAATAAAAGGCTCCAATAGAGAGACAAAACCTTGTGACACAGGCTCATTAGTTTGAACAGCAGAGTAAGCAATTGGTGCAGATCCAATACCGGCCTCGTTAGATTGAACAGAACGCCTTAAGCCTATAATAATAGTTCCAATAATACCACCACTTATCGCATTCGGATTAAAAGCCTCTTGAAGTATTATCCCAATAGTTGCAGGGATCTTATCAAAATTGCATAAGATGACAATAGTTGCTGCAATCATATATAAAATACACATAAACGGTACAAGTTTTTCTGTAACCTTAGCTATACTTTTTATTCCGCCGATAATAATTGAAGCAATCAAAATAGCAATAATTGCGCCAAAAACCCAGCTATGAGAGTAGAAAAAGCTGTTTTCACCGCCGGTTATTATTACTAGTTGAGTAGTTGCCTGATTAATTTGTAGCATATTACCTCCGCCCAAAGCTCCACCAATACACATTAGAGCAAAAAATACAGCTAAAAATTTACCAAAACCTTTCATTCCTTTTTTAGCCAATCCCTTGCTCAGATAATGCATAGGTCCGCCGGAAACAGATCCGTCAGGATTGATTGTTCTGTATTTAACACCCAAAGTGCATTCAACAAACTTTGGTGCCATTCCCAAAAGCCCGCCGACTATCATCCAAAACGTAGCACCTGGACCTCCTAAAGTAATAGCAATAGCAACACCTGCAATATTGCCTAAACCGACAGTCCCCGATAAAGCAGTTGCTAATGCCTGAAATGAAGAAACTTCTCCGCTACTGTCGCTTTGCTCTTTATAATCACCTTTTAAAACTTTCAAGGAATGCTTAAAACCCCATATTCCGATAAATTTAGTATAAATAGTAAATACAAATGCACCTAATAACATCCAAAGAATAATTACAGGTATCTCTGTGCCACTAATGGATATCGGCCAAAAAACAAAGCCAGATACTGCATCTGATATAGGTGCAACTACTGCATCAATTTTTTCGTCAATGCTTTTTGCATCTACCGGCAATCCGGATAGAATCAAACTCATTAATAATAAAATATATTTCATAATTATTTCTCTACATCTTTCTTCTATTTAAATTTTACTTATATACTGCTTCTCTATCAAATTTCAGATTACTCTTTCCATAGTCTAGTCTGTTTTATTTACCTTAACACGATTGACTCTATTTATAAAGTATTGAATAACATCTTTCTTCAGGATTTTGATATTGAAAACCTAATAAAAAAATATATTTTAGCTATGTGTTAAAATTCAGTTTATGTTAAACTTTTTATTCTCGGATTAATAAAACTTCATTTTAAGTATTTATAGAATAAATTTTATGATAATATAAGCAAGTTAGAAAGACTTATTTTGTTTTATATTTATTATTATGTTTATTATAAATTATTTATATTATCATAAATTATTTTTTATATATAAATTAAAAGGAGATGAGATTGAAATGAAAACTAAGGCAATTCCGATAAAATTAGAAAACGGCAAATTTTTATATATAGAAGTAAGTGAAGACCTTGAATTATCCTTACTTGAGGAAAAAGTTTGCGGTAAAAATATTCTTCAATCAAGCGAAGTAATAGAAACTATTAAAGGTTTTTCCCAAGAATTATCAGAAACACTTAATACGTCCTTCCCTGACAAAGCTTTATTATCATTTGGTTTTAATATTGAAGTGAAAGAAGGCAAGCTTGTTACACTGCTGGCTTCCGGCAAGGCGTCTGCCAGTATAAATATAGCTCTTGAATGGAGTAAGAAATCATGAAATTAAGTCAGAATCAACAATCATTAATAATCAATAGCACTTTAGAAATACTAAATATGGATACACAGGGAACCGGTTTTTTTCTTGCTCCCGATTTAGTTTTAACTGCTTATCATGTTGTAAGTTCTCTTAAAAATGAAATTAAAGATAAAGATATAGTAGCAAAACATTTTCAAAAACAGGAAAATATAAATTTAAAAGTTTTGGATTATTATGATGAATTAGATATTGCATTATTACAGACTCAAAATGCTAGTGATACTTGCGTAATGATGGAAGAAAAGAATGAAAATCTTTTAGAATCTAAATGTATTGCCTGGGGATATCCGATTTCTGATATTTCAAAAGGAGAATTTGAAAATTTTGAATGTATGGGGCTGACAGGAGGAAACTCAAAGTTTGTAAAATTTAAAAAAGGCAATGCAAGGAGAGGTTATAGCGGTTCTCCACTAATAAATTTGGATTCTGGCAAAGTATGTGGAATTATTATTGCAAGAATACTTGATCAACACTGCCTTGAGGGATTTGCGGTGCCATCCTCCATAATTTTTGATATTTTTAAAAATTATAATTTAAAAGAAAGACATTATAAATTTCATAATAATAATCCCAAATGGCAAAATTTATTTTTTAAGAATGATGAAAATAATAAAAACTATGAAGATAACAAAAAAGATAAAAATAATATAGGCAATATAAATATAAAAGAAATAAAAAATAATGGAAAAGTAAATATAATAGGAGAAATAAATTCTGACAGTGTAACTTTTACAATGTAATATATTTAAAATACTTTTCAGACTTTTCAAAAAGATAAATCTAAATTTTAATTGGGTACAAGTATAAAAATAAAGGAAATTTTTCATGTTAAATTTTTTTCCTGATTTAATAACAACAATTATAAACTTTTTAATAATAACAATATTTTTTTTAGCTATATTTCTGTCTTTAATTGGAATTTACCGCTATTCTTTTAAAGAAAAAAAAGCATTAGATATAGCTAAAAAAAATATAAATTCACATTTAGATGATTTAAAATCCACAATAAATTCTCATAATAATGAGAATGATAAAAAAAATAACAATATAAGCCTGTTAATGGACTCTAAAAAGATTACCGACGGAGTAAAGGAGAATAGTTTAGTATATAAACGCATTCAAACAATAAATAATTTAAAAGAATACGGGATTAAAATTGACTTTGATACACTCCAAAAGGATATTATGAAAACAGAATCATCTTCATTCAGAATAACTTTTCCTGAAGTAGCTGTTAATTTATCTATGACATTAGGCTTACTGGGCACTTTTGTCGGTTTAGCCATTGTTGTAGGCAATATCAACGCTCTTTTGCCTGATGTCGGAACCAACCCTGATAAGCTGATAGAAACTATGAGACAATCAATATCGGAAATGAGAGTAGTCTTTGCAGGTATTAATATAGCATTTATTACCAGTATTACCGGTATAATTTCTGCAATATCCTGTCTTATTTTTAATTATTTACTCCAACATGCCAGAATTTCTTTTTTAAAAAATTTAGAATTTTTTACATCCTCTCAATTATTGCCTGTTACTGTAGAAGCAGTCGAGAATGCTCACAGGCTGGAAAATATCTATTTTAATATAAAAGGCTCACTCCTAAGTTTGGAAAAATCACTTGAAAAAAATAATAAAATTATCACAGAACTTAGCGTCATCCAACAGTACTACAAGGAGTCTATAGATAATATAAAGTCTATTGTATATAGTGCAAAGGATCGCGATATTATTGAATTGTTAAAATTAACAGTCGAAGAATTTTCAAAAGTTGCTTTAACCTGGCCGGAATTAGTAAAAATGATAGAAATCAGGTTTAATAAAACAGATGAGCATCTCTCTGGAGTAATTAACACTATGCCTGATTTTGCCCAAAATTTGGAAAATAATTTTGCAAGTCTGGAGAATAAAGTTATTGAAACAAATGACAATTTATCCGGCATTGTAAATTATTTGCCAGAATTAAATCAGAAGCTGGAAGATAATAATATCGATAATATAGATAAGAAATTTTCCGAAATAAATGAAAATATTTCAGGATTTTTAAACTCTTTGCCTAATATAGTCCAAAGATTAAATTATACTATACAAAAAGATTCATTTAGAGATGATGAATTTTTAACTTCTCACTCTCAAAAATCTAAAAACGATAACTATGATAATGGAAATAGCAACAGTAAATGCCATACTACTACTTGTACAAAAAAAAGTCACGGTAAAAAGGTTAATATTACAAATATATTAAAGCAACACCCTGACTTTAATGCCGAAAATAATGATATTAAAACCAGACTTGATGAAACTCTTGATGTTTTAAAAAAAATACTTTTAAAAAAAATCTTCTAAACAAAGAAAAGATTAAAAATTATGGATAAAGAAATTAATAAAGAATTAAAAGTAAATTTTTGGCCAAGTTTTATTGATTTGACCATAACTATATTAATCATATTTATACTTATATCGGTATTTAAATTTGTTTTAAATACTAAATCTTTATCAACGCTTGAAATAAAAGCCAGACAAGAGAGATTTGAGGATATATTCAGAAAAAATTTTAAAAATGAGATTGACAAGACTATTCTTATTAATACTGAAGGAAATATTCAAGAATTGACTTTCAGCGATAAATTATTATTTGATTCAGATGAAGTTCATATAAAAGAAAAAGGAAAAGATATCTTAGATAAATTAACCGAGGTGATTAATGAAGCTAAAATATTGAAAATGACCAAAGATAAAAAGAATAAAAATTATTATTTGGCTGAAATTCAAATAAAAGGTCATGCTGACAGTGACCCATCAAATAACTATGGTTCTAATTGGGTGCTTTCGGCACTCAGAGCTATTAAGGTTGCAACGTTCTTTTGCGACGAAAAAAAACTTGAGCCCCAATATTTTTCAGCAGCCGGATATTCAGAACACAGGAACGAAAAACCAAATGACACTAAAGAAAATAAAGCTTTAAACAGAAGGATTGAGCTCAGGATTGTATATTCTCCTTTATTGGAATTTAAAGAGGGCTATTAATGAAATCAGCAGACGATAAAAATATTTTATTAATTATCAGCTTGATAAATAAAATCATAAATAATGAAAATAAAAAGGAATTTGAAACAGACAGGATTATCTGGCGTTATTTAGCAGGCTTGCTTGACGAAGAACAGGTATGGAGCTATATAAATAATAAAATTGATACTTTAAACTCTGAATATTATGAATATCGAAATAAAATAAAAATACAAAAACTGGAAAAATACAAAAAAATTTATAACGATCTTATATTATTTGAAAAACTAAGAAGTGAAGCTAAATGTTTGCTGGAAGAAGGAAAACTGGAAGATTCCGCAGAAAAATTAAAAGAAACTGAAAATACTTTAAATACTTTTAATGAAATTATTACAGCTATAGAGGCTTATGAAAGTATTAACGGGATAAAAGCTCAAGTTGAAAAAGTATTTCTGCTTTTAGACAAATATGACATCAATATGTCGGTGACGCTTAAAAGTATTATCAGCTTGTCTCGTTGTATAAAAAAGTCCATTAAAAAGAATAATAAATTAAAAATTTTGGCATTTACAAAACTTTTTCTGGATGAATTTGAAATATTATTTTCAAATCAAAACGCTGGTGATGAACTATTTGCTCAACGAAAAATAAAAATTTCAGAAAAATTAACTTTAATAAAAGAAAAACTCAACAAGGCATATAGTCATAATATTTTAGAAAAAACTATCTATTATAATTTAAATAAAAATTTAGATAAAATTAATAGAATTATTGATCATAATTACATAATTCTTGTCGAAAAAATTATAGAAGAATTTGAAATTAAAAACAAAGATATTTTTTTATCATTAAAGTTATTGGAAGAAAATAATATGTGTCAATTAAAAAATCCATGGGCTGAAATAGAAAAAACTTTTAAAAATTTATCTGAAGTAAATCAAATAATTAAGTAATCTAAAATTTAATTTATAACCAGTATATAATTTATAACTTTTTAAAGACCTGGAGGAAGTAACAAAATGAGTAACCTCACAATAGAAAAAAAAGTAGTGATAAATCAAAAAAACCCTGTTGTAGAAGAAGGCTATGTAACTGTTGTCTATAGAGAAAAAGATGGAAATAAAACTTTTGAGCAATTTTTAACTGTAGAAGATCAGAAGTTGAAAAAAAATTTTTTTGATATTATCAGCAGGCCTAATTATTTAGTTTATCAAGTTGATTTAAAACAGGAATTTTCGATTACAGAGCCAGCTAAATTGATAACTCTTTCTGATCAACGTAATGATCTAACTGTTAATATTGACTTTTATTTTAAAATTTTTGATGCTAAGCTTATTACTCAGTATTTAAAAGAGGATCCGGTAAAACAGCTTAAAGCAGAAATGATAAATGCTGTTGAAAAGAGTTTTAAAGATTACATACGTGACTATAGTGCCCTGTGTGAGGATTATTCCGGTTTTGAAAAAACAAAGGATATTATTTTAAATGAAGGTAACTTCCAAAGGTTATATGAAATTGCACAAAAATACGGCGTTAAAATAACTGAGCGCAGACTTACTCCGATTCTTCCAACAAAAGTTGTTGAAAACATTGAGTATATAAGAAAAATTGAACAAAAGGCTCTTAAACATGGTATTAATATTGAAGAATTAAATTTATCTCCTGGTAAATCTTTTAAGGAAATTCAAGATATTGAAGGTCAAGTTGACAAAGTAATAGAGAAAATTAAAAAAATACGATTAATTCAGGAGAATGCTGATCTCTATGATATTAATATAGAGACTAAGCTATCTAGTGACACGAGTATTGAGATAATTAAAAAAATTGAGTCAGACATACAAGAAAAAATCAAAAAAATTGAAAAAGATAAAGAAAGAGAGGATCAGCTAGAAGATAAAGAAAAAGAAGCAAATTATGAACAGTTAATAGAGGATATTGAAAAAGAGTTTGAGTTAAATAAAGAACTTTCTGCAGACGTAAGAGAATTTAAGCGTTTAAGCTCACAAGCAAAACTTGATAAATTTAAAAGATTAATAAAAGCTGATACAAAAATTGATGAAAATAAACAAAACAGCAGAATTGAAAGTGAATCTTTACGTGAGCGCGCTGAGTTAATTCAAAATCATCATGGAAGCCAAAAATTAATTGTTGATTTCCAACAAAGAGAAGACGATTTAAGGCAAAAATCTGAGCTTAAAGAATTAGAACATAACTTAACACAAAAACGTATGACAGAAGCTCAAGAACATGAAAGTAAACTAAAAGATTTAGTAATAGAAGGACTTCATAAAGGAATAGATCTTTCATCCTCTCCAGGAGAAATTACAATGTTTGGTCGCCAAGTTCGACAGCTTATGGATAACTCTCAAAATGTGCATGCTCAACCTGGAGGAAAAACGGCTAATTCTCCGAATATTCAGTATATTGAAGCTAATTACTCGAATATTCAATCGAATATTCAATATGACGAATTAGATATACCCTGTAATTTAAATATAATTTGTGAAAATTTTATTAATAAAATAATAAATTGTAATTGCGAGAATCTATACAAAAGAAAATATATTTCATACATTAATCATATAAGAGCTGAGCTATATTTAAAAGAAAGAGCTGATTGGCAAATAATTAATAAATATTCAAATTTACTAAAAGAATTAATGGAAGAAAATCAGCAAATTAATATCAATGTACCTCAAGAATTTTTTGATCTGAAAAAAGAATTAGAAAAGCTTGAAAAAGAGTCAGGAGTTTACAATGCTAGATAACACAACTGTTAAAAATGGTGAAGCTGATAACTTAACTCAAGTTAAAAATGAGCAAGATAAACCTGAATCCCAAGAGTCGCCTCAAGTAGAAGAATCAAAAGTCGATGGCAATAACGCTCAGGAAAAAACTCAAGATGATAACAGTAATAATAATTTAAAAGAAGATCAGCCTGATACCGGCAATAATAATTATAGCAAGTCAGCAATTGATAATAAGTCTATAGGCAGTGATAATACGAATATTAATCAAGCTAATAATTCTGCGTTTGTTAAGACTGTGACAACTAAAAACCTGGATTTCAATTTTGGAGTTAAACCTGAAAAAAATATAATTTTTTCTTTTTCTGATACAAGTAATGTAATTTGTTTGAAAAAAGGAAAATTTTTTAATACTCAACAAAAATTTTATTATCCTGAAAATTCCTTAAAGGAGCTGAAAGCTTGTTTAGAAAACAACAGAATACTATTATTAACAGGTTCTCAAAATACCGGCAAATATCATACTTCCTTATACTTGGCAGATCTTCTTATAAAAGAGGAGAAAGCCAAGGAAGCTACCGAAGTAAGACCAATGAGAAATGGTGTGAAAGTAAACTTCTATAAAGAAGTAATTGACTCTGATTATATTAAAAATAAAGTAATTATTTTTAGAGATATACTTGCACATCATAATACGGATATAATAGAAGTTTTTAAAGAATTATCCCAAGCTGAAACAAGATTTGATACAAAAAAACTTATAGACAAAAAAAGTTATTTGATAATTACTTCTTGTAATGAAAACATAGATAATAATAAAATTGTTATATCAAATTTAGATAATATAAACAAAAATATCTATCTGCCATCGGAAAATGAATTATTAGAATTCCTTGATAACAAAATAAAAAGTTTTTGCCTGGAAAAAAATCAAGACTACAATGATATCGATGCTAAACTTAAGGAAAAGAATACAATTGTAAAAGAATTAAATACAATCCCAAATATTCATAAATTTGTTGATGACAAGTTAATTGATATTATTGATCAGAAAAAAACTATATTTGCAGCCATAAATGAAGTTAATGACGTTAATATTCAATTAGAACACTGGATTCTTAACGATATATGCAAAGATTTTAAGACGTTTAAGGATTTGGAAGTTTGGTATTTTTTATTAACACTGGTGCTTTTTGAAGGTCTTTCCTGGACTGAATTTGAAAAAATAAATAAAAAGATTACTTACATCTTACTTAATCATTTAAAGTCTGATGAGTTTGAAAAAAATAAATTTTACTTTTCTCCATCCGAAAATCTTTTGCTAAAGGCGTGCAAAGCACAAATAGTTAAAGAAGGTTATGCAGGTACAGATATTATTCAGTTTTGTGATGAACAATATGCGGATAAACTTTTTAAAATCATTTTAAAAAACAATAGGAGAACTCTTTTATTATTAGAACGTTATTTTAAAGACATATTATTAGAAGAAATTTCTTCTAAAGAAAATTTATATTATGATTTTAAAACATTAAATAAAATAGCCTCTAACATTGGTAGAATAGGAGAAATTGCTCCTGAGGATATTACTTTTAAACTTGTAAATAAGTGGGCTGGAAAATTTGATTGGTATATTAATATAGTTGTAGGATGTTTATATGAGGGTGTTTTAAAGTCAGAATGCGAATCTTATATTAAAGAATCTAAATTATTACTCAATAAATTGGCATATAGTGATGACCCTTCCAGGCAACTTGCAGCAATTGCAGTATACGGACGAATCGGCGTTTCAGATATTAAATTCTCAATGAAAGAGCTAAAAAAGATTCAAGAAAATTTTTTGAAAAATTGCTTTGAGACCATTGATTTAATTAATAATAATATTTTGCTTAACTCAGGTCTTGATAGTATATTTGATACACTATATCAATATGTTAAAAAAGAAAAAGTCAAGGCAGAATTAGAAGCAGAAGTTTTAAGGGCAACGTGTGAATCAATACTGTTCTTTTGTCATTCGATAGACCCTATTGATGTATTATCTGAACTGAGAAAATGGATTATTACAGATGAAAATCCTTTTTCTAAATTTTCAGTTGTTGTATTTTTCTTTGGGGGAGGTGGAATAGCTGAAACATTAAACAATGAAGAAAATAGCATTATTAGGTTTTTAGGTTCAAGTCAACATTCTATAAATAAGATGTATAATTTTCTTTCAGAAGTATATAGCAATTGTTTTAATATATTTGATAATAGATTTCAAAAGGAATTAGAAGTTAAATTTTTTGAATTTTTGAAAAAATGCTCTGAACTTGCCCTGGATGATGAACAAATAAAGTTTGGAATGGAAGGGCTTCTTCTTGAGTTATACAGATCCGGAGGAAATGAGATTCAAAAAGGTTTATATCATTGTATTTTTGAGGGTGGTTGGATATCTTGCAACCAGGATAACAACTTTATAAATTTTCTGGATCAGGTAAAAAGAAGAATTATTAGAGAAAGTTGATTTGGTATACCGATTCTAAGAGCCTGTCTGGTTAAAAAAATAAAAGCTGGTTATATCAATAATAAAGGCTCATTTAAGGACTGCGGTGTTAAAGCTGAATCGCCTTGCCAGGCAAGCCGATTCAGCTTTAACAAGACAGCTTTTAAAATTAGAGAAAGGGTTATACAAAATATGGCATTTCCAAAAATTATTCACTTAAGTGATATTCATCTAAAAAGGGAAAAAAATAAAAGACCTAAAACAAACCAAAGGTTTGAACACATTGTAAATAAATTAAACGCATTGGACAATAAAGCTGAGCATATAATAATTATTACGGGCGATATAGTAGAAAGTGTTTCAAAAAAAATGCTTTCAGAAACTTGCCCTACCAAAAATCCTTATATTGCAGCAAAAAACCTTCTGGATAAAATTGACACTGAATTCAAAAAAATACTTATTGTTCCGGGTAATCATGATTCCGGAAGAAAAGGTTTTATTGGCTTTAGTTCCAGCTTTTTTGACAGCTTTAGCAATACATTTAGTTCGTTTATGGGCGAACCTTTTAATAGTTTTGCGAGAAGTAAATCTATCGCTATTGATTCTTCTCTACAGGTTGAGACCTTTCCAACCTGCTATGAAGAAAATGATGCATTATTTATAGGTTTGAATTCAATGGAAGGTGAGCTTAAGGACAAACTTAATCTTTGGGCAGATGGTGAGATTGGAGACGAACAGCTAGACAGATTAAATATTTTATTAGAATATGTCCAAAAAAATAATAAAAAATGTGTAATATATTTGCATCATCATCCTTTTGAATCAGGATTTTACAAAGCACTAGGAGATAATGATGATTTTATCGAGCTATTACAAGTATACAAGGATAGTGTAGAAGCTGTTTTATTTGGTCATAATCATATCGGGGCTGTACATTTAAATAAATATGGCATAAAAAGATGGTATGATGCAGGATCAACTACAAGAAAAGAAAAAAGTAACGGTTATCATAAAATTATTGAGCTTAACGAATCAGAACCAATAAAGGATATTCTTTACGACTTTTTAGACGATTATAACTATTCTAATGATGAACAATACCAAGAATTTATGACGGAGTATGATTAATAGAGGTAATGTTGCCAAAACATAACATAATATTATATAATGCTGCTATAAAAAAATTTAATAGGGGTTTATAAGTGAAGAAGTTAAAAGATTTGAACCTGAGGGAAAAGATCTTTCAGATGTTTATTCTTGGATTTGAAGGTGAAAGCTATGATTTATTGGATAAAAATATAATTAATGCAGTAAATTCAGGTTTAGGCGGCATTATCTATTTCTGCGAAAATATAAAATCACCCGCTCAAATAAAAAATTTGATAGCTTCTTTTGATAAAAAAGCTCTACTTCCTTTGTTTCATAGTATAGATCAGGAAGGCGGACAGGTAGAGAGAACTAAATATATAAATAACAATGAAAAATTTCATTACCTTAGTGCAATGGCCCTTGGTAAAACTGATGTAGAAGATGTTATTGCACACACAAATCTAATGTGTAGCGAATTAAACGCTCTGGGCTTTAATGTGAATTTTGCACCTGTGCTGGATACAAATACAAATCCCCTTAATCCTATTATTGGCATAAGAGCGTACGCTAATACTCCTGAAGATGTTATACAATACTCTATACCTGTTATGCAGACCTTAAAAAAACATAATATCTTAGCAGTTGGCAAGCACTTTCCGGGGCATGGCGACACATGTATTGATTCTCATATAAACATGCCAAAAGTTAATTTATCATTAAATGATTTTGAGAAGGTGCATATTGAGCCGTTTAAGCAGTCAATAGTCAATCAAATAGATGCGCTTATGATTTCTCATGTTTATTATCCGGCTTTTACCGCTGATAAAGTTATACCGGCCTCTCTTTCCAAAGAAATAATAACAGAATATTTAATTAAAAAACTCAATTACACAGGCTTGATTATATCAGATGATATGGAAATGGGTAGTGTAAAAAATAATTATAGCCATTTAAAAGCTTTTATAAAGGCTATTAATGCGGGTACAGACCTTATTATTTTTAGATACAGCAATAAAGATATTTTAAACATAATAGATAAATTAGAACTTGCGGTACAGAATAATGAAATAGCTATTAATAGAATAAATGAATCTGTAGAAAAAATATTTAAAATTAAGCAAAAATATAAATTATTTGATAAATTAAAATCTATAGACTCAATAAATATCCGACAAAATCAAAAAATAATTGATAAAATAGCTAAAAAGTCTATAAAAATAATAAAAAACAATGATCAATTCCCAATAAATAAGAATTTAAAAACTCTTATATTATCACCGGATAAAAAAACAATAACAAATCTGGAAACTGATACGTTATTGCTGTCAGATTGTTTACAAATTCCTATTCTTAAGGAAGTACAGTATTCTTTGGAGCCTACGCATGAACAAATAGATAATATTATTACTTTATCCAAAACTTATGAACAGTTTATCTTTCTAAGCTATAACGCTCATATTAATAAATCTCAACAAGATTTAATTAAAAATTTGAATATTTCAGTAGCTATATCTCTAGCCACAGAGCATGACAGCTTTTTATTCAGCAATGCTAATGCAATAATTGTCGGATATTCTTATAAACAACCTTCATTAAAAGCAATAGCAGATATTTTAATGAACAATTAATAAACTTGAAATTTTGGCAAAAAAACAAAATGGGCGTCTTCCGCGAGTTGGAAAAACGCCCATTATAAAATCCGCTTCTTTTAGCCTTAAAGAGAGCCAAAAATTTTATTCAATTGTATGTTACGTAAAAATCAAAAACAATTTATACAACGATAATTTCGCACCGCAAAAGGGTATAAACAGGCACACTTATCCTGGGTGACAGTCATCACCTTTCTTATGTCATCGGCATAAGCTTTGATACAACTTAAATCTAATCGAAATATCAGAACTCGATAAGTCACTAACTTATGCGCTATGGGAAAAATGTGCTGTTTTGAAATTAAGTTTTGCGTGGCTGGCGCATCCTTTAATTTCAAATAA
>JANQHM010000121.1 GCA_028282645.1 Candidatus Gastranaerophilales bacterium
TAAAAGCTGGTTATATAAGGCTCATTTAAGGACTGCGCTGTTAAAGCTGAAGCGGCTTGCCTGGCAAGGCGATGCAAGCTTTAACAAGACAGCTTCTAAGTATTTAGACTTTAACATTTAATATCAAATGTTATAAAAAGCTGACTTATATAAATATTAAATGATATTAAATTTATATATTAATATATTCTCGAATCTTTAATAAGCTAAATTTAAAATGTTTTTTGATAATTAATAATAAACAGATGATTCAAAGATTCTTAAAAAAGGTTAACTTTTGTCAAAATAGTTTAAACTTTTTTTTGAATTGAACGATTATATTATTATTGGGATTGTTTATTTGACATTTTGTAAAAGTAGGAAGTTTTTTAGCCATGTTTGTGTTTTAAAAAAAAGATTGCATAATTTATTGAAAAAGTATATAATTTAATTTGTTATTCATTGTGATATTTTTGTTTTGAAAAGGAGAGTAATGTATGAGAAAGTTTAGTTGTTTTGTATTGAGTATCTTTTTATTCTTATTTGCCTTCTTAATTTTAACTAATTCAGAAGCATCTGCAGGGCAGAAAAAAATTGGTATAGTTATGTGGAATAATAAAAGTGGTGCTTACGTAAAGCCACTTGCCAAAATAAAGGCAGATCTGCAAAAAAAAGGATATACAGATCAGCAAGTAGAAGTATTTTTTCCGCCCAAGCTAGCTAAAACAGAAAAAAAACAATACTTTAAAGACTTATTTACCAAGTTAAATAAATCAAAAGATTATAGTGTTATTGTTACAAGCGGTACTAACTGTACTAAAATTGGTGCTTCAATAGTTAAAGAAAAACCTCTTGTGTTTTTTAGCGTAACAGACCCTGTTGCATCAAAATTAGTAGCATCCTGGGAATCTTCAGGTAATAACTTAGCAGGTGTAAGTATTAAAGTACCAATTAAAACAGTTATGTATACATTTACCCAAGTAGCCCCTGATGCAAAAACAATCGGCGTAATTCACAAAAAAGGTGACTTCTCAGGTTTACCATATATTGATGAAATCAATAAATTAGCATATAACCTTTCTATCAAGTTTATCGTAGAAGAAGTTGATGATCATACTCAACTTAAGCAAAAAACTCAAGAAATGCTAAGTAAAGTTGATGGATTTTTCTTGCACGGTGAAACAATAATATCAACATACGGAAAAGATATTGTAGACATTGCCACTCAAAATAATAAGCCAACCTTAGGTTTAAAAAAGTATATCGTAAAAGACTGGGGATGTACATTAGGAAACGTTGTTGACTTTGAAATGGTTGGAACAAAAACTGCTTCTATAATTGATAGAGTTTACAAAGGAGCAAATCCCGCAAAACTTAAAGTAGTTCTTTTAAAAGAGTTTCCTTTATTAATTAACCTTAAAAATATTAAACAAATTGGTTTAGACTTACCTTATGACGCTATCGATTTAGCTGATGAAGTACTTGAGTAATTAATTTAATAATCAAAATCATTGAAAATTAAACTAGGATTAAGAATTGATGAGGCTCCAAATGAATCTTTTTAAAATATTTTATAATATGAATGTTTTCCATAAAATTTTATCATTAGTTGTAATAATGCTTATGTCCCTGATTTTAATCGGGGGCATAAGTGTGTACAGCACGTACAACTCGGGTAATGTTCTAAGCCAAATATATGAAAATAATTTACTAGGTACACAAAACTTATACAATTTAAGAATTGATGCAGAAAAGTTGCCCAATAATATTACAGATTTAGTTAAATCCTCAGGTTCATCAATGAAAAAAGAAAAAAAAGCCAGAGGAACTATAAATATTCTTAAAAAAAATATAAATGAAAATATTAAAAAATTAATTGAAAAAAATTTAAAAAACGAACAGTCTAAAAAACTTGATGATTTAATAAAAATAAAAAAAGATATTGATAATGATCTAAAAGAAATAAATAGTTTACTAAAGTCTGAAGCAACTTTTAAAGCTTTTAAACTAGCTAGAGCTAATAAAAAAAAGGTTAGCTCCTTTATAGCCAAAGTTGATGAACTTATCGATTATAATGAAAAAGAAGCTAAAGCTGTTATCAATAAAAATATAAGCAATGCTTATGCCCAAGTTGTCGTAACATTTTGTATTTTCATATCCTTTACAATATTTACTATTCTTTTAGGTCTAAAGTTATCAACAATGATTTCTACACCTTTAAACAAAGTAAATAAAAATATAGATAAACTCTCTCAGGGTGATTTAACAATAGAAGATACTAATGTGAGCTCAACTGATGAAATTGGAGCGATTACAAAATCAATTAACCTATTAAAAAAACAATGGTATTTATTGATTAAAGATATTAAAACAATGTCTACAGATTTATCTAATAGTTCAAAAGATGTAGTAAATGCGACTAATTCATATTATGAAGAGTTTAAAAAGATTAGAGATAACGTTGATGAGTTAAATAGCTTATACAGTACACAACGTAGCGAACTTGATGAAGGTGTTAATTGTATAAATAGCTTAAACAATGTTATCGAGCAAATTTCAGAAAGCTCTGACAGCACAGCAAAGTTGTCACGCCTTTCTCAAGAAAAGATTAATGAAGCATTAAGCGGTATGAGAAAATCAAAAGTAAAAATTGGCCAAGTAAAATCAAAAACCGCTAATACTTCCAAGTCTATCCATGAACTAAGCAAATTCAATTCAGAGATTCAAAAAATTACAGAGTTAATTAATAATATTGCAAATAATACCAATTTACTAGCGCTTAACGCTGCTATCGAGGCCGCAAGAGCCGGCGAAGCAGGTAAAGGATTTGCTGTAGTTGCCGAAGAAATAAATAAATTGGCGAAACAATCTGCTGATTCCACAACATTAATTGCAAAAACAATTAAGCAGATACAAGAAAACATTAATGAAGCTGTGGACGCAATGGATGAGAATGCTGTGGAAGTTGAATCAAGTGTTGAATTAATTGATATTGTAGATACTTTATTAGTTGAAATTCTTGAATTTTCACAAAAAAATACCGAAAATATGAATGAAATAGAAAATGTATCAAAAGTTATGGTTGATAATTCCAGTGAAATGGTTGATAAACTCGAAAGCATTTCCGCCATAAATGAAGAAGCAATAGCCGGAAATGACATGATATTAGATGCCTCTAGGTCTCAGGCTGAAAATTTAAACGTAATCAAAGATTATCTTAATTTATTAGGTAAAAATATGGAAAACCTCGAAAATGAAACACAAAAGTTCAAAACTTAATTTCATCAATTCTTATAATTAGTTCTTTTAAAATGCCCGCTTGACTTGTATAGTGGCCCCCAAAAATTAGACAATTGGTTAAGATATAATATTGCTCATAAGTAAGGAGAAAAAATGAGCAAAAACAGAAGAAATCACAATCCACAATTCAAAGCAAAAGTAGCAATTGAAGCAGTAAAAGGAGAGCTGACAGTAGCAGAAATTTCGCAAAAATACGAAGTTCACCCTACCCAAATAACCAAATGGAAAAAAGAAGTCCTTGAAAACGTTACAGGAATCTTTGAAGGCAAAATAACTACCTCTCAAAATCGT
>JANQHM010000013.1 GCA_028282645.1 Candidatus Gastranaerophilales bacterium
ATAAAATAAAAAATATTTCTCAGGCAAGATTTATAAACTGTTGTAACATAGATTATGCTTTAAACTCCAAAGGTATTGCTTAGAATTAATTTGCCCTGGTCTGGTCTTGAATGTAAAGAAAAAGTTTGCTTAGTATGTCACACTGTTTAGTATGAACATAATTAATCTCAAATTCTTTTATTTTATTAATTAAAACTTAAATATAAAAAAATAATCAATTTATATTCCTTAATATTTACATAAAAATTAGCAATAAAGCTTTTACTTCTTCTTTCTTAATTAGTGTAGGTAATACATTTAAGTAAGTGAAGGAGAGTGTAGAATATGATTACTCTAAACAAAAAACATCAAACAATACCTGTTTTTAATCAAACAAGTAAAATTACTCAAGAGCAAGTAAAAGCCCAAAGTCAGCTTCAAGCTAAACAATTAGCTTCTGGTTTTAGAGGAGGAGATGAAGGCACATCTCAACTGGGTGCAGTTAATAAGGCCTTAATGGTTGGCCAAAAATCAGAAGATGAGAAGATTAAGGACTTAGCGCTTAAGTTTTTAGATCCCGAGATAACACAAAACTTTTTAAAAACTCCTGTCAACAATCCGCCTAAGGAATTTGTAGAACTTGTAAAAGAGTTAAGCAAGCCTGAAATTGCAAACAAAGTTGCAGACAAGCTTAATCAAAAGGCTAATGAGTTAGACAAAGAGGGATTAGAGCCTGAAAAAAAAGAATTTTTAAATATAGTAAGAGAAGGTGCTCAATCCTTGAAATATTGCGCCAGCTTAACAAAAGAAATGCAGGGGCATGGCTCTTCTAAGCTTGCTTTTACAGGTCGACGGGAAGTCCTTACAAAAAAAGCAGATAAAGTAATTGATTCGATAGAACGTAAAACAGAAACAGCCAATGATGTTTTTACGACTTTTAGCTGTGGTAAAGCTCTTTATCAACATAATCCTGCTGCATTTGCAGAACTTGCAAAAGGTCTTGTTGGACCACATGCTGATCCGGATACTTTAGCGATTCTCCAAAGGCTTTTTAACTTTGCAAACAACAATAATTTACAGCATCTTAGTAAGACTGTAACTAGTAGCTTTTTGCAGTCAGATGCTTTTGATGCTTTTTTAAATCAATCAGATGTTTTGGAAGGTGTTGCTTCAGGTAGCGAAGCATTAAGTGTTTCTGATGCAGTAGATGCAGCAGGTTCTAATGTAGGCCATTTTTCTGATATCTTTGCTGACGCTAAAGGAGCTTATGATTTCACAAAAGGTTATGCGGAGGTGCTTAATGGAGACGTCGGTAAAGGTGTAGGTCATATGTGTGAAGCAAGTGCTGATCTTGTTGTTGCCCATACGTCTACATTAGCAGCCGGTGCAGCTGCTGTAAAAGGTGCACTAATTGGAGGGACGCTTGGAGGTCCTCCCGGTGCAGCAATAGGTGCAGCTGGGGCTGCTCTAGTTACTAAAGTTACATGTAGCAAAGGCTGGAAAAAATGTAAAAAGTGGATTAAAGATAATTGGTAATTGAAATAAAGTTTCAAGTTTTATAATTTTTACTTACAAATGGCTGACTTCAGCCATTTGTAAGTATATTTTGATAATAAAGTACTTCAATTAAATTTTGATAAATTTTATTAAGCCGAGGCAAATACTTGTCAAATTTAAATTTTTTTATTTTTAATATAATATAGATATCAAAATTGTAGGGGGGTAAGAATGAAAATAGCACCAATACAAAAGAATCAAAGTTTTAAGTCTAATAATAAAACATCTGAATATCCTCCTATAAATGTGAAAGAACACTTTAATTCAGTAAACAATGGGATAATCAAAAGGGGAGTATTGCACAAAAATCTTCTCTTAATTTATACCTCTTTTGGAGCTATGCTAACTGAAGCACTTTTTGATCTAAAAGTAAAAACCAAAAAGCCACCTATGATTATTTCTCTTGCTCTGTTTTTGGGAACGTTTGTTAAATGTCACTCTGAGGCGTGGTCAAAGCATTACTTTAAACATTTGAAAAAAAATAAAAAGATTGATAATAGGTCACTTTAAATATAGAGGAATCCTTTGGAGGCTTTTCCTTTTTATCATTATAAAGCTTCTGCAAGTAACTTTTCTAGTTGCTCAACTCGTTCTATTAATGGGCAATCTTTACTTTCAACTAGGGGGGCCTGAGTAGTTATTTCAATTAAATTTTGATAAATTTTATTAAGCCGAGGCAAATACTTGTCAAATTTAAATTTTTTTATTTTTAATATAATATAGATATCAAACTTGCAGGAGGGGGAAAATGAAAATAGCACCAATACAAAAGAATCAAAGTTTTAAGTCTAATAATAAAACATCTGAATATCCACCTATTAATGTGAAAAAGCACTTTCACATTTTTAAAGATGGAGTATTTTACAAAAATTTTCCCTTACTTTATACTTCTTTCGGGGTTACGCTAATGGAAGCTCTTTTTGACCTAAAAGTAAAAACCAAAAAGCCACCTATGATTATTTCTCTTGTTCTTTTTTTGGGGACACTTGTTAAATGCTACTCTGAGACATTATCCCCACTGCACTCCAAACTTTTGAAAAAAATGAAAAAATAAAAAGATTTTAAATTAAAGTAGAAAATAATATGCAAATAAATAAATCAAAATTTACATCAAATAATCAATCTGCATTTAGTAGTAGACAGAAAGTAGAACCTTTTTACTTTAAAATTAACAAGCAAAAAAACGAACCGAAAAGTATTGCAGAAAAGTATTATAATTTTTCTGCAAATCTCAATCTTACTAGTCTCGTTGCTGCATTCTTCTCTATACCTTTTTATTTAGGCTATTTTCGTGCACGCAAGCAAGCGGTAAAGCTTATAGACAGGACTTGTATTGCGGTAATTGCTTCCCCAATTGTTACTACACTTAACTTAGTTATAGCCGATAAAATAAAAGCTAATCAAGGTAAAAATAAACAAGGTAAAAAATAAAAAATTAAGTAACACGCTAAGGCGTATAAACATAAGACATTTTTCATTAAGCAATGTTACAAAATTAGCATTTTTACATTTCAAGAGCCTGCGGAAATTTTAAAAACATGCTATGATATATATTAAAGATATAAACTGTAAGCATATTCAGTTTTTAATTTTTTTAATGAAGAAAGTCCAAAGGCTAAAAAATGAACTTTACTCAATACGTTAAAACAATATTTTGTATTTTGTGGAACATCATAGTATTTCTATGCCCAATTAT
>JANQHM010000016.1 GCA_028282645.1 Candidatus Gastranaerophilales bacterium
AGAAGATAATAAAAAAGAAAATATTATTAAAGACGAATATAATTGTGCAAATGATAATATAATAGACATAACTATTGATAGAAATTATAGCAAAAAAGAAGAATTAAACAAGAAAAAACCCCATTATTAACGGATTTTAGATTTAAAATTAAAATATTTTAAGACAATGATAAGCTTTTGCCACGCAAAGGGTAATTATCATTGTCTTTTATATATATCCATTATCCGAAGTGACTACCCCCAACCCGTTACATTAGAGTCTATCCATCATGAAGATTATACTCATTAGCTTAAAGGCTCCGTCAGCAAGGCTTTTCACTACTTCTGTCTTATTAACTCTTTGCACATACTTTTTAGGGATAACAACAGAATCCCCCTGCCCGGGCTTGTAAGCCATAAGCTTACCGGGCTTTACGGTTATACCATTTGCTTTAACTATATAAATCTGATTTTTTCTGGCTTCTTTTTTCAAGCCGCCAGCCTTATTTATATAATGCTTTAAAGGTTTATTAGGCATATAAGCAATTGCGGATTGATTATTAACTTCTCCTACCAATAATACATAACCCGGCTCAGAGGGGATGTGAATTTTGTCACCATCTTTAATTTCAATGTTATCACCAGGAGATAATTCATTATTTTGGATATTTATGGCTATTCTTCCCTTTAGCTTCTGTTTATCCTGGTAAAACAGATTTAAAAACCTGTCCTGCATAGCCATCTCTTGAGAAATAGCAGCCATACCATCTTTTTTACCAAATTTAGTTGATTCTAAAGTTAATTCTTCCTGATATCTTAATAGATTTTCTTTATTTAACCTGTTTTGAACAGCTACAAGCGAAGGACGAGTAAATACCAGCCCATTCAGGAAAGCTCCGCTCTTAAGGCCGCCAGCCTCAGAAATAACATCTGATAATCTTAAGCCAGGCTTTATTTTATAAACACCGGGGTTAACTACATAGCCGGTTATTTCCAAGGTTCTTAAGGCTTCTTTGGGCAATAAAGGCCTAAACAAAATAGAATCACCCGGTTTTAAATTTACATTTCCTTGCGCATTCTGAGTTAAATACTCATATAAATAAACAATCCTGACATTCAGCTCATTTAAGGATTCTGCATTTCTATCATTTTCATCAGCTTCTTCTTTGTTTTCATCAAGGTTTAAAGATTTAATTTTCCTCTTTAAATATATAGCAGCATTATCAGTTCTTAAGGACTTAATCTCAACAGCAATATCATTAACATTTCTGTCAAATTTTAAACTGCCTAGTATACTTCCCAGAGTCATACCTCCTCTAAAAGGAATGGAGCCGGGATTCTTAATACACCCTTTTACAAATACCATCTCGGATTCCATACCAGGATATATTGTAATAATATCTCTTCTTTTTAATTCAGGGTTAATAACCCCATTAAAGAAGTCAATTAAAGAAATGGGAATATTAACAACATCCTTTTGAGAATTAATAACCCTTGTAATTATTGCCTGCGCAACAAAAGTATTAACAAGCATATCATCACTTGACTTTATCACATCAGATAACTTCATTCCGGCTTTAAATTCGTATCCGCCGGGACTTTTAACATTACCTTTTAAAACAACAATATTTTCAGGTATTTTATATAATTCTTTAAACTTGACCAAATCACCGTCATTAGGCTTTATTTTATCCAATTGATTAATATTTACGTTTTTAAATACTCTCTGCTTTATTGAGTTATCAAAGCTTTCAATTTCCAACTTATCTATATTTGAAGAAGGTAATAACCCGCCAGCAAATCCGATTACCTCTTCCATATTTTCATTATCAGTAAACTCATAAATTCCCGGCTTTTTTACCCCATCAGACAAAGCTATAACTTTACCTATCGGATTAACTAAAATCACATCTCCGTCTTTAAGGGAAATATCCTGAACTTTGCCTTTTATTAATACATTATAAAGGTCTATTTGACCGGACTTTTTTTTACTTATATATTTGATATTTCTTAAAGACCCTTCTTTTAGAATACCGCCAGCAAGACTAAGTGCATCCAATATACTGGCGGAAGAATCAAGATAGATAACACCCGGCCTTTTTATATTACCGACGACCATTACCCCTTGATTACCCGGTTCATGAACACTTACTCTTACTCTAAAGTCAGATATCCTTTTAGACAATTTTGAATATATTTGTTTTTCTATTTGCTTTAATGTTTTGCCTTTGGCATTTAAAACCCCGATACTCGGCACAAAGATATTTCCCTGAGTATCTATCATTGTTTTAACAAAAGGGCTTAAAGAGCTACTGCCTGAAGAAGTTAAAACATCTATAGAACTCCCCCAAAAGTAAAGGTTAACCTTATCTCCTATTTTTAAAATATAATTATCGGGAATTTTGCTGTTATAAGTCTGGCTCACTCCATTGCCAAAAATTTCATATCCAAATTGCTTTAATTTACCATCGAATAAATCTTCTATCACACTTACGGAATTATTTTGTTTTGACAATTTTTGCTCAAGATTTTTTTCAAATTTCTTTTCATTTGTTTCTGTTAAATCATTTGAATTATCAACTTCTCTCATTTTATTAAATTCACCCGATTCAATTGCCGATTCGGACACACCAACCTCATACCCCCCTGCATCTTCCAATGCATATACTGATGATGACAGAATTAAAGTTGATGAATGTATTAATACTAAAATGACCAGTAACCCAAAAATCTTTTTCATATTCCTCCACCCGAATATTCATACATGTCACATTTTTAAAACTTCAAGTTATTGAGTTATTAATATTATAAACTTTAATTTTATACAACCCAAAAACCAATTAACTAAATACTTATTAGATAAAAGTTACTGATAGCATACAACAATATTACAATAAGTGCCAGACTAATTTAATGTAAAAAAACATCTTTTTATTTATAATTGAATAATCTAAAAAATATTTTTAAATTATTATACTACTACTTATTAGATAGTATAATAATTTAAAGTTAAAGAATAAAAGGTATATTTAATTGTGTTAACAGGTATTTTAAAATTAGCTTTTTTATTTATTATTATTGCAGTTGCCGTGAAATTTATTATAATTTTTATAACGGTAAATTATTTATTAAAAAAGAAAAATATCAAATTAAATGATTGTTTTAATGCAATGAACAAAGCACCTAAAAATTATAAAAATAAACCCGGAGAAGTATATAAACAATGTTCATATTGTAATACAAAGGTGAATAAAGAAAAAACTAAATGTCCAAGCTGCAAAAAATCTTTTGAAACAGTTAAATAAAAAGAAAGAGGTTATTTATGTCTAAAATTATTGAAACCTGGACACAATGGCTCAAAAACTCCAGGTTCGCCTATATGACAGAAGAGCAAAAAAATCAAACCATAAATTGGTTAATGCTTGTTAGAGACAGAATTTTAAACAATGCTAAAATAAAAAAAAATGATACTTTAATAGATATCGGTACAGGTACCGGCTTATTGGCATTTGAAGCATGTAACAAATTAAAAGAATCAGGAAAAGTTATTTTTGCTGATTCTGCTCAGGATTGCCTGGATGAATGTAAAAGAATATCCAAAGATTGCGGTATTAATAAAAATGTAGAGTTCATTAACACAGACATAACCCATCCAGATATAAAAGATAACTCCGTAGATGTAATAGTTATGCGCTCTGTACTAGTTCATGTACTTGATAAATTAACCTCTATAAAAGAATTGTACAGAATTCTCAGGCCTGGTGGCAGAGTTTCATTTTTTGAACCTATTATAAAATCAAATACTAAGTATTATGAGTTAATAAACCCTTTAAATTTTCCTGACTATAAAAAGCTTAAAGAGGTTGAATACAAAATAATGAGCAATCCAGACGACCCTTTAACCAATTTTGATAATAAAACATTAGAGGCTAATCTTATTCAAGCAGGGTTTAAAAATATAAATATAGATGTAAATGTGGAAAAATCAACATATACGGTATCTGCATCAATGATAGAACCTTGGTTTAACACATCATCAGGCGGCGGTGCGCAGTCATTAAAGCAAAGGTTTTTGAACCACCTTGATGAGCAAGTGGTTAATCAATATATTGAAGACTTAAAAAAAGAACTCGACGGTAAAACCATTACATTAGAGTCGTTATCAGCTTATGTTTATGCTGAAAAATAATATATTATCTTTTAGCTTAAATTTTCTTAATATTAAAAAAAAATTAAGCAATTTTTAATAAAAAAAATACTTTATATAATTGGGTAAAGAAAAGGTAAAAGGTTAAGTAAAACAGTATTAAATAAAAATTTGGTAATGTGCTAACGATGGGGTTCATAAAGAACCTTTTTTTATTTCCTAAATTAAAATATTTTACAGTGAATACTTTTTGGTATATTATTTTTGATTGGGAGTAGACTTTATAAAGGTTATTTACGGTGAGCGCAAACGGAAATAATTCTTACAGCTCAAAATACGACTTAAAGAAAGAAAAAGAATTAAAAGAAAAGCTTCAAAATAAGGGCTTTAAATTTAAGCCGATGAATCACGCATTCTGGCGAGCTCAAGGTAGCGGAGTAACGGTTACTTTGTATAATAGTGGCAAAATTCTGGTACAAGGCAAAAACACCGAATCTTTTCTTAATGAATATCTTAATACAACTCATCAAAAACAAATTTCACAAACCAGCCTGATTGATCCTAAACTGTACAAATACTCCAGCTGGATAGGTACGGACGAATCCGGTAAAGGCGATTATTTTGGTCCGTTAGTTATTGCGGCAGTACTTATTGATGAAACAAATAAAGAAATAATAAGCAACATGGGCGTACAAGACAGTAAAAAAATAACAGATTCAACCATTGAAAAACTTGCAGTAAAAATTAAAAAACATACAATTAATTCAATTGTGGTAATAAGTCCGGAAAAATATAATCAACTGTATGAAAGCTTTAAAAATTTAAATAAACTGCTGGCCTGGGGACATGCCAGAGCAATAGAAAATATATTGGAAAAGAAAGAATGCAAAAATGCTCTTTCTGACAAATTTGGAGATGAGTCTTTAATCAAAAATGCTTTAAAAGCCAAAGGTGTGGATATAAATCTGGAACAAAGACCCCGTGCAGAAGATGATCTTGCAGTTGCAGCAGCTTCTATCCTTGCGAGAAATGAATTTGTTCAAAGAATAAAAAAATTATCTGCATTATACCAAATTGATTTTAACAAAGGCGCATCTCAAAAAGTTAAAGATCAGGCTCGATATTTTGTTCAAAATATCGGTAGAAATAAACTTGAAAATATTGCAAAATTACATTTTAAAATAACAAAAGAACTATAAAAAAACAAATAGAATAATACTAAAAAAATAGCTTTATCAAGACAATACAAAATTTTATACATATAAATACAAAATTTTTTAACTAAACAGTATAGAAACCTTATCTAATTCTAGGTCATTTACATGATGGCTACACTTAGCTAGGTAAGTTATATTTTTTTTATAAATACTTTTACCCTATCTACTTATAGTTTTTCAAAAAAAAATTAGTTAAATTTAATACTGTAATCTAATTAAAAGGATTTAATCTTTTTACCAAAATTTTCTTCACATAGAGAGGATTTAATATGGGTTTAACAAAAAGGATTGTAAAAGAGTATACCAGACAGTCTCGCGTGTCTGTTCAAGAAAGTGATACTATTTATGACATTTTTGAAAAAATGAAAATATTCAATGTCGAAGATATTCCCATTACCAATAAAGAGTCTTGCCTTTTAGGGTACATAAACAAAAGCAAACTGAAAAAAATCCTAAAAGAAAGGCTAAAGCAAAACTTAAGTATTATTAGAAACACTAAGATAAAAAACCTGGACTATCAATATGATTATCCTATTGCTTTGTATCCTGGAATGAATTTGGAAGAAGCATATGAAACAATGAAATGCTTTAAAAACAAATGCTTACCGGTAGTGGAATTACCCTGGAACAAGAAAATAACAGGATTTCTGTGGATAGAAGATATTAATTACATATTAAAAGAAAGATATTTTAAAGTACCTGTTTAGCTTTACCCAACTGTATGTTGAAGTAAAAATCCCGTATTGTTATATTAATCGTATGTTAAGTACACTATACGGGGTGGAGTAAAATGCAAAATAAAATAAAAGCAGCTGAAGACTTTTTAAAAAGTCTTGAAAATCCATCCGTAACAATGAATGTTATGATAGACAGGATAGATTCTCAAATGCTGCAAGTTATGCACAATTATGCTGACCTGATAAATAAAGTTAAATCACGTACTAATATAGAAGAAAAAGATATAATAGCTTGTGCAATGATTATGGGATATTTATTAAAAGGACATTTGGACAGATACGAATTGGAAAATATAATTTTTGATGAAGATTATTAAAAAATACAAATAAAACCAGCCGTTTTATTTTTTAAAGTTTATTTTATTTATATATTTCTAAATATGGGATTGTTAATAAAATGAAGTTTTAAAAAAAAATTCTGAAAAATAAAATTATGTTTCTCTGTATTAAAGTTCTATATTATTGGCTAATTCTGCTAAATTGTCCCTTTTCATCCTTTTTAATTCAGTAAGGCCATAAGCTGCAATTTGTTCAGTTTGATCCTTGTAATTAACTACAAATTCCATTATATCTACTCTTGTATAGTTTATTTCTTTAGGGTATTCGCCTTTTTTTTGAGGGTGCTCCTTATTTGCGTTTCTTGCGTACAAAGGATTGTCGTCAACCGGGGTTTTATATTTAAAAATCCTCTTCATTTTTTTTCTCCTTATTGCCACTCTATTAACACTCTTAATTCCCTATATTATTTATAATCAGATGATTAGTCATCATCTTTCTTATGTAGGTGCCGGTTAGCACCTCTTACAGTTATCAAAAATCATCGACTGGCTTTAGCTGTACCCCTTGATTATAGCTTTCTTTCAGTATTACTGATGGACTTTGATTAGTGCTTTTCACCTGGAAAGTTAGCGCACATAAAAACTGCAACGATAAACTCCCCT
>JANQHM010000017.1 GCA_028282645.1 Candidatus Gastranaerophilales bacterium
AAGGTGGCTGATACTGCGTCAGCAGGTGATACTACTATTTTGGTAGAAGAGAATAAAAAGGAAAATATTATTAAAGACGAATATAATTGTGCAAATGATAATATAATAGACATAACTATTGATAGAAACTATAATAGAAAAGAAGAATTAAACAAGAAAAAGCCCCATTATTAGTGGATTTTAATCTTATAACTTAAATAAAATAGAAATGGTAAACTTTTTGCACCGCAAAAGGGGAGTTTTTACCATTTCTATTTTTTGACTGTAACGTAAAAAAATTGTATAATTTTTTAGTATATAATTTAATTTTTATTATTTTTGGAATTTGCGGGTGATTTTTTTAAAGCAGGATTGATTAAGGGTAAGAAGATATTAACTATGAAAAATAAGACCATATTTTTTATTATTTACTTTTTAATACTTTTTTTTATAAAAGCAAATGCAATTGAAAGCACCTTAAAATATATAATAATTTTTATTGGTGACGGAATGCACAAAGAGCACCAAACAGCGGCCAGCCGCTTCTTTACGGGAGAAGATGAAAAACTCATCTGGCACAGCTTTCCGTACAAAGGCTATGTATCAACCTGGGACATAAATACATACAACAGATATGCCTATATCAAGGGCAAGCAACTCTACTCAAAAGATAATACAGATTATTCATTAGGGTATTCACCTTTACTCGGAGGCAAAACATCAAACAGCAGTAATAGCTTAAAAAGAAGAAATTATTTTTTAAATAAGCTTCCTCTTGTCTATAAAGAAGGCTTCTATAAAATTCCGGCAACCGATTCAGCAGCCTCGGCAACCGCAATGTTTACAGGGCAAAAAGTAGAAACCAAAGCTGTTTCCTTCCGGGCCTACAATGATGAAAATAAGCCTCTAACAACCATAGCAGAAATTTTCAGAGATAAAAATAAAGGCAGCATAGGAATAATAACAACGGTTCCTTTTAATCATGCCACACCGGCGGCTTTAATTACCCATAGCGCAACCAGAAACAATTATTTTACCCCTGTAAATACAAAGGAAGGGATAGCAAACCAAATGATAGGCTTTACCCCCCAAGTATTGATAGGAGGAGGTCATCCCGCGTATAACAAAGGCTGGGGCGTAAAAAAATATTTATCTGATGAGCTGTATAATTCAATAAAAAAGAATAAAGAATATATTTTTATAGAAAGAAAAAAAAATATAAATGCATCTGAAAGTATTAAAAAAGCTGCTAATCAAGCAATAGTAAATAACAAGAAACTATTCGCCTTATTTGGCACTAAAAAGGGACATTTTAATTCTTTTAAACCCCTTTATAAGGATGGTACACCTATTATAAAAAGAAATACCAAAGAAAATCCTTATCTTAAAGATTGTGTATTAGCAGCCTTAAATGTATTAAGCCAAAATAACAACGGCTTTTTCTTACTGGCAGAGCAGGGCGATATAGACTGGGCAAACCATGAAAATAACTACAAGCATATGATTGGTGCAATGTGGGACCTGGATAAAGCTGTAGATGCAGCAGTTAAATTTATTAACAAGCCTGATGACAATATTGACTGGTCCAACACAATACTAATTGTAACCTCAGACCACGCTAACAGCTATATGAGAATAAAAAACAAGGAAAAATTTATAAAAGGCTTTTTGCCTGCACAAATTAAGCTCTTTAATTACCACTATCCCCTCAGAGAGGTTAAATACTACACCCACGACCATACTAACGAGCTGGTTGATATTTATATAAAAGGCAAAGGTATTGATTCTTTTAAGAAAAATGAAGGCAAATACTATCCCAACACTCGGATTTTAGACAATACACAAATTTTTGACAGCCTATTAGAAGAATTGAGAAAAACATATCTCTATAAATAAAGATATATATAGCTATATAATATATAGCCATCATTAAAAAATTAGCAGCTAATGTAATATATTTTAAAATATATAATATTTTAATATTATTTATGTCAATTTTGAAATACTTATTGTTTTTATAATAATAAGAATAGATTAAGTACGAAAAAGAGAGAGTTTAAAAAGACAATACTGGACTGAAAAAGAGAGAGGGATTAAGAATGAGAACTATGATCAATTATAGTCTCCCAAATAATAACCTGCAAGTTAACCGCAGCAGCAATGGTAATACTAGGCAAAAAAACATCAGCGTTAATAAAAACAAATTTTATGTAAACAAAAATTCTCCCAAAAAAGGATATACCAATAAAAAAACAAGAACAACAAATGGTCAATCGTCTACAAAAGCCGGTCATAAAGACCACGGCCACACCCGTCATGATCACGGGGCAACTAAATATACAACTGGTAAAACAGCTGATAAAAACGGCAATGTTTATCATTATCATGAACATGAACATCACCATCATTATCCGCCTAAGAGAACAAAAAGAAAATCAACTAATAAAGCCCACAACAAAAGAATTTATCCTGATCATAACCACTCAGCCAAAAATGCAACAAATAGCAAACCTAAGACTAATAAAAATAATAAATCAGCTAACAGTTTACCAACTTCAATGAATGAACTTATTAAGCTTTTTGTAAATATCCTTATTGAAATATTAGGCGATTTATTCAAAGATAACAATACTAATAGCAACGGCAATGGTAACCAAGAGCATAACCATAATCATGGTAATAGTATCAATCACAACCATAGCCATGGTAATAATCCACAAATCCAAGATCAAGAAACTGAAGAGCTTTTAAACATTTATTTAACACTAGAGTAAATAATAAAGTTATAACTATTTTAATTACTTTTTTCACAACATATTTCCTCTACTCAACTTAGTTAATTATTTTTGAAGTCACAATTAAAGCCGGTAATTACCGGCTTTAATTGCACCATAATAAAATTAATATAAAAAAATCAGTATATTCTCAAACAAGCGTTTATATAGTAAAATTAAGTTTATAAATAAGTAACATATTTTGGTGATGGTCATCATTATAAACTTTTGCTACAGCTTAAGTTTACTTGAAAATACCAGAACTCGACAGACCACTACCATATTTTTTTATTAACATTTGAAAGTATATAAAACTAATAGACTAGGTAGGTATAAGTGAGAATAATAGGTATAGATCCGGGTATGGCAATAGTGGGTTATTCAATCATTGATGCTCAGGTAATAGATGGTGAAGAACATTACAGTGTGGTCGAATCCGGTTCTATACAAACTGATAAGTCTTTGGATAAAGCCTGTAGATTATTAGAAATTTCACAGGATTTAGATTATCTTCTAGATATGTATAAGCCTGATATAGCATCTGTTGAAGAATTATTCTTTTTTAAAAACGCTAAAACCATTGTGCCTGTTTGTGAAGCAAGGGGTGTAATTTTGTTAACTTTAAGAAAATTAGGAATACCCATAAATGAATACACTCCGTTGGTTATAAAGCAAACAATTACAGGATATGGAAGAGCGAATAAAAATGATGTACAAGAAATGATTAAATTAATTGTAAAAAATGACCAAATTCCTAAATTAGATGATTCTAGTGATGCAATGGCAATCGCTATATGCCATGTCAGAAATTCTTTTGCAAATGCTCTAAATAGTATGTCAGTTTAAATATATTAATTGGTAGTGGTCAGTGCTTACAAGTAAACTCAAGTTATATCACAAGCTTACACTGATGCCATAAGATAAGAAAGGTGATGACCATTAATTTAACAAGTTAATTGTATTTGATATGGATTATTTATTATAATGAAAAATATTACAAAATATTTAATATCTACATTTACTAATATAAAAGAGTTTAAGTTATATTTTTTATTGCTTTTAATAATTAATATATGTATATTAATTAATTTGCTTGTTCAATTTTATTTTGAAATTAAAGTATATAAAAATGAGCATAAAACAATTGAATACGTAAATAATGTAACTTTATTATCAAATTGTATTACTGAGTATATTACATTCAGAAGAACAGCATTATTAAATGAAGATAAAGAAAAATCCCTTATATTAAGATATAAAATAAGTAATCAGGTAGATAAACTCGATAGTTTTTATAATTATTTACTGGATACATCTCCAAAATTAATAAATTTATGGGATGAAATTAAATATACGTGGTTTGATTTGGACAACTTATCTTTTAACGATGATCCTTTAACCTTTTTTCAAGAATATTCCAAGCTATCAACCCAAATATTTTTATTTGTAAGAGAAATAAATGATTTAAATGTTCAGTATAAAGAACAAAGTCAAAACCATTTTAAATTATTTAAATTTATATTTGCAGCTTTTGTTTTGATTCAGGCTGTAATAGCTTTAAAGCTTCAAAAGAAAATTAATTATAATCGAAAAAAGTCACAGAGACAGCTTTTATTAACAGGTCTAATAAATAAAGTTGTAAAATCAACAACTGACTATACAGATTCTTTTTCTAAACTATGCATTGCTCTTGCCGATTTATTAAAATCCTCCAGGGTTCTTTTAATTAAATATTCAAAAGTTGAGGGTAAAATAATTTTAAAACTACTAAAAGAGCATACTGACGGACAACCTTTTAGCATTTACGGTGTAAGGTTTGAAAAAGAAAAGGTGGAAAAATTATTCTTAAATAAAAATGTATTAGATATTGATGATATAGAAAATTCTGATTTAGCTTGGCCGTTTAAAAAAATCTTTTTAAAAAATGGTGATAAATCTTTTATTGCAGCTAAAATTAAGGGAATAAATAAAGAATGGGGTTTCATTGTTTTTTCTCAATCTGATTTGAGAAAGTGGACTAAGGATGAAAAAATACTGGTTGAAGAAATAGCTGAGAACTTATTTTTATCAATTAAGCAAATAGAAACTATAAATATATTACAAAAACGTAGTGAAATGAAACTTTTATTACATAAGGTTTCTAATATCTTAACTAAAAATGATGATTTAAATTTAATATTAGATAATATCTGCGAAGAGATTTCTAATACTTTGCAGGTTAATGAAGCTAGAATTGTACAGTTTTTTGATAAGGAAGGGAAAGAATCCTGGAATTATAACCTTAATGGAAATAAACCCATAGATAATTATAAATTAGCAGAAAGAATAGATTTTTGGCATAAAAAGCTTAAAGAGATTAATGCCTTTGTAGGTATTGATGATTTGGATCATTTTTTTGGTGCGGATACTGATACTATTGATTATTATAAACAAAAACAGTTTAACTATATTGGTGTTTATCCGGTAACCACTACTGACAGGCAATTGGTAGGGGGCTTGTTTTTGTTAAATGATAAAAACAGGTATTTAATTCAGGATGAAATAGATAGTTTAAATAATATTTCTCAACAAATTTTAATAAAAGTTTTTGAAGATAGAATGTTAAATAGGCTGGAAGAACGTGAGAATTATACAACTTCTATTTTACAAGGGATTAAGGAAGGTATTATTACATTAACAAATAATAATTGTATTGAAAGCTTTAATTCCAGGGTATCAGATATATTTGGATATGATGAAACTGATTTAACAAATAACAGTATTGAATTATTAATACCTGATTTTAAAAATTTATATAGGAAAACCATAAAAGAAGCAGAAGCTTTAACTGATAGTATTGGAAAAATACAATCAGTTGAATTAGATGCTATAACTCAAACAGGTACTAAATTTCCTGTAGAAGTATATCTTACAAATATTATCTATGACGATGAGACCAAAACAATTGTAGTTATTAGGGATATAAGCGAACGTAAAAAAGTAGACACCTTAAAAGATGAGTTTATTGCAACCATCAGCCATGAACTGCGAACACCTATTACTGCGATTCATGGCTCTTTAAAATTATTGTTAAGCGGTATAGTTGGTGAAATCCCTGATAAATATACTAAAATGATCGAAATAGCTGAAAATAACAGTGTTAGATTACTTAATCTGGTTAATGATATATTAGACCTGGAAAAAATAAAGCAAAATAAAATGGAATTTAATATGGAAATATCTGAAGTTATACCTCTGGTTAAAAATAGCATAGATATGAACAGACCTTATGGTAAACAATTTCAGGTGGAATATATGTTGAAAAGCAATATTAATCTGCAAGGTTACAAAATTAAGGTTGATAGAAGCCGTTTTATGCAGATTTTTTCTAATTTACTCTCTAATGCGGCTAAATTTACCTTAAGTGGTGATGTGGTAGAAATTATTATTGATAAAGACGATGATAATATTAAATTTTTTGTAATTGACCATGGGCGTGGCATACCGGAAGAAAGTCAGAAAAAATTATTTAGAAAATTTAATCAGGTTGATGCTTCTTCTTCAAGAAAAAGAGGCGGTAGTGGTCTGGGATTGAGTATTACCAAAGCTATTATCGAAAAAATGGGCGGAGAGATCGGCTTTACAAGTGAAGAAGGTGCAGGTACAAGTTTTTACTTTACTTTGCCTGAATATGTTGAAAAAGAAGAAAAAACCAAAGAAGAAAAAACTGTGGAAACTATCAATGAGTAAAATATATTATTTTGATTATAATTTTAAAGGTATAGGTAAATTAATTTTATATTCTAAGCAAAAAAAGCTTGTTAAAATAACTTTTAATAATTTGGATAATAATTTAAATTATTTAAATAATTTAATAAAAGAAGAAACCGACTTACTGCGCGGTGTCAAGTCATCAATAGATCAATATTTAAAAGGTGATATTAAAAGCTTTGACATTAAAATAGATTTTATTTCCGGCACAGAATTCCAAAAATTTGTTTGGAACGGATTATCCAAGATACCTTACGGAACTACAATAAGCTATAAAGAGTTTGCGCAGTTATTAAATATACCTAATGGTCATAGAGCTGTAGCTAATGCAAATTCTAAAAATCCTCTCCCAATAATATTACCTTGCCATAGGGTTATAAATTTTAATGGAGGTTTAGGGGGCTATTTAGGAGGTGTTGATATTAAAGAACAGCTTTTAAATTTGGAAAAAATGGCAATTGGATCTACTTTAAGACAATGATAACTATCCTTTGCGTAGCAAAAGCCTATCATTGTCTTAAACTTTTTAATTTTTACGTCAAAACCCGCTAATAATGGGGCTTTTTCTTGTTTAATTCTTCTTTTTTACTATAACTTCTATCAATAGTTATGTCTATTATATTATCATTTGCACAATTATATTCGTCTTTAATAATATTTTCCTTTTTATTATCTTCTACTAAAATAGTAGTATCACCTGCTGA
>JANQHM010000163.1 GCA_028282645.1 Candidatus Gastranaerophilales bacterium
TCTTCATCATCAACCATATCACATTTGTTGAGGAATACAACTAATTTTGGAACACCAACCTGACGAGCGAGAAGAATGTGCTCTCTGGTTTGTGGCATAGGTCCATCAGCTGCTGATACAACAAGAATAGCACCGTCCATTTGAGCTGCACCAGTAATCATATTTTTAACATAGTCAGCGTGACCCGGACAGTCTACGTGAGCATAGTGTCTGTTTGGTGTTTCGTACTCAACGTGAGCTGTAGAAATTGTAATTCCTCTTGCTCTTTCTTCCGGAGCTGCATCAATTTGATCAAAAGCTTTGGCTTCTGCGCTGCCAGCTGCTGCAAGAGTAAAAGTAATAGCTGCTGTTAATGTTGTTTTACCATGGTCAACATGCCCTATGGTTCCAACATTTACGTGTGGCTTTGTACGTTCAAATTTTGCCCTAGCCATTTTCGTTATTCTCCTCTTTTATCACTATAATAAAAAATTTATATTATTAAATTAAAATCATTTACAAGCCCATGACGAGATTTGAACTCGTGACCTTTCCCTTACCAAGGGAATGCGCTGCCCCTGCGCCACATGGGCAAGTAAAAATGGGTAGGGTTGGATTTGAACCAACGTAAGCTTACGCTAACGGATTTACAGTCCGTCTCCTTTAACCACTCGGACACCTACCCATTTTTAGCCGGTGATAGGAGTCGAACCTACAACCTACGGTTTACAAAACCGTTGCTCTGCCATTGAGCTACACCGGCGAGTATTGAAAAAATGTGGTTTAATAATATAAAGTACAAAGGCCAAAGTCAATAGTTAAATTTATTTTTTCTTCGTACAATTATAGAAAACCATGAACACAATTTAACTTCAAGTTTTTTTGATAAATTTTCATTTGATAATTAAAAAAAATTTAATTTGGAACCTGTAAGTAAGAATCAATAAATCTGGAACTTGCTTAATAAAAAAATAAATTTATATGAAAAAGAAATATTGTTTTGTGTTCATAATTATGTTATTTTTCTTTATGTGAAAAATTTAAAAAATATAATATATTTTTTTTTAGTAAGTATTATAAATAAATGTTAAATGTTTAAAATCAAAAGCACATTACAGAATAAAAAATACAAAAAATATTTTAACAGATTAACTTTAAATAATTTCTGGAGGATATGCGGGTGAAATTTACATTATCTATTACTAAAGATTGTAACTTGGCTTGCAGTTATTGTTACTCTGGTGCAAAAGCCAATGAAATAATGAGTTATAATACTGCGAAAAAAGTTATTGACTATGCGTTTAAAATATTACCTAAAGGTGAAAAGCTGGAATTTAACTTTTTTGGTGGAGAACCTTTATTATATTTTGATATAATAAAACAAACAGTTTCTTATATTAGAGATAAAGAAAAAGAAAATGATACCAAGACATTACTAAATATTACAACAAACGGTACGGTTCTTTCTAAAGAGATAATAGAATACTTGCGGGCTGAAAAATTTCATATTGCGTTTAGCATTGACGGGCCTAGGCATATACATGATAAAAGCAGAAAATTTTCTGACGGAAAAGGGTCTTTTGATATTGCTTTTGAGAACCTTAATAAAGCAAAAGAGAGTTTAAACGACTTTCAGGTTAATGCTGTTTATGAGCCGGAGACTCTTTCTTCTTTGCCGGAGACCTTTAAGTTTTTTATTGATAATGATATAAGTTCAATACATTTGAATCCTAATGTTTGTACTAATTGGGATGATGGTATATTTGCGGCTTTTAAAAAGGTGTATTCTCAAATTGCTGATATATATATAGACAGCTACAGAAAAGGAAATGAGATTGCTCTTAATTTGATTGATAATAAGGTGATCCTTTTCTTAAAAAAAGGATACGAGGAAACTGACAAGTGCGGAAGAGGAGAGTTGGAAAGAGCTTTTGCCACTAATGGTGATGTGTATCATTGTGAGAGGCTTTCCGGTAATGAAAATAACAAAAAGTTTTGTCTTGGCAATATAGATAAGCCGGATAATATTATGAGTCCTTGCCATATTGTTAAATCGGAAGAGCCTGATTTGAAATGCCTGGAGTGTAAGTTTAACAAGTATTGTATGAACTGGTGCCATTGCACAAATTTTTATACAAGCGGTCATCCTGATAAAGTTAGCACTATGATGTGTGCTTGTGAACAGGCTGCGATTATGGCAGCGAAAAAAGTATATTTAACACTGTATGAAGAAAACAATGAGCTTTTTACAGACCATTATATGCAATATCTTAAAAAGGCCTATAATTGTGGGCTATTTGATTAAGTAACAGAAAAGAAAAAGAAGTAGAGGAGAAGATTATGACTGACCATTTAAAGTTCAAAGCTGAGATAGAGTTTGAAGGATCTATTGCAGAATTTGAAGAACTTGCAAACAGTATTTTAAAAGCAAATTGTCGTATTAAGGTGGATGAGTTTCCTTTTCCATGGGGCGGTAAAAACGGCGGATGGCCTGTACCTGTAGAGAGATTAATAAAAATTGAGAAGTATCTTCAGGAACAGCCAAGAATAAAGCTGATTAAAGACCTTGCCGGCGGTATAAGAATTTCTCATATTCACTTGAAAGATGAAATTATTATGGTTGACAGGAAAATATTCAGAGACATTATGGGTGATGTTGCAAGAGAGTTAGCTGAAAATCTTGCTGATGAAGTGGAATATGTACAAGCGGTTAATGCTATAAACCATCTGTCACATAAATGCAGTAAATAATAAACTTATACCTTGACCTAAAAAAGCCTGGAGGAACTATTATTAATAGTTCCTCTATCTTTTTTATCCTGTTGTCTTTAGTATAAATGGCACTTTACCGCGTGGCCGTTTATATCTTTTATCGGCGGGTCAATTGTTTTGCATTTATCCATTACAAATTTACATCTAGGGTTAAAGTTACAGCCCTGTATATCATCGAAGATATCAGGGGGTTGGCCTTCTATTGGTTCAAGCTTTTCGGTTTTAGTTGTCGGAATCGAATTTAACAAGCCCTTTGTATATGGATGCATCGGGTTATTAAACAAGTCTTTGACCTGTGCTTGTTCTGCAACTTTTCCTGAGTACAGCACGGCTACTTGATCTGCGAGTTCCGCTATTACCCCTAAATCGTGAGTGATTAGAATCATTGATTTATTTTCTTTTTTCAGGATATCTTTTATTAATTTCATAATTTGGGCTTGAACTGTAACATCAAGAGCGGTTGTGGGTTCATCTGCTATTAGGATATCAGGATTACAGCATAGGGCCATTGCTATTAATACTCTTTGTCTCATTCCGCCTGAAAATTGGTGAGGGTAGTCCTTTAACCTGCTTGCAGCGTCGGGTATTTGTACTTTTTCAAGCATTTCTACCGCTATTTCTTCTGCTTCTTTTTTATTTTTTTTCTGGTGCAGCTGTATAACTTCTATTATTTGGTTACCTATTGTATATAGAGGATTTAGCGAAGTTAGTGGATCTTGCGGTATTAGTGCTATTTTATTGCCTCTTATTGACTGGATTTCTTTTTTATCACAGCTTAAAAGATTTTTACCATTGTAGAGAATTTCTCCGGATATTATTTTACCGTTGGGTGGGAGTAGATTTATTATTGACATTGAGGTTACGCTTTTACCGCAGCCTGATTCACCTACTATACCCAATACTTCTCCTTTTTTAAGGGATAGATTTATATCGTATACAACTTGATAGAGTTGTGAACTTATTGTAAAACCTACGTTTAAATCTTTTATTTCTAATATATTTTGCATAGCTTTAATACCAATTTTTTTATTTCTCGACTTATCTTTATTATTTAGTAGTGTACTGATGCTTACAAGTAAACTCAAGTTATATCAAAAGCTTACAGCGATGACATGGGAAAGGTGATGACCATCACCCTTTATTTTATCTAAGTATAAATATATAATAGCATGTTTTTATTTTTATAAAAAAGACAATGACAACTACCCCTTTTACAGAATAAAAAGTTGTCATTCTTTGAAATTGTCTTGATTTTTACATCAAAATCTGCTAATAATGGGGCTTTTTCTTGTTTAATTCTTCTTTTCTATTATAGCTTCTATCAATAGTTATGTCTATTATATTATCATTTGCACAATTATATTCGTCTTTAACAATATTTTCCTTTTTATTATCTTCTACTAAAATAGTAGTATCACCTACTGACGCAGTATCAGCCACCTTCGCCTCTTCTGCGGGTATTTCCTTTAACTCTTTAAAAACAGTTAAACTTGCCAGCTTAGGGTTATTACTGACCTTTATTAACTTAAATTCTCCCTGCCTGATTTTTTTACATTTGTAAATTGACATAGCCTCTAAGGTTAGCTGTTTAGCTTCTTCT
>JANQHM010000187.1 GCA_028282645.1 Candidatus Gastranaerophilales bacterium
TGGAGACGGAGAGATTCGAACTCTCGTCCAAAACGAATGCCAGTAGGCATCTACGAGTGTAGGTTACTAATTCATCTTATTCAGGCCAAGTTAATAACCGCAACTTAAAACCTAAACCAGACAGTTTAAAGCCATATCGGGCCTTGAGAGTGATCTTTGATCGGCTTGCTCTCAACTAAACCGACCGCACCTGGTTAAAATTGACCAAGTAACCCCACCAGTGTAAGCTACTTGATGAGCAACTAGACTAAGCAGCTACTGCTACTGGTCTGAAAGCGTTGCTAGCGTCAATCACGTTGTCGCCGTTTATTGTTTTTGTTTGCTCGTTGATAACGAAGAACAGCGCTCCGACTCGCAACCTAACTCACATCAACGCCCTGTCAAATCCAAAACGTCCCCATGATATGAGTAAAATTATTTTTAATACCGAAGGTCGGATTTGAACCGACACGGGTATAACCCCGGTTGATTTTGAGTCAACTGCGTCTACCATTTCGCCACTTCGGCATATTAACATATTTATTTTATCAAATATAAATTAAAATTTCCAGTTTATTTTAAACTTTTTTAAACTTTTTTTACTTTTAATGATTTTAAGCGATAATTAATTTTTTATTAAAATTAAGCAATGTGAGAATTTTTTATTTTTTATTATATATAATTAAGATCATTTTTTATTTATATTGTTCCTTGATTTGTTTTTTGATATAAGGACTTTAGATATGCCTAATATATCTATATGATCGTGAATAAACTTAAAGAGGTGAGAATTAATGATTGACAAAGCAAAATCTGAAACAGAGTATCCAGCGTTTATTTATAAAAAAAATGGCTATTTTATGGCGGATTGTATTATGCACAGTCTTGTTTCAATTGGTATTACAGAAAATGAAGCCATTGAAAATCTTGAGAGAAAGATGGATGAAATGCATGATGGCGGGCATCGCTTTAAATTTAAATATATAAAAAAAATTAGCTGATTAATGATAAAAAATTTAATGTAGGTTTGACAAAAAATTTAAATTTTTATAAATATTTAAATAAATTTGGCAATAATTTAAAAGTGTTTTTTTTAATATGATAGGAATCAATTAATATCATATATCGGGAGTAAAATTAGGGGACGTAAGTGAAGTGAACAACTTGTACAATACTTATAATAAAAATCACGATATTTACAAAACTTACAGGTCTTTTGTGAATGAAATGAATACGGCAGGGTTTGGAATCCAAGAGACCTCCACTATTGATACGCCTGATGTAAAATATAGAACTCGCCTAAGAATTAAGAAAAAAGAGCACAAGATAAAAGAAGGTGACCCCCTCTGGAAAAGAGTTTATAAATCTCATCCGGGGCCGATACTGGCTACGGCTCTTGCCTTGAAGTTCGGTATAGGTATGACAATTAGTCATCTTATTATTCCTAAATTTTTGCCGAAACAATGGGCTCAGTTTAAAAATTTTTCATTTAAACGCTTTAAAAATGTAATGAATAATTTTGAAAAATTCAAGCGTTATAGTGACGATAAAAAATACAAAGCTTTTGATACAGCAACTAGGTGGTTTGATATGGCACTAATAGGAAGTAGTGTACTGAGTGCAATTTACTTATTTACTACAGAGCAATATGATTTCTATTTTGAAAGAATGATGGAAGGTATTGACCAAGAAATTAAAACAGTTACAAATATTGGAAAGAAAAAAGAGAAACTTAAAAAAACAGAACAAACGGTAATACCCCAGAAAACTAATCACTAATTAGTGATTGACTACTGTTTTTACTATTTTCATGAGTTCTTTATAATGAACTTTAGGGTTATATTCAGCTTCTATTAATTTTCTTGCGTAAGTTCCCATTTCTTTGCATAAAGCCGATTGATTCATAAGAAAGTCTATCTTAGATTCTAATTCTTCGGAGTTATTATGCGTATAAAGCAGTCCCGTATTACTTTCTTCTATATATTCCGGAATGTCACCTATACTTGCGCCTAAAACGGGCTTACCCAAGGCAAAAGACTCCAGTATCACATTAGGAGAATTATCATACCAGGTTGAAGGTACTATAACAAATCTGCTATTTCTTATTATTCTTTTTAGCTGCTCACCATGCAGTTTGCCAAAAAATTTTATATTATCTAAATTTTTTTCTACCTTGATTTTTTCTAGCAAATGTCTCTGGGGACCATCGCCTATAAGCATTAGTTTGTGATGCTTTAACCTGAACATCACATCAAATAAGGTGATCAGGCCTTTTTCGTGGCTTAAGCTCCCAAAATACACAAAATAAGCTTGAGATGAGTATTCTGGCATGTAGTTATCAGGTTCTATAAATATTGGTAAATGATCTATTTTAGTCACAGGCATGCCGTTGTTTATCATTACTTGCTTTAAAAATCGGCTTGGGACAATGAATTTATCTACATTATTAATATATAGCTTAAATTTATCATAAAAATAAAGTTCAACAGCACCGATTATGCTTGAACTGAGGGATGGCTGCTTATTAGGATAGCTTAATGAGGATAATTTTGCGTACCTGTTTGCAATAGCAGAAAAACAACCCTTTGTGGGGGATAATAATCTTGAATGACTAGCCCCATTTTTAGTAAGATTAAAATCAGGACAAATTATTGAATAATCAGATAACAGATGAATTATCGGGATATTTTTCCTTTTTGCCGTTACAAAAACAGATGGTGAAAGATGCTGATGTACTCCAAATGCCCATATTAAATCAGGTTGTGTATAGTCTATGAGTTGAGATAATTTGTTTTGAGCGTCAAAATTGTATAATAGTTTTATGAATGCCCCAAGCTTATCATACAGGTTGGTTTTGCTTTTACCGCCTAATTCGATATATTCGGTAAAAAAATCGTCGTATTTAGTTTTTAAATTTTCCGGATAATTTGTGGAAAATGGAATTATCTTGTGTCCGTTTTCTCTTAGCACCTCGGTTATATTCAAAAGGTAAGTTTCTAGTCCTGCTCTTGGATAATAAAATTTAGAAGCAGTAATAATATTCATTTTATCCTCACTATGTGTCAGAATATAGATTGCCCAGGAAGCTGTGATGTTAAAGCTTGCATCGCCTTGCCAGGCAAGCCGCTTCAGCTTTAACATCACAGTCCGTAAATGAGCCTCTATTATTGATATAACCAGCTTTTATTTTTTTTAACCAGACAGGCTCTAAATGGCTTGAACTTTATTATGAGTAGATTTAGAGAATAAAGTATCAGTCTGTTTTCTAGTTATATTTTGTTATTTGAACTAGCCAGAAAATACTGAAAGCAGCTTTTTTAGTAAAAAAGCTGCTTTCTAAAAAATTTTTAGTTTAAAAAATTTTATGAATAGTATAACTATTTAATATTCATACTCAAATTCTTCTTCATCTTCTTCGATTTCATCAGGCTCTTGCACAAATTGAGGATCAAAATCAGGCGGCAAATGCTCCGGATTTGGCCAGGTTGTACAACTGTTAAACTTGCACTCTTCAAAGTTATTACTCATACTAAAATCTGATCCGGAGAGCTCTGCTTCCGAAAAATTGGAGTCTGTCAGATCAGTCCCCATAAAGGTGGAGTCCAGTACGATTGAATAGTTGAAATAGGCTTCAGTTATTTGTGCATTTGTAAAATCACAATTCTTCATTTTTGAATGAGAAAAATCTACAGATGTTAAATTGGAATTAGTGAAATTAATATTTTTAAAAATACCTTCGGTAAAATCAGATTCAGATAAATCAGAATTGCTAAGATCCACATTTTTTAATTCACACCCGTTAAGGTCAAGTTCTCTTAGATCTAACAACTCGCTTGAGTCTTGCTGCTGTTTTAATGCATTAAATTCATCAAATCGACCATTCCTTAAAAGTTCCAGCATTTTTGCCTTCATATTAGAACTCATACGCACCTCATTGTTACGATAATGTCTATTCTTCTATAATATTCATTTGCATTGCCAGTAAAACAGCCTGAGTACGATTTGCCACATTTAATTTTTTGAATATACTGTTTAAATGGGTTTTTACTGTAACTTCGCGCACATATAACTGCTTTGCTATTTCACTGTTATTAGCCCCCTGTGCAACAAGTGTTAAAACCTCTTTTTCTCTTGTCGTTAACGGTGTTATAGGTTCATCTGTTGTAAAGGGAAGATTCATGTTTTTATTTTTTAATTTTTTTTCATTCCATTTAGATCTTCTTAAAAGTGCTTCTATTCGTGCAAGCAGGTTAGGAAGAGCAAATGGCTTTACTATATAATCATCAGCACCAAACTTTAACCCGGAAACTTGTTTTTGCTCACTGTCTAACGCTGTAAGCATTATGACAGGAAGATCCTGTAGATCTTCATTTTTTCTGATGGCTTTCAGGGTTTCCCAACCATCCATGTTAGGCATCATAACGTCTAGTATAACAAGGTCATAATCTTGCCCGTCTTTTCTTAGTATTTTTAATGCTTGAAATCCATCATTAGCGATACCAACGTCATAACCGTACATTGGTAAAACATCTTTTAAATATTTAGGATTGTCATCTACTACCAGTATATTTGCTATTGAAGACATATTTCTCTAATATCTTTTCTATATCTATAAATAAAATAAAACTACAATTACATTATCATTATAACAATATTTTAAAAGAATTGAAGTATTTTATCTTGATAATTCAAAAATAAATTATTAATTTCTTTTCAAACTATTAGACAATCCCGTTTTTCAAGGCTTTTATAGCTGCTTGCGTTCTGTCATCAACTGATAATTTTTGTAAAATATTACAAACGTGAGCTTTTGCAGTATGAATACTAACAAAAAGTTTTTCTGCAATTTCTGCATTACTAAAACCATCAACAATCAATTTAAGGACTTCCTTCTCTCTATATGTTAATTGTATTTTTGTTCCTTCTACTTCTTTTGATATAGAATGTTGTTGAAGAGATACTAAATTATTATCATTTGATAATCGATTTAAAATCATCTCTGCAACTGTCGGATCAAACCATATAGCCCCGTCATAGACTGATTCTATAACCTGCAAAAGACGCTCCAGCTCTATATCTTTATTACAATAAGCATTTGCGCCTGCTTTTAAACAGGCCCATACTTCTTCCTGATTATTATGAGAAGTCAAAATTATAATTTTAGAATCCGGTGTATGTTTTTTTATATCCTTTGTTGCATCTATACCGTTAATGCCTGGCAACCCCAAATCCATTAAAACTATATCAGGACATTCACTTTTGCAGAGCTTAATCGCGGATTCGCCGTCTTCAACCTCATTAATGGATTTTATATATTTTTGTGATTCTAAAGCTGTTTTTAAACCAAAGCGAGTTAAAGCATGGTCTTCTACTATCAATATACTTAATGAATTTGTTTCTATCACTACCTAATCCCTATTTTAGTAAAGTTCTGATTTTTATATTAAATCTATATAAAAATCAATTTATTCTAAATAATATACTAAAACCACACTAATTATGCAAAATTTTTAATAAGTAATGTTAAGTTTATTTATAAATTTTTAAAGTAAAAAAGAAGGTGCTGCCTTTTCCTACTTTACTTTTTACTGAGATTTCTCCGTTATGCTTTTCTATAATCTGTTTAGACAAATAAAGCCCTAAGCCTGTACCAATTTTTCTAAACTTTTTAGCTTTTGAAAAAAATCGATCAAATATTTGTTCAAGCTCATCAGCAGGAATCCCTCTGCCGTTATCTATGATTTTTACTGTTACAAAATCATCCGGTTCCTGAAATTCAGCATCAATAATTATTTTTTCATCTTTTGAACTATAATTAATAGCATTGTTTATTATATTTAAAAATACTCTTTTTATCTCACTTTTATCAATATAAACATTGGGTATAGCTCTGCTTACTTTATTATTTATAGTTTGATGATTTCTGTGAGCTAAAGGAGTTAAGTCTTTTATACATTCATTGATTAATTTAGGCAAATTTACACATTCTTTATGTAATTCAATGGTTGTTGATTCGTATTTATAAGTATCTAGCAGACAATTAACCTGATTTAGCAAATCGTTATTACTATCTAAAAGATTTTCTACAGCTGTCTTCTGTTTCTCGGATAAAGGGCCGAACATGCCTTTTTTCATAAATTTTAAAGTATTAGCTTCTGCTAATATAGGTACCCGTAAATCATGCGACAGTGTTGCAATAAAATCACTTCTCATTTTAGAAATTTCTTTAAATTCAGTAATATCTCTTAAAACAATAACAAAGGTTTGTTCCCCCTTAATGCCTGAAATTGGAGATGAACTGATACTTAAAAACCTTTTAATATTTTTATGCTGATTTTTGACGGAAGCTTCTGTGGGACAAAGCCTTTCATTTTGTGTTATAAAAGGACAGTATTTTCCAATATCTGTTAAACTAATGCAATCTATTTCACACTCACATTGTAAAAATTCCGGTAAATATTTATTTTCAAGCTCTTGCTCCGTTAATCCCAGCCATATACAAAATGTTGGGTTTGCTTTTATTATTTTACAATTTTTAGAAACCGTTATGATACCATCTGTTATTGAATTAAATATAGCTTCAAAATGTTCTTTTTGTTCATGACTTTCTTTCTGGCAGATTCTCAATCCGTTTTCACGCTCCTGAAGAGCATCTATCATTAAATTTATGTTAGCTGCCAGCTCTTCTGTAAGCTCACCCTTTTTTATGTTCACTCTTTTGTTTAAATTGCCATAGGTTACGTGTTGAACAACTTTTGCTATTTTATGTATAGAGGTGACAAGCTTTTGTGATGTATTAAAAATAATTGTAAAAATAACCATGCAGACAGTTATAATAGCTAAAAAAAATAGTATAAAATATTGTTGATTAATATCATTAACCAAATAACCTGATCCATAAGCAAAAATTGCTATAGGAATCATTAATAACCCTATTAGTTTTAAAATAACTCTTTTAAATACAATAAAAAGCATTTTTTATCCTAACAAAAGATAAATTATGTCTGTATAGTAAAAACTCTTTTTAACTGATTTTTTCTTTTAAATTCTTGATATAATAAATATAATTATACTGGTTCTCAATTAAATTTCAGATTATTTTATTAATTTTAATATATTTAAATAATTTGAAAAGTATTTTAAAGTTAGTATAACAAAAAATAAGTTTGGGTAACAAAAATAAATGTTGGAAAAGACAGCTGAAGAATATTTAAAGATAGCTAAAAAATACCGTGAAGAAAAAGCTTTTGACCTTTCTATAGAAACCTTGAACAAAGTACTGAGGCTTGAAATAAAAGATACTTCCATTCTTCTGGAATTGGCTGATTCTTATTACTTAATAGGCGATTATACCAAAGCCATAGATCTTTATAAAAAGATAAACGCAATACAACCTGAAAATACAACTTATTGGATAAAATTATCAAATATTTACGAAGGACTGGGTAAACATCAGGATGCAATAAATACGCTTGAGCATGTTTTACAAACTCAAAATTTTGAGACTGATTTAGCAATGCATTTAGCCTATTTGTATACAGAAACTGAAAATTATAATACTGCGCTTGATATACTAAATAAACTTGAAAACGTTAATAAAGATGAATACTTTTATCTTTTAGGATTAAATCTTGATAAAGTTAAAGATCATAAGCTTGCTCACAGATATTTTACGGAGGCTTTGAATATAAATCCTAATAATATCAAGATTAAATTGGCATTAGGCAAGCATTATTATACATTAAAAGAGTATGAAAATGCCAAGGAAGTTTTAACAAAAGCCCTTGAAGATGATTTTAGCAATTCAGACGTTCACCTTTATTTAGGATTAATTAACTTGGCAGAAGATAAATTTGAAGAGGCTATTGCTGAATTTAAATTTACAGCAGCAATTGATCCGTATAATATCATAGCATTTAACAATTTAGGAATAGCATATAGTTCTATTGGATGGCATGACGAAGCTTTAATTTCTTTTAAATCATCTATCAGGCTTAACCCTGAAGATGCGGATATAAGATACATACTTGGTTATACTTATTTAAAAGTAAATGAATATAGTCTTGCTGAAACCGAGTTGAATAAATCACTTGAGCTTGCTCCTGAAAATCCGCAGATATATTCTGTATTAGGTGATGTTTATATAAATTTGGATAAATTTAAGGAAGCTGTAGAAAAATATTCTACTTCTATAGCTATAGACCCGCAAAATGGCTATGTTCATTTTAAGCTTGCTCTTGCTTACGAAAAAATGAAATTAAATGAAAAGGCAATCAGTTCTTATTTAAATACCATCCGACTGTTACCTGGTAATATTGATGCGTATTATAATCTGGCAAATATTTATTTAAAAATAAAAAATTTAAATGAAGCCTTAAATAATTTTAATATTACAGTTCAAAAGGATGAAAATTTTGCAGAAGGTATGGTCGGACTTGGGATTTGTTATTTTGAAAAGCAAGACTTTGAAAATGCTTTATGTTTACTAAATCAAGCAGAGGCTATAAACCCTAACTTAAAGAATATTTATTATTATAAAGGTTTTATTTATAAAGAATCAAAAGATTATTTGAAGGCAATAAATAATTTTGAAGATGCTTTAAAGTTTGATCAAAATGATGCAAATCTACTAAATGAGCTTGGCATTTTATACAAACAGGAAAATTTAACTGATAAGTCATTAAATGCTTTTCAGCAAGCTACTTCAATAAAGTCAAATGATGCTAAATACGGATATAATTATGGTTTAGTTTTATTTGAAACTAAAGACTATAAAGCTGCTGCAATAGAACTGAAAAGGGCTATCAGGCTAGTGCCTTATGATGCTGAAGTTTATTATAATACAGCTCAAATATTTGAAAAAATAGAAAAATATTCAGATGCGGCAAAATGCCTTGAGGAGTATATTAAATTTAATAAAAATCATAAAGATATAGAGCAAATTCAGCAGAAAATAAAATCTTTAAAAAAAATGGCTAAAATAAAATTAATAAAAATACCTAAAATAAAGGGCACTATTTTTACCAAGTTTAGCGATTTTATATCAAAAATTGGTAAAAAATAATTATTTTATTTCTTTATTTAATTTGGAATGGGCATTTGCTACACCTGGCTTTTGGATGTTTTATCAAATTATCCTCAAGATCATACATTTTAGAGATTCGGCAGATTAATTCCGAATCGCATACAGGGCATGTATTTGCTGTTAGCTTGCCTTCGAGTATTTTAAGCCTGATTTCTTCCATAGCATCAAGTAAAATTTCATTTGGCAACTTTTGCTCTTTTTCCAGAGATTTAATTTTTTTTGACTCCTGATTAAGTGCTTTTGCCAGTTTCTGCCTAACAGAAGTTGCAAGAAATAATTCTTGGCCAGACTCGATATTTTCTATTATCGCAAGGTCTAAATTTGCTTTAAAGGCTAATCCCTGTTGTGTTAATCCCATTTTCTCTCTTGTGGTTGATATAAAAGAAGCCAGTGTTGGTTTATTATTCATTTTTGCTCCTTACCTCCCAAATTGTTATACTAATCATCGGTTAAATTTAGAAGCTGTCTTGTCAAAGCTTGCATCGAAATCCATAAATGAGCCTTTATTATTGATAGAACCAGCTTTTATTTCTTTAACCAGACAGGCTCTGCAAGATTGCTCTTTTGAATGAGCTTCGCCGTACAGTATTCAATTTAACATGATTGAATAATCTGAAAAGTATTTTTGAGTTAGTATATCCAACATGAAAAAACTCCCCAGGTTGGACTCGAACCAACAACCCTGCGGTTAACAGCCGCATGCTCTGCCATTGAGCTACTGAGGAATATTTTGTATTTAATTTACATAAGTTATTATAACCAGAAAAAATTTTTCTGTAAATAGCTAAAAATTAAAAAAATTTCTTTTTTTCTTAATTATATTTAGGTAGTAGGATTTAAAATCCTTATTATAAACAAATTAGAAAGCTATAAAAAATTTTTAAAGCTAATAGTTTTTAAAAATAAAATAGTACCAATTTTTCTTATCGAAAAATTAGTACTGAAAACAAAATTTTATTTTCATTTTAATAAAAAGCTTAGCAAATTATTTTTTAGCCGGGATTTTTAAAGAATATAATAAAACTTAGGTTTCAATATATTCTTTTAACCTTCTGCTTCTGTTTGGATGGCGAAGCTTTCTTAAAGCTTTTGCCTCAATTTGTCTTATTCTTTCTCTTGTTACACCAAATAATTGACCGACTTCTTCGAGAGTTCTTTGTCTTCCATCATCCATACCAAATCTTAATCTTAGTACATCTCTTTCTCTTGGAGACAAACTGCTTAATACTTCGGCCAAGTCTTCTCTTAAAAGTTCATGTGCGACTGTCATTACAGGGGCATCTGCTTCTTTATCTTCGATAAAGTCACCCAGCCTGCTGTCTTCTTCTTTGCCTATCGGAGTTTCCAGGGAAAGAGGCTCTTGTGCAACTTTGATGATTTCTCTTAATTTATTAATTGTTACGCCCATTGCCTGTGCAATTTCTTCTTCCGAAGGTTTACGGCTTAGGTCTTGAGCAAGCTTGCGTGTAATCTTTTTAAGCTTATTAATGGTTTCAACCATATGGACAGGAATTCTGATTGTTCTGGCTTGGTCTGCAATTGCTCTCGTAATAGCCTGTCTAATCCACCAGGTTGCATAGGTACTGAATTTATAACCTCTTTCATGGTCAAATTTTTCTGCAGCCCTAATCAAACCAAGGTTACCCTCCTGGATTAAATCTAAAAAGAGCATTCCTCGCCCGACATATTTTTTTGCAATACTGACAACAAGCCTTAGGTTAGCTTGAACCAGCTTACGTTTGGCAACTTTACCATCTTCTCCGCCGGTTACAATTTTTCTTGCCAGTTCAATTTCCTCATCTGCCGTTAATAATTGAATTCTGCCAATTTCTCTAAGATACATTCTTACAGGGTCGTCAATAGAAACACCTTTAGGAGGAGATAAGTCAATTTCTTCCATTTCTCCTTCATTATCATCGGACATAATAGCATCATCGGACTGGTCCATTATCCCGATAGAAGGAGATCTGTCAAATAGCCTGTTTATCTGATCTGCATCAACTTCACCTTCCATATATCCGTCAATACTTGCAGCGGCTTCTTTTTTGTTATAAGTATTATTTTCTTCCATTATATCCACCATCATTTCATCATCTTTATTCTTCATTTTTCTTGCCATTGATTTTCTCCAATCTTGCTTGAACCAACTCCCTAACTTTATATTGTAATTGCAAGGAAGATAAGTCGTCATCATCTGCTGTTTGATAATCAGACCTTAGTTTTTTTTGTTCTTCTAATGCAATATATTGGGTTATACATAAGATATTTTCATCAACATATTGTCTTAATTGTTTTTCATTCATATTTATCTTGTCGTCTAAAGAAAACATAATATCCACTACTTTTTTCTTTAAATCTTCATTACTTACAAATTTTACAAGAAGTTCTTGTGATATGTCTGCATTATTTCCCGGTTCGTGAATTATATTTTCTATTTCTTTCTTTATTAATAAATAGTCTAAATCTGTAAAATTTACCTCCTTTAAAAAATTATTTATAGTAAGACAAGAAAGATTGTCATTTTTGATAAAATATAAGCTTAATAAATTCTTCTGTGCCAGCAAGTGCCTTTTAATACCCTTGCTGATTAGTACCGGAGTTCTATCTTTTATTTGGCTCCTTTGTAAATTTTTTTTAACTTCTATATTAAAAGATTCTTCGTCGACCTCTAATCTTTCTGAGAGAATCTTAATATATTCATTTCTTACTATTGTATTTTTTATCTCACATAACACCGGTATCAAAATTTTCACCAGTTTTGACTTTTGTTGCGGTGACTTTATATCTCCCTTTGAATCTATTATCCTATTTATTTGGTAATCTATCAAAAGGGGTGCGTTATTTATAAGATTCTTATATGCGTCTAATCCTTCAGTTCTTATAAATTCATCGGGATCCTTCCCTGTAGGGGTATTTACTACTCTTATTTCACATACGGGTTTATTATTATCAATAAATGTATCTGCTATACTTCCGTCAAATTGCTTTATTTGACCAAGCCCTTGAAATGCTGATCTTATAACTTCCGCACCTCGATCTGTAGCGTTTATTCCAGCAGTGTCCATATCAAATGCCAGAAAAATCCTCTTGGAGTGTGTAAACCTGGAGACCAACCTTAGATGATTTTCTGACATTGCAGTACCCAGAGTTGCTACAACATTTTTTAAGCCGTTGGCATGTGCTGTAATAACATCAAAATATCCTTCCATAAATATGGCACTGTCTTCTGCTTTTATACTGTCTTTTGCTTGATATAGGGCAAAAAGGCTTCTGCTTTTATTAAAAACAGATGTGTCGGGTGAGTTTAAATATTTTGGACCGTTGTCGTCAAGCAGTCTTGCGCCGAATGCAATATAATTACCTTTTTCGTCCCTTATGGGTATTATTATTCTATTTTTAAATCTGTCTGTATAGCCCTGCCCTGATGTTCTTTTTAAACTTAAGCCCGCTTTTTCCAGTACATCGTAATTTGTTTGAAAATTATCTATTAAATAATTGGTTAAAGCGTCGGATTGCTTAGGGGCAAAGCCCAACTCGAATTCATTTATAATTTGTTGGGTTATTTCTCGTTTTAATAAATAGTCTCTGGCTTTTTCAGCGTCTTTACTTTCATAAAAACTTTTTTTAAAAAAAGCTGCGGCTGATTCATTTAATAAGTATATTTGTTGCTTTAGTTCTTGCTTTTCTGTTGAGTAGATACCGGAGTGAAGCTGTATGCAGAATTTTTGGGCAAGTTCCGTTATTACTTCAAAAAATGAGTGGTTATTAACTTTCATTAAAAAGCTTATGGAGTCACCGCCTTCTCCGCAACCAAAGCATTTAAATATACCCTTATCCTGGCTAACAGAAAATGAAGGGGTTTTTTCTTTATGAAAAGGGCATAATCCCCAGTGGTTTCTGCCGGACTTTTTTAATACAACATGCTCTGATACTACTTCTACAATATCAAGTCTGCTTTTTATTTCTGATATTGCATCTATATTGTCAGAATTACTTGGTTGTGAACTGGAATTCATTATAATAATAATACCCTATTTATTCTGGTTCTTTATTAATTAAATTCAGGTTACTCTTTTCATCAGAGTTTATGTTAGATTTAACACGATTAAATAATCTGAAAGATATTTTTGAGTTATATAATTTAAAGTTTAATTGCTTAAGATTGGAAAACAGTTAAATCCTTGCATTAAAAGCAAAGATAAACGCTTTTAGTTTAAACGCCTTTTATTTTTTTCTCTTCTTGATTAAAGATGATATTCATAAACAACCCAAAACCTGCCCTTTATATAAGTAAGCAAATTTAACTATTGTCTTTATACCACAACATTACAAATAAATATAGAGTTTTACAAGATTACATTTAACTTTTGTTTACGATAAATAATGGATTTTTATAAAAAATACTTTAGATAAAGTATTAAAAGATTAGGAAGCTGTCTTGTTAAAGCTTGCATCACCTTGCCAATTTTAACTATTTTTTATATCCAATTTTTTTTTAATTTTTTTTATGTAATTAAAAAGAATTTGAATTTCTTTATTCTTTAAATATCTAAAATGCCCCTTTTTTAATTTACCCAAAGGTATGCAACCATGACTTATTCGCTTTAATGATATAACAGGATGGCCTATACTTTCCATCATTCTGCGAATTTGTCTGTTGTACCCCTGATATAAAGTCACTTGCAAGGACGTTGTTTTATTAAAGTATTCTAAAAATATAGTTTCTGCATATGCAGTTTTATCTTTTTCTATTTCTATACCTTTAGCAAGCTCATAAATATCATTTTGATTTATTTTGCCTTCTACAGTTACCCTGTATGTTTTCGGCACATGTACCCCAGGGTGAGTCAGATCAAGAATCAAATCTCCGTCATTAGTCAAAACCAAAAGTCCACCAGATTCCTTATCCAATCTTCCTGCAGGTTTTAAATGATGTACCTCCTCAGGCAGCAAGTCATATATTGTTTTTCTTTCGTTAGGATCATCCTTTGTTGTGATATAGCCGGGTGGCTTGTTAAATATTATATATTTTTTTTCTCTTAATTTTAGCTTTTTGCCATCAAGTTCTACAATATCTTTTTTGCCAACCACAATACCAGGCTCAAGGATTTTATTACCGTTTATTTTTACCCTGCCTTGTTTTATAAGCTCGTCGGCTTTTCTTCGCGACATATCACCGGTACTGGCTATATATTTATTTATTCTGGTTTTCTCTGACATTAGCTGTTTCTTCTTCTTTTTTCTTCTTAAACTCGTTTTCTTCTTCCCGGATAATTTTGCACATAAACTCTTCAGCCATTTTTTCCGCCTCTTTTAAGTCATCTGCACTCCATATAGCCCAACCACCACGTATTTCTTCACCTACGCGTATTTCTACCTTGTTAGAAAATATATGCATGGTTCGCCCTGGCTGGTTTTTCATCCTGTTAACCTGTCTTTTTATAACTTCATCAGGGTCAATGCCAAGTACTTTAAACGCTATAAATAAACAGGACAAAGCGTCTTCCAGTTCTAGCTGCGCCTTTTGCCTATCACCTCGAGATAGAGCCTTTAAACTTTCAGCTACTTCTTCATTTAAATGACTTAATGCTTCTGCTTCCGAGCTTGTATCGTATTTTCTATTTTGCCATATTACTTCTATTGCTTCTTTTAGTTCCATTATGTAGCCCTATTTTATTTTTTTTTGTAAAGTTTTTAATATTTTTTAATTTAACAGTATACTAACTCTAAAATACTTTTCAGATTCTTTAAATCAGGTAAAAACTGATAAAATAAGCTGCTCTCCGAATTGCGAAGCGGGAGCGTTAAAAAATGAAACGGTCAATTTTATCTTTTTATAAGCTCATTCCAAAGAGAAATCTGAAATTTTTTTAAAATTTGGAACCTGTATAAATATTAAAACATAAAACATTTTTTCTAAAAAGATGTTAATAAAAGTTAAAAAGCTCTATACAAAATGAAAAATTTTTTAATGCTATAATCTTTGTCATATAATACACTTAAATAGTATAAAGTCAAAGAATGAGGATATAAAACACTATGATTAAAGTAAATAAGCTAAGAGAAGCTTTAGCAGCAAAAGATTTTGTTAAGGTTATTGCAGGTATTAACAATTTTGATTTAAATAAAGTAAAAAATGTTGTAATAGCAGCAGATAAAGGTAATGCAAGTGCTGTAGACATTGCAGCAAGACAAGATATAATAGAGTTAGCCCAAAGCTTAACAGATTTACCAATATTTGTTTCTTCAGTTGACCCGCAAGAATTAAAAATAGCGGCTGACTGCGGTGCTGATGCACTTGAAATCGGTAACTTTGACAAGCTTTATCACGACGGATTAAGAATCTCGGCTAAGGAAGTTCTTGACATAACCGGGCGAACAATCGCATTAGTCGGCAACGATGTATTTTTAAGTGTAACAGTGCCGGGGCACATTGATATTAACGAACAAATTCAGTTAGCTCAGGACTTAGAATATCTGGGTGTTGATCTGATTCAGACAGAAGGTGCAGCTATTGCTAACGTACAAAGCGCAGGTGCAAGAGGCTTGCTTGAAACTGCTCAGGTTTCCATCGCAAATACTATTGAGCTTGTAAAAAATGTAGACATTCCTGTTATGACAGCTAGCGGTATTTCTGTAATAACAGCTCCATTAGCTTTTGCAGCTGGTGCAAGCGGTATCGGTGTCGGTTCTTGTGTTAACAAATTAAACTCTACAATAGAAATGATTGCAACTGTTAAATCCATTATGGATACTGTAAAATCAGAAGAAAAAGCGGAAACCGTCAGCTTGGGACAAGGGTGTCCATCATTGGGTAGAGCCTGAAGAAAGTGTATAAAGAATACTACTGCAATGATTCTCAAATTTTGAATACAAAAGTAGAAACACTCCACAATTTTATTAAAACACTATTAATATTCAGAATTAACCAAAATCATGTAAAAACATTTTACTCATTATAAATGAATCATAGTACTAATGCAATGATTCCAAATTTTTGAAGAGTTAAAAATGGTAAAACCTTATTTTAATAAAATATAATGGGTAAGCAAAAACTCATCATAATTAATGAATCAGTGCACTAGCTAGAAAGAGTCATATAGCAAAGGTTATGGATTAATGACGAATGGTACATCTAAATACAAAGTCATCATAGCTACAATCAATTCCATCTTCACATTTTATCTTCCAAGAAGTCTCTTTTTGAATTTCTTCTTCCTTAATCAAAGATTTTATGGCATTTAAAGAGAATAAACCTTCACTGTATACTTCTATTTTTAAATCCCTCGCATCTTCTTCAGGAGGGATTTCAATTCGATCTTCTCCCTTGAAGCCTAACCTATATTTGTGGAACTCATGATTGTATTTTACGGTAATAATTGCATATTGAAGCCTGTAAGCTTCTTCTTTTAGTTTTTCAATAGTAACGCCTTTTTTTTCAGGAATAATTCTTTCCCAAGAAGTTATATTGCTTTTATTACTTTTGTATCTTCTATTTTCTGTCGCAATATCACTTAATCTACTGACAAAATCTTTCTTCCAATCTCCTACAATAATTTCCTTTAATGATACTAATGCACCTAAACCTAGAAGTTTTTTATTTTCTTTTTCCTCAGCAGGACAGAATATAACAGCTTTATCATTTGTTATAAGCTTAATATAACAACCTTGTAGACCTTTTTTTCCTTTGTCTACATATATTATATCTTCTGTTTTTATAAATATAGAGTTTGGGCTTTCAATACACTGAATTAGTGCTTCTTTTAATTCTGGTTTTAGATTAAAAGTTTGTTTAAAAATTTCTTTAAAATCTTCTAATATAGTCACAGGATTAAGTTCAGACTTAAACTTCTCATAGAAATCACCCCAAAAAAGACCTGTCCCAGGTTTTACCGTATTAGGAGTTAAGAAAATTAAAAAATCAGAATATAAAAATAATAATCCTATCGGTAGTGAATGAAAGAAAGAAGGTGGTTCAAGAGCTTCTGTCGACCTAACAAAAAATACGTTTAAAGGGTTCTCATTTTCTTGGTTAGCTAGTTTTCTTAATACTTCTTTTTCTTCCGAAGTTATCATAATTAAACTCCTCTTTTAAAAATAAATAATCAGGTTTAATTTTATCATTTTGAAAAAAAAATCGCATTCTACTTACTATGTAATCCAATATAGTTAATTTTTTAGGTGCCACAAATGATAGATTTCACTAAATCGAAATATTCAAAAAAAGCTAAAAAATATCTATCCACCTTAACCAAGCAAGCAAAATTCTTCACGCTACTTGATGGCTCTGTAAGGTCTGGTAAAACAGTTAAGATCATCTTCAAAATCAAAATCCCAGAAATATTTTCCAGTTTTTAAATCTTCAAAAATTTGGAATCATTGCACTACCGGCTGTCTTTTTTATTTAATTTATTTAATATTTCTGTATTTTTATGTGCATCAATGCTGGCCGCAATTAAATCAACACAATAAGTTACAACAGCTATCCCTGCTATAGCTTTACCTATATTTTGAATATTTGTTTTTTTGTTATTCTTGGTTAGAAAACGTGATAAACCTGCGAAAACAGCCATAGGTAAACCTAAAATAAAGGCTAAGCCGCCTTTGCCTGGTTGTTTATTCATAAACTGGCCCAAACCCGGTACTAACATAGAACTCCATAAAGGTATATTGCTCTTTTTGGGCTTAGTCTTTTCCTTGAAAAATATATTTCTTTCAAAGTTAATATCAGATTGCTTTTTTTTTCCAAAACCGGTTTGTTTTTTACAGGCGGGATTGTAATTTAAATTTATAGCCATTAGAAGGAAGCCTCAGCTTTTTTGAAATAGTATATCTCTGTCTATATTAAATCCAAAGATCCTATAACTTAACATTTATTTCTAAAAAATTAATATTTTTTAATCATTCTTTTTAAAGTTTTATAAAGTTTTATTAAAAAGTTTAATTTTTTACTATGCAAAATAAAAAATATTATAAATTTATTTTAGCATAATTATGCAATTAAATTTAATTGCCCTTATGGAATTTTGAAAAATAATATTCCCAAATTTTTATCTCGCCACAATATTTACATACAGCATGATGGTTCATAAATCCTACATCAGGAATAAATTCATAATTATCAACCTTAATAACAATTTCATCGTATTCGTTACGACTTTCTGAAAATTTTCCTTCTCCCTGATAGTCAGGACTAAGCATTAATCCAAAGTTATCTATAGAAGCGCAATTTTTACATCTAAACATATCAAAATTTCTTTACCTAACCTACTTCTTTTCGTATTGATATTTTCTTGAAAGAATGTCAAAATAGAGCATTGAATAAACACAACTGCCAAGAGGTAAGAATAATAAGGTAATAATCATTTTTAAAGTGGTTAAAAATGCCATATTGGCAGTGATATCAATATTATCTTTTAGCTTAAAAGAGCCTTGGGTCATCTGGGAAATATAATCAGTTATAAAATTAGGAGCATTGACTAACTTTTGTAAAAAAGCCTTAAACGGCAGAGCCAGCCATTCTATAATATTAAGCTTTATAACGGCCTCTTCCATAATCATAGGTAATATCATACCTGTTACAATGCCTAATATAATCGACAAAATTAAAGTTCTAAAAAAATTATTGTTTACTATACTGCAACTTTTTTTTAGTGTTTCAGCAGCTGATAGTTCTTCAAACGCAAATACCTGGTAGCTTAGGCTTAAATAAACACTAATAACACAAAGTAATACAAATGTGACAGAAGATAAAATAAGTAAACTGCCTAAAACAACCATAGGATCAATACCCGCATTATATTCTAAAAGCGCGAGTAAAAACGGCATAAGAGGTAATACTACCCAAATTAAACTCAAAAATAATAAAAGTATTATATAATCTTTTGTTCTTAGCTTTACTACATTATTATAAGTGGCATAGTTTTTAAGCTTCCCGGATTTGATAAGCTCAAGTACCATAAGATTAAGTGAGACCGTAACAACGAGAAGCTCCCAAAAAGCTTTGACAAATACAAAAAAGCCTGGTATAACAATAACAATAATTCCCAGCATAATAAACCAAAAATTTCTGACAATATCAGGGTGAGAAATATTTTGATGCACATATTCAGTTATAAAATAAGTAGGGCCTAAAATAAGTATAATACCGATAATCTGCCCAAAGATCGGGAAAAGCATCGCTCTTGTAAGCGGTATAAAGTTTTTTATATAAATAAAAAAACTTTTTAATATGATAGTAAATATACTTTTTGGTTCAGTTACAACACTATTCGGATTCATAATCAGCTCCCAATTATCTTCCTTAAGTTTATTATACAGGTTCCAAATTAAATTTCAGATTACTCTTTGGAATGAGCTTAAATAAAAAATAAAATTGACCATTTCATTTTTTGGTAGTGGTCAGCTGAGTAAAGTATTTTAGAAGTAGTATAGTCTCTCTCTAATTTAGTATAATACATCAAGCATTAGTAAAATTTATAATATTTTATTTATTAACAGGTTGCTTTAAATTATAGGCGAGGGCGGCTAAAAAATATTTATTCGATAGAATACCCCGACCCTTGCAGACTGTGTAAAAACAAAATAATTGTCTATGATTATTAACAAGTAAAGGTTCTGCTTATACCAGAGCCTTGATTATTGTC
>JANQHM010000235.1 GCA_028282645.1 Candidatus Gastranaerophilales bacterium
CTCGATTGGACAAGTTAAGCACATGATACATGATGAAATTTACCAAATTCGTGATGCTCATGAGCGTTTACTACAAAAGTTGGCTGCCTAAATCTCTAAGATTATGTAAATAAATGTAAAATGAGTATATATTTATGAAATATAAGTAAATATATTGTTTTTATATAATCAAAGAGTATAAAAACGAACAAAAAAACAAAAGAGTAATTTAAAATAATGAGGAAAAAGTAATGGCGGTAGGTGCAAACAATAATTATGATCAAAGTATAGTGGATATATATCAAGAAGCTCAAACTTACAATGATAATCCAGAAAGTAAAGTAGATCCGGAAAAAATTATGCAAAGTATATCAATAATGGGCTATAACAACAAATTATTTTTTGAAGTGCAGAAAAATCTGGGCAAGAGAAAAGAAGATATAAAACTAAGAAGTATTGCATAATTTTTTTAAGAATAAAAAATACCAACCAATAATCTTAATGCCAATAATAAACTAAACTGACTTTGTATTTAACTGACTTTATTAAATAAGTCGGTTTTTTTTTGCTAAAATGCTATAAAGTCCCGCTTGCGTGACTCAAGAATAACCATAAGTATAGAAATATCAACCGGCTTTACTCCACCGATTCTTGATGCCTGAGCAAGATTTACAGGTCTAATCTTTGCTAGCTTATCGCGTGACTCTTGTGACATTTGTTCTATAGATTGATAATCAATACCGGTCGGAATTTTTATTTTTTCAAGTTTATCGGCCTGCTCAATCTGAACTTCCTGCCTACCAATGTATCCTGAATATTTTAACTCTATTTCGGCCTGTTCATAAATTTCTCTTGATAAATTCAGTAAGCGTGTTTCCTCATCAAGTTCTTTTAGAATGGCATAAGATAACTTAGGCCGTTTTAACAAATTTGCTAAACTGCTTGTAATTGATAATTGTTCTCCACTTTGCGCTAAAATTCGGTTTACTTCATCGCCAGGCTTAAGCTTGGTAACTTGTAAACGCTCTCTTTCTTTTTGAATAGCAGCTTGTTTATTATTAAACCTTTGCCATCTTTCGGGAGAAATTAGGCCAATTTGGTATCCTAAAGCGGTTAATCTTTCATCTGCGTTATCCTGCCTTAAAATCAGTCTGTATTCAGAGCGAGATGTAAGCATTCTATATGGTTCATCGATATCTTTGGTTACTAAGTCATCAATGAGCGTACCAATATATGAACTGCTGCGTGATAATGTAATCATTTCTTTGTTATTTAATAACCTTGCTGCATTAATACCTGCTATTAAACCTTGAGCTGCTGCTTCTTCGTAGCCGCTGGTCCCGTTTATTTGTCCGGCGCAGAATAAGCCTTCGATGGTTTTTGTCATTAAAGTGTGGCTTAATTGAACAGCCGGTAAATGATCATATTCAACGGCATAAGCAGGCTTAAGTATACTGACGTTTTCCAGCCCGGGTAAAGACTGTAACATTTTAACCTGTGCTTCTATAGGCAAGCTTGTGGAAAATCCTTGTACATAAGTTTCGTAGGTATCTTTACCTTCAGGCTCAATAAATATATGGTGCGAGTCCCTATGGGCAAATCTTACAACTTTATCTTCAATAGAAGGACAGTATCTGGGACCGATACCTTCTATCAAGCCACCGTATAGAGGTGACTTATCAAGGTTATTCATAATGATTTTATGAGTTTCTTTTGTTGTTCTTGTTAAATAACAAGGCAGTTGATCCCTAACAGGCCGATTTGGCTCAAAAGAAAAGAAATTTAATTCTTCATCGCCAGGCTGTATATCCATTTTAGTAAAATCAATTGTCCTTGCGTCGACTCTTGCGGGAGTTCCTGTTTTAAGTTTTTTAATTGTAAAACCAATCTGTTTTAAAGACTCAGATAGACCTGTTGCGGGAAATTCACCCATTCTGCCGGCAGGAAAAGCCTGTAAGCCGATAAAAATTCTACCGTTAAGAGATGTTCCTGCTGTTAAAATAACAGCATCAGCTTTGTACTCTAAGTTTAACTCATCTTTAATTCCAATTATTTTATTATCTTTAATTAAAAGCTCAGTTGCCATACATTGCTTTAAAAATAGATTATTTTCCTGTTCAAGGATTTTTCTCATATATTGCATATATTCTTTTTTGTCCGACTGAGCTCTTAAAGCTCTAACAGCAGGACCTTTGCTACGATTTAACATTTTCATTTGAATATAGGTAGCATCGGTGATAATACCCATTACACCGCCCAATGCATCAATTTCCCTAACCAGATTTGACTTTGCCGGTCCGCCTATTGCCGGATTACACGGCATTAACGCTATATTTTCAAGATTTATTGTTGTTAATAAAGTTTTTGCTCCAAGCTTTGCCGTTGCAAGTGCTGCCTCGCATCCGGCATGTCCAGCCCCTACTACAATTACATCATATTGCATATATTTACGATCTCCAAGAGAGTATTTATTATACTACTCATATTAATTAAACTTTAGAAAATATCACTATGACATTTCATCTCTAAATTTATCTATGACATAATCACAAATTTCGTGTTGTGATTCTCTATCAATATAACGCCAATCAATATCTTTATTTGCGTGAAACCATGTAAGTTGCCTTTTGGCGAAGTTACGTGTTTTTTGCCGAGCAAGTTCAATAGCTTCATCCAGAGTCATTTCACCGTCAAGATAACTGCTTATTTGCTGGTAACCCAGAGTTTTTAATATAGAGACTGTCTTGCCGTATTTTTCAGTTAAGAGCTTTACTTCGTCAATTAAGCCCATATCAATCATTTTAAGTACTCTTTTATTTATTCTATCATAAAGAAAAGCTCTGTCTTCAGCTTTTAATCCAATATACATAGCGTCATAAGTCGGAGGCGTTTTAGTTTGCAGCTCAGACATCTTTTTACCCGTAACTTTATATACCTCTAAGGCTCTCGTTATTCTAAAACTATCGTTAATATAAAGTTTTTCCGCTGTATCAGAATCAAGTTCATATAATTTATCATAAAGTGCTTGTTTGCCGTTAATATTTACAAAATCCTGCATTTCTCTGCGAAATTCCAAATCAGGATTTACTTCCGGTATATCAAGCCCTTCTGTCACTGCTTTTGTGTAAAAACCAGTACCACCTGCCAAGATAGGAACTTTGCCCCTTGAGAAAATATCTTGTATGCATTTATCGGCATTTTTTTTGTATTCTCCCACCGTATAAGTCGTTGTAGGCTCTGCTATATCAATCATATAGTGTTTAACCATATTCATTTCTTCTACTGAAGGCTTGGCTGTACCTATATTAAAATCTTTATAAACCAGGCGTGAGTCAGCAGACACAATCTCTCCGCCAAAAAACCGGGCAAGCTTTATTGCTATATCAGTTTTGCCCGTCGCTGTAGGCCCTACTATCGCAATTATTTTCTGTGTGTTTTTCAAAATATACAAATGTTACCATTACTGAATAAACTAAAATAAATAATAACAGCATTAATTCAAGAAATTGAATTATCAAACTGACAAAGTCCGGAAGGGATTCCGTCAGTTTTGTCAGGTATGCTATTAAGTATAAAAATAATACGATTGATAAATGTGTTATCGAATACAAAGTCAGTGTTAACAAAGGTTTTTTATAAATTGTCTTTAAACTGAATAAATAGCTGCTAAAAGGCCCTTTGTTCTGCCCTACTATCGCATGTATCCAAAACATAAATAAGTATGTGAAAAACGTTGTTATAAAAAAAATTAGTACGGAAAGAAATTTAAATAGCCTGTAAAAGTCTTTTTCTGTGTACATAAATAATTTATCTGTATCTGCAATTAAGGTGTTTAATAGTTTGGCTAACTCTTCTACACTCATATTTGCTATTGTTGATAGCCAAATTTTTAATCCTGATAGTGCAAAAACAAAATAAAAGGCTAAAAATAAACCAAGCCCAATCCATAAGCCTGCAAATATCTGTATAAAATATTTGCTGACTCCGGGGAAAAATTGTTTTAAAAGATTCATTTGATTTTTTCTGTGCTCTTCTTCAGTGAGTTCTTTTTTTTCAGGATTTTTTATTGAAAAATAGAATAAATTATACCATCCGGCTAGAAAAGAACATATAAAGCCGCTAACAGAAAGCAGCATAATAGCAAAAGGTACACCAAGCTGTACTTGCCGGGCTTCTAGCAGAGGGCTAAGAACAATTAGTAATAAAAATAAAAATATAATCAAAGGTTGTACGATTATCAAATTTTTTCTTAGCAGAATAAAAGAATCTTTTAAAACATTTAACAATATCAAGACAATATCCTTTACCGGTTAAACTTACAGTTAATATATATATTTAACCAAATTTATTTTAAAAACAAGCATTTTTTATACCATTAACCATTTTTTTACTATAACGTGGAATATGAAAGAAAAAATTATTGATCATTAGTTACAATGAACCTCCTCGACCCTTGGGTCGAGGTATCAATCCCATAACTTTAAACGCAAAGCAAAGCTTTGCATAAGTTAGCGACCCAAGGGTCGGGGTATTCTATCGAATAAATTTTTTTTATTAAGTTATAAGTATTTATTATTTGAAAAATTCTAATGCGGGTGGTATATTGTATACGAAATATACTAACTCACAAAATATGAATAGTATATGATTTTTACTTTACTCAAGGAGTGGGAAATTGGATAGTAGAGAAATTAAATCGGGTATATTTTCCGTTGGGGCAATTGACTGGGACAGAGAATTATTTGATGCTTTGATCCCTTTACCTGACGGCACTTCATATAATTCATACTTAATACAGGGGGCAGAGAAAACAGCATTGATTGATACTGTTTATCCCCCTAAGAAAGATACTTTGTTGAATAATCTTAAAAACCTATCTGTTGACAGATTGGATTATATAATCGCTAACCACGCAGAACCTGATCATTCAGGAAGCATATCTGCTGTGCTGGAGTTATATCCCAGTGCTAAAATCGTAACAAATTCAAAGTGCAAAGAGATACTGAAGGATCAATTCTTCTTTAATGATAATCAGTTTATTGTTATAAATAACAGAGAAACCTTATCACTGGGTGACAGAACTTTGGAGTTCATTATAACTCCTTGGGTGCACTGGCCTGATACTATGTTAACTTATCTAAAAGAAGATAAGATAATGTTTACTTGTGACTTATTCGGATCACATTACTCTACAAGTGAGTTGTTTGCTAATAACGAAGCTAAATACATGCATGCGGCTAAAAGATATTACGCTGAGATTATGATGCCATTTAGAAAAATAATTAAAAAGCACCTTAATACTATAGCTGACTACGATATTGAGCTGTTGGCAGCCAGCCATGGTCCGGTGAACTTAAATCCTAACCATATGATAAACGCTTATCAGGACTGGATATCTGATGATGTACAAAATGAAATCATTATTCCGTATGTATCTATGTATGGCAATACTACCAGAATGGTCGAGTATTTGATAAACAGTTTTGTTAAAAAAGGCTTTGTTGTTCGGCCTTTTAATATAATAACTACTGATATGGGCGAATTAATCGAGGCTTCTGTTGATGCATCTACTATTATCTTTGGTACATCAACCGTACTTGGCGGGGCACACCCTGCTGTTGCTAATGCGGCTTTTTTATTAAACGCGGTTAAGCCTAAAACCAAATTTGTTTCTTTAGTGGGTTCTTACGGCTGGGGAACAACTGTTTACAAACAATTAAAGTCAATGCTCTTCTGCTTGCAGGCTGAGTTTATTGATCCTGTTTTAATAAAGGGCTATCCTGGCAATGAAGAATATCAGCAGCTAGAGGCATTTGCCGGGCATATTAAGGAAAAGCATAATAACAATACACTATCAGCAGCAGGAGTTTAGTGGCAGTCGCCACCTCTTATAGTTTACGTTTTAATCAATGATTAGCTTTATACGTTATATCATAAAATTCGTATGCAATTATTTTACTATTTCTTCTATAATATCCAGTGCCTGATCTGTATTTAACCTGGACTTTGCAGAAAACTCTATAACCTCAGTATTTAATGTGCGAGCAATCTTTTGCTTTGACTTATACATATCATTTTTAGAAATTGTATCAGCCTTTGTTGCAAATGTAACAATAGGTATTTTGTAATGCTCCAGCCATTCTCTCATTTGCAAATCATTTTTTTGAGCATCATGCCTGATATCAATAAGCTGTATAACAGCTCTAAGGGTATCGCGCTTTAATAAATATTCCTGCAAATTTTTTTGCCATTTTTTTTGCTCCATTTTAGATACCCTGGCATACCCGTAGCCCGGCAAATCCGCGATAACAAACTCTTCATTAATTTTATACAAGTTTATTAAACGTGTTTTACCGGGGGTATTGCTGGTTTTAGCTATTTTTTTTCTGCCAAGTATTGCATTTATAAATGATGATTTGCCTACGTTAGATCTGCCAATCATTGCGATTTCAGGTAGTCCAAAGTCCGGACAATCTGCCAAAGTCGGTGCGCTTAGTATAAAGTCTGCTGTTTTAATTTTCATTTTCCATTTTTCTTTTATCTTGTCTTTTCCACGCCTCTGTTAAGAGGTTAAACAGTCTTTTATTATTAAATACTGATATCTGAAAAAGATTATCTCTTTTTAGATCTGTTTTTAAACATGACTTTGACATAAAAAAGTGTTCAGTCTCAACCAATACCATATTAACAAAATCAGGACTCATAAAGTCAACAGGTTCAGAATTAAATATTTCAAAGGTCCTGAATATATCAAATTTCTTTTTTTTCTTGGTTTTATACCTTGTAGCTCTCAAAGCTCTTACTCCCAAAAACTCCTCCAAAATTAATATTACCAGACAAGTTTATTAAATAAAAATTTATTAAAATTTTGTAATATTTATACAGGCTCTCAATTAAATTTTAAAATAATAATAAAAAAAGGATTTATGTAATGTTGTTTAGATTTATATCTTCAGATTCTTTTTTCCAATCTTCTTCACTTATTGTACATGCGTGGCTCCAGAACTTTTCTATTGCATAAAATTCTCGTTCCTCTTTATGCAAAATATGTACAATTACATCGCCGTAATCTACGAGGCTCCAGCGTTTTTTAGAATCCGTCTCTTCACCTATAGGAAGTCTTTGATATAATTCTTTTATTTTTTCTTTTACATATCCTGTCATTGCTCCTACTTGAGTACCGGTATCCCCGCTACAAATTACAAAATAGTCTGAAATAACCGAAACATTAGATATATTTAAGATCACTATATCTTTAGCTAATTTATTATCAAGCATTTTAGCGATAACACTTGCAAATTTATTTGATCTTTCTGTATCTGACAATTTAGCCTCCTGTGTGTAACTAAAATTATTTTTTATCACTATATTGGTGATGGTCCCTTTTTTAAGTCAACGCAGTAAGATTTTTGGTATAACTTAAGTTACTTGTAAGTATCAGTACTCAACTGACCACTACCTATTTTATTATAATGGGAAAGTACAAGTTTTTATATAACTCGTCAATTAATATTTACTTTTTTTATTTTTTTTTTTATAAAAATCTACTGTAACACGTCACGGAGTTTGAGAATTTCTGAAAAACAGAATCTGAAAAATAAGGTTAAAATTTTTAAGTATTAATTTAAAAAATATTTTATATGGCAATTTTATATATTTAATTGTTTTTATATAGATAGGCCGGTTTTATGGAAAAATTTTAAAGAGAAAAAATACACAAAATACATTAAGCACTATACAGGAAAGAGACGAAGAGGAGAGTTCTAATGAGTATCACTAGGATCAATATTTCCGCTGATCCCTCATCTAATATGAGACAAACAAATAATAACATTGAGGGAAAAAATGTTAACCAGAGTAACAATAGTTACAATATGAGTCCAAAGATTAGTGACAAAAATATATTCGAACCCACTATCAATATTGGCGATTTTTCAAAGAACAGCAGCAAAGACTCAAGCCTGGTATCAGAGTTAAATCTGTATAACATTAACATAAATTTAATTTTAAATTTAATTTGCATAGGTAATCATAAGTTGCCTAAAACCAAATCAGAAACAACTAAACCAGAGCATAGTCCATTAATTGACAAACTTTCTACCGAAGAAAAAAAGATTGCCTTGAGTGTTGATCTAACAGCTAAAGGTAAGGATGGCAAACCCATGTACCTTATAGGAAAAGGTAGAGATGGCAAGAATCATTTATACAAAAATCAAGATGGAAAATACAAAGCCGCCGGAAAAAATGTACCCAAAGGAAGTAGAAAATTGAAACCTAAAAATATTACCACTGATAAAAACGGAGTATCACAAGCCGGTTCTGGTTCTAAAACAAGTTCTCCGTTAATACTTGATACAAATAAAGACGGTAAAGTTAGTGCGAAACACGGTATTGGTATTGATGTTAACGGTGATGACAGAGCTGACGGAGCAGCCGTCGCCGGTGATAAAATGTTAACATTGGACGATATAAATAAAAACGGTAAAATTGATGGAACAGAAGTATTTGGCGATAAAACTATAGATCCTTTCACCAACAAACCTATAAATGCAAAAAATGGCTTTGAAGCACTCAGAAAAGTTGCACTCAGTGCTCAAAAGGCTACTGGTAAGAAAATTGTAGATGTAAACGGTAAAGTTGATATTCAAAAACTTAATCAGGCTCTTCAAGATTCTAAAAAAGGCAAATTAGGTTTGATTAGCGACGATAATACTACCACGCCTGAACCTCTCGGAGATATCACATCTATCAATACAAAAGGTTATAAAGAACAAGCTGCTACCGGCAATGTTCAACACAGACAGCTGGGAACTTATACGGATACAAAGGGAAACCAACATAAAATTAATGATGTTTGGTTTAAACATGCTTAACTTTAATAAATCAGCCCTCCAAAATTACGAGGAGGGCTTACTTTTCAGAAATTATTTTTATATATAGCAATTTTTTAAGACATATTGTTTTTATATAATTATAGGAGATATCACTGAAAGAATTACTACGTATACTAAAACCCGATACTTATATTAACATAAGAAATATTAAGGTTTTAAAAAGTGTATACTAATTTTAAAATACGTTTCAGATTATTCAATCCTGTTATACTAACTCAAAAATACTTTTCAGATTATTTAAATATGCTAAAGCTAATAAAATAAGTTATTCTCTGAACTGCGAAGCGGGAGCGTTAATAAAGTGAAATGGTCAATTTTACTTTTTATAAGCTCATTTCAAAAAAATCTGAAATTTAATTTTGAACTAGAATAATTATTCAGATAATAACTCAGAGAGAGAGAAGTTTAAAATCATTGATTAAAAATAAAATAATTTATACCAGTGAGAAAATTTTTAAAAATATTATACTACATCTGAAAAGAGTAATCTGAAGTTTAATCTTGAATCAGAATAATTACACGATTGCTTAAAATTAAAAGAGAGAAATATATATAAGTAAGAGAGAGAAGAAAGAGGAGAGACTTAATGACTATTTCTATGGGAGCATTATCTAAACTGTATTCAAATCAGTTAAATGCAGGTTTTCAACAATTAAACAAGAACCTTAATCAAATGAATCAAAATTTTGACGGCAATAATATTTTTCAATCTAATAATAGTCTTGGAAATTCATTAGGTTCGTTATTTCAAAATCAATTAAATCAAAATTTTGGCGGAACCAATATTACTCAAGGTAATAACAGTATTGGAGATTCCTTATTTAAAAATCAATCAAATACTAATATTAGCGGAGCTAATGTATCTCAATCAAATTCAAGTATAAACCCGGGACTAAATTTTGATCTAAACTCCTTACTAGGTGGCCTCAATGATGGATCTACAACTGGTGGAAATACTACAGCCACCGGTGATACTACAGGAGGAACAACAACTGACGGAACTACTACAACCGGCAATGATACCACAGGAGGAACAACAACAGGAACTACGTCTACTACTGATGCTACAACTACAGATCCCGGATATAGTCCGTTAATAGATAAACTTACCGGAAAAGAAAAAGAATATGCTCTAAATAACGATATTACAGGAGATGCTAAAAATGGCGTACCTAATTATCTTATAGCTGAAGGTCAAGATGATAACAAGTATCATTTATACAAACATAGAGAGGGAGATGATTATAAAACAATTACAAAAGTAGAAGACGGCAACAACAGATTAGAAATAGATGACGGAACAGTTAGTACTGACAGTTACGGCGTATCAACCGTAAATGGTGACTATGATACCGGTTCGCCGTTAATATTTGATACAAATAAAGATGGAATAATTACTGCTCAACAGGGTCGAGGCGTTGATATTAACGGCGACGGCAAAGCTGACGGTGCTGCCACCGGCGGTGATAAAATGCTTACGATGGGTGATGTAAATAAAAACGGTAAAATTGACGGTACAGAAGTATTTGGCGATAAAACAGTAGATCCATATACTAATAAGCCTGTAAATGCAGCAAATGGTTTTGATGCATTAGCTCAAGTTGCACAAAGTGCAGAAAAAGCATCAGGATTAGATGTTGTCGATGATAAAGGAAAAGTTAATGCTCAACTGTTTGATCAAGCTTTGCAACAAACCGAAAAAGGCCAATTAGGCTTAATTAGTGAAGATAATGTAGCTAAGCCTGAAGAGCTTGGAAATGATATACAATCAATCAATACAAAGGGCTATAAAGAACAAGCTGCTACCGGTGATGTTCAGCACAGACAGGTTGGAACATATACAGACGGTGCAGGAAAAGAACAAAGAGTTGACGATGTCTGGTTTAAAAATTCTTAAGTTAATTTATATACATTAAAGTCGAAGTAAAATAAAGCTTAATTAGCAGTTCATAGAACTGCTTTTTCTTTTGCTAAATTGTATACGGGCCTTTATTATTGATATTTTTTTAACGAAACAGGCCCTTATTCTTTTGCATTAAACACAAATACTGATGTTTTAAGAATTGTTAAATGATAATATTTTTTTTTAATTCTTTAAATAAAAAATAAAAAAAGGGGATAGTTATCATGAAATGCAAAAAAATAATGAGTCATAATATAAAAACCTGTACACCCGAATGTTCAATAAAAGATGCCGTGCTAATTATGAAAGAACAAAACTGCGGGGTAATTCCTGTTGTTAATGAAAGCAACCAGGTACAAGGCATAGTAACTGACAGGGATATAGCTTTGTTTACAGTATTAAATGACAAAGACCCTGATACTACACAATTAAAAGAATTTATGAATAAAAAAATAGTTACATGTTTCGAAGATGATGATATTGAAACTGCTATCAATAAAATGCAAAAAAATCAGGTAAGAAGAATACCTATAGTTAACCAGGAAAATGAATTGCTCGGATTAATTTCTCTGGGAGATATAGCTGTCAAGGCCGGAGAAAAGGAAGAGCACGAAACTTTTGAAACTCTGGAAAAAATTTCTGAGCCTGTTCATTTTTAAAGAGTTTTTCCCGGATATTCTTCTTCTAAAGAAGAGTATGAAAAAACTCCTGATTAGTTGTCAGGAGTTTTTATTTCAATTATTTATGGATTCTTAATTATTTTTCTTTTTTGTTTTCTTTTGTTTCTTTTTCACTTTCTGTCTTATTCAATAGGGATTTATATAAATCAAATGAAGTTTCGAAATTAGACTTTTTACTTAATTGTTCATCTATTTTTATATTGTTATTTAATATATTTGATTCATATTTACCTTTAATATTGCTAAATCTTTTATTATTTTGTTCTGCTAATACCCTACTTCTGTCTGAGGCTTTTTCTGATCTTTCCAGCTTTTTTTCTATGGCCTGTTTTGAAGACATATCGCTAAGTATTTTTTTTCTTGTCAGAGCTTTTTCAGAGCGTAATCCGAAAATATTTTTTTCTTGTTTTTCTTTTTGTTCTTTTAACTCATTTATACTTTGGCGTAACATTGATATATTAGTTTGAGCATCTGATTTTTCTTTTTGACTAGCTGAGCAACGCTGCTCTAATTCTTTAAAATTTTCTAATAAGTCACTCTGTTCATCAAGGTAACTACCTTTTTCATCTGTAATTGTTTGAATTTGAGCTAACATTTCATTTCTTTGCCGATCTAACTCATCGATACAACTTTGTATATCACCTGATGATGCAGCCTTGGTTTCCATAATAGGCTCGCCTGTTGCTTCATCAATCATAGGCTTACCGCTCGGATCTAGTTTAGGCTGTTGCAACGTTTTACCGCCTGACAATAATTGCTTTTTTAACTCAGATATTTGCATGTCAAGGCTTTTTATATTACTTTTTACTCCTGATAATTGATCATCATATTGAGAAGTTCTATCTTGTACAGATAAGACTGACTTATACTCTTTATCTTTTTGTAAACTTAATTTATCAGCACTTTCTATTATTTCAGCCTGAGAGTGAATTGCAAATTTTTTAGAATTTATAACTGAATCTATTTGCTTAATGGCATCAAAAGATTTCATAATATTATTAGTTTTTGCACAAAGCTGATTAACAGAACTTTCAATTGCAGATGATAATGCTTGAATACACTTCATTATATCTGTAACTCTTATTTGATCTTGTTGATGGTTAAAATTTAACATTTCCTGATTTGAACTAGCACTTGAAAATTTTGTCCCACTAGAAGAAACCTCAGCATTAGATTGGCTTAAGCTTTTATTAGCTTGTAAAAGCTCAAGCTTCGCATCTTGCATTTTAGTAAAATTATTTAGTACTTTTGATTTAGAGGTACTATTATTTGGTGACCGAGAAGAAATTTTTCTGGATTGGTCATTCTGATTTTTAAGTTTAAACTTATTCAATCCTCTACCTAACCCTACAGCCATATATATATTCTCCTTATTACAAGAATCTAAATTTAATTATATACTATGCCGTTGTATATATATAAAAAATATGTCAAGGCTGCAATTTTAAAAATAATCATTTTTTGTTACAAAACTTAATTGACAATTTGACAAATTATTGATATAGAGATATTCCAATATAAAATGAAAACATGTTGACCCGACAAAATTTATCGGATCAACATGTTTTTGTATATATTATGTGTATTGTCATCTATGAAACATAACAGCGTGAAGGTGATTTACAAACTGTTAATTCTAATATTAAATTTGTAACACCTGATACACCAACCAGTGTATAAATAATTTTAGACATTACGCTCATAGGGCCAAATATAGTTGCAACCAGATCAAAACTAAACAGACCAACCAGCCCCCAGTTTAAAGCACCTACTATTATCAATGTATAAGTGATAAGTTGTAAATATTTATACTTCATAAAATTATAACCTCCTACACTCAAGGCTTACCTTAAAATATTTTATATTTTATCACTTTATTTTTTAATGTACTATTTATTTATTCTAAAAAATTTTAAAATAGCCTGAACAGCTAAAATGTTCAGGCTATCTAAAATTTTTATTTAATATAATGAATTTTTTTATCTGTTTACCTTATGTAATATTAAAAAATCCTATTATAATTCTTATAAAGCTAAATGCAATATGAACCGGATTACTATTTACACTTGCTTTTTTTTCTTCATCTTTTTTTACTGCCCCGGCTATCTTCTCTTCTGTAGTAATATTATCTGTTAGCGCTGCTTTCTTTGCTGTTTTTGTTTTTTTAGTTTTCATTTCTTTTAGCAATTTTATGTGCACCGGATCCGGATTTTTCTTGTATTGATTATAATATCTTAAAATATTTCTTACATACTTACGGGTTTCTCTATAGGGTGGAATACCTTTGTACCTGCTAACTGCACCCGGACCTGCATTATATGCAGCTAAAGCAAGTTCTACCTTTCCAAATCGCCTTTGCATACTCTTTAAATAAGTAATTCCGCCAACTATATTATCATTGACGTAATATGGATTTACTCCAATTTCCCGGGCTGTTGCAGGCATTAATTGAAATAATCCTATTGCTCCTACAGGGCTTCTGGCATTTTTATTAAAGTTTGACTCTTGTTTTGCTACACTCAAGGCCAATGCTGGATCTAATTTCTGCTTGATCGCCTGCCTTATAATTCTTTCTTTAATTGCATCTTTTGAATAATCCTGTACAAATAGCGCATTAGCACCACTTGTAAATAACATACATAAAACAACAAATAAACTTAAAAGCAAAGGTGTTCTTTTAATTTTGTTTTTAAAAATACTCATACTCTTCCTTCTGCCTCTTTTAATACATAATACCTTAAAAATAAATAAATAACATCTTTTTAAATTCTGACGTAAAAATAAAATTAATTGTTCCAATTTCTTTATAAATAAAATTCAAACAAAAAATTTTTTGCCACTAAATTACCTGACTGGTTGGGATAAATTGGTGAATTGTATCTTGTATTTTTTTAAATTGCTCTGTAGATAAAGCAGTTTCAGCAAATTCATATGAGTGCCGATATACAAAACAAAACAGACTGCTAATTTTCAAACATGTCTGCTTTGATAACCAATATTAAGAAGCTGTCTTGTTAAAGCTTGCATCGGCTTGCCTGGCAAGCCGCTTCAGCTTTAACATCGCAGTCCTTAAATGAGCTTTTATTATTAATATAACCAGCTTTTATTTTTTTAACCTGATAGGCTCTAAAAAATCCGGTGATAGTCATCACCTTTCTTAAGTCATCGCTGTAAACTTTTGATATAACTTAAGTTTACTTGTAAGTATCAGTACTCGATTGATCACTATCAAATTTTTTAGCCTTATGTTAAAAATTAATATTAAATATTGTAATTAGACTCAAGCCTTTGCTTTAGAGCTTCTGTCCTAATTTCTTTAACAGATGCACTAGTGTTTCCGAATAATTTTTGTGAATGCTTTTTCCTAATTAAGTTTACTTGTTCTGTTCTTTCATTCAAAAATAATTCTAATTTCGATAATTTTTTTTCTACACAATTTATGCTCATGATCTACTCCTTTTTATTAGCTTTTAATTTTTTAAAATTTAATTTATTACCTACCAAAAATATAAAAACAATACTTTTTAGAAAATTTCTTAAATTTTTTTAAAATTTATGCTTTCTTTATTTATGTCTTTATAAAATAATAAAATAATTTTTTATACAAGTCGCACAACTGTAGTTTAAAATAAGTAAAAAATTACGTCAAATCTATTTTTTTATTATAATGCTTAATACCTAGAACTCTATAAATTTTGACAGCTTGCTCTTTGCCCTTTACCTTTACACAATCAAGATATTCTGTATCAATAGAATCTTTTACTTGCTCGTAAACAAATTCTGTTATTAATATTTTGCTTTGATACTCCTTTGTAAGTGATTCTACACGTGCAGCAAGGTTAACACTATCACCAAAAACCGTATAATTACCTACCCTTTTTGAACCCAGATGACCAACTATCATTTCACCTGTATTAATACCAATTCCTATATTTAAAACTTGCTTTTTTTGCTTTTCCCACTTTTTATTTAGCTCATCAAGCCTTTTTTGCATTTCTATAGCAGTTAATACAGCCCTTAACGAATGATTTTTTTGAGGTATAGGATCTCCAAAAAATGCCATAATAGCATCTCCTATAAACTTATCCAAAGTGCCATCATATTTAAGTACCACGTCAACCATTTCATTAAAGTATTCCCTTAGCTGCATAATAAGATCCTGCGCCGGAATCACCTCTGAAAGATGGGTAAAGTTCCTTATATCAGAAAACAATACAGTCATCTCTTTTTTCTGTATTCCTGTATTTACCGAACCGGGATTATCGATAATTTTTTTGATAATTTGAGGAGAAACAAATTTTTCAAAAGTATGTACAAGGTTATGCCTTTGCCTGTCTATAATAATATTTTTGTACCAAAACGTACCTACAGCAGTTAGTGTCATAAGCAATAACGGATATGCCATATTTATAGAATATCTAAAATTAACAAATAATAAGATTGAAACAATTATAAAACTTAATATTAAAGAAATAAACCCGGCTATACTCATCAAAATATAGCGAGACTTAATATTCATTACTCCGGTTAAGACACAAAGTGACAGTATAATTATTATATTTATTAATAAATTTGCCTTTTTAATAAATGCATTGCGTTTTGAATCAATAGTATCATTTAAAATATTATCAATACACGTAGCCAGTATTTCAGGACCCGGGTAGTTCATCTGAAAAGGCACCGAATAGCTGTCTGTTCCGGCTGAAATATTTGAAATTATTATTATTTTATCTTTAAAAACTTTTGGCTCAACCAAGTCCTGCTTAGGCATAGTTTTTATTATGCCTTCTTTATACGCGTTTGATAATAATATTTTTGATATGGAAATATATTTGTATGTATTATTATCAGGACCACCCGGACCATGCCAATTGATATCAAAAGATCCTTCTTTATCAAGTTTTAAAACTCTTTTTCCTATAATTATCTTTTGTTTATTTATTATAAAAGGTGTTTTTTCTTTGTCCGGTAGGGCATGTAAAACTGCTGCCAAAGGCATGGACGGGTATAAATAAGCTTCTTTGTTTTTACTTTTAAAGCCATATACCGGTAGATGCTGACGAATAACACCGTCTTGAGTAAGTTTTTGATTTAAAACGCCTATATTATTTGTATTTTTTAAAAAAGGGGCATAAATTGGCACAAAATAATTAAAATTATTTTTATTATTAAATGTTATTTTTTGTTTAGAATTTAAATCATATTTTTTTATTAAATTATTTATATCTTTATTATTTTCTAATTTTTGCTTTGTTAATGCGCCCCCAATAAAGACATTATTATATTTTTTGAGCATATCAGCAAATATTTTATCGGAAATCTTGTTTTCGTTGGTATCACCTTCTGCTCCTTTAAGCAAAAAATCTAATACTATGGTTTTAGGATTACCAAGATTTATATATTTAATTACATCTACCATAGTTCTTCTGGGCCAGGGAAAGCGTTGTGCCTTTAATTCAGGATAATTTATAAGCTGATTTACTGAATAATTATCCACAACAACCAGTAATATATTCTTAGATGCCTTTTGTTTATAAGATGCAATCGAAGAATTATCTAAAGAAAGCGTAACTCTATAATCATAAAAAACTGATTCTATATTATTTAGCATAGGTCTTAAAAAAGTAGTCCACAATATAAATATAGAGTATAAAAATACTATCAGGCTTATGGCAAAAAAAATAAAGAAAATTTTTGATTTATTAGTTTTCATTTATTTTTCTCTTATATACTATTAGATAATATTATCATAAATATTTAATTTTAACATCAATAGTATATATTAACATATGTGTACTAAAAAATTTCCAAGGGTAGTTTTTTATATTCGATAGTGTTATAATAAAAATTGTTATTAAAATATTATTACGGTCATTCAATTTATTGTTAGGCAATATTTAAGTTAATATTTTAATCTATACTAACTCAAAAATACTTTAATTTAATTGAGCAACAGTATAAAAAGTCCGAAATAGAAGAATATACTCTGTAAAAGCACAAAGGGTCAAAAAATGAATAAGACAAGAAAGCCTAGGAAAGGTCATGGCTTAATTGAGTATGCCTTGATTATGGTTTTAGTCTCTACAGTCTCCATAGCTGTATTAATTACGCTGGGCAAATCCGTACAGAATACATTTTACACCTCAACAGAATTAATTAAAATAGCAGGCGGCAATTTAGATGCCAATAATGATAAAAAAGACATCTCAAATAGTAGTCCTGTTACTGCAAACAATTCTTTAGCCTGCTTAAAAACAGGTACTTGTCCTTAATAGTTAATAGAGGTCGTTCAACTTAAATTCTTAACCTTGTAATGAATTAATTTTCAATAATCTATATATAGGGTTAAGGATTTTGTCTTTCCAATTTTATTTCACTTTATACATAAATTTATAACAAAATGTAAATTATTTAATTGATTAGTGTCAATAAAATTTTATTTTTCATTTTATTATAAATATCTTTTTTGTTGAAAAGAGTAATTGTGTATTTAGTTCAAATAGAGGAAAATTTTATGAGTATTATTATTGGAACGTCATCAAATGATGACTTAAACGGCACATCCGGAAATGACTTCATAGTTAGCCGAAGAGGAGACGATACAATCTCCGCAGGCTCAGGACGCGATATTATATTAAGCGGCTCAGGCAATGATAGTGTAGACGGCGGCTCAGGAAACGACATTATATTAAGCGGTTCAGGCAATGATACGCTGGACGGTGGTACCGGTAAAGATATAATGTATGGAGGTTCTGGCGATGATGTTTACTTTGTTGATAATACCCGCGATAGAGTTTGGGAGTGTTTTAACAGAGGTATTGACACAGTAAATGCTGAAATTAATTACAGCTTAAATTGTAACGTTGAAAACCTGATGTTAACAGGCTCAAATGATATTTTGGGAACCGGTAATAAATTAAACAACACTATAACCGGTAATGAAGGTAATAATATCTTAACCGGTAAAAAAGGCAATGATGAATTAAATGGCGGTTCTGGTAATGATACTTATATTTATAATATAGGTGATGGTGCTGATATTATAAATGAAGCCGGAGGCCAAGACGAAATAGTATTTGGTGAAGGAATAGCACAAGCTGACTTGACTTTTGAACAAGTTGAAAATGATTTAACTATCACCCTAAGCAACAATGATATAGTGACTGTAAAAAATAGTTTTGTTGCTGAAATAAATAGAGTTGATTCCTTTAAATTTGCAGATGGTTCTGTTATAACTTTTGATGAATTATTCCCTCCGAACGAACCAACAGACAAGATTATAGAAGGTACAGCAGGTGATGATACTTTAGTTGGTGGCGTTGGTAATGATACAATTAAAGGTTTAGCCGGCAATGATAATCTTTCCGGTGCTGAAGGCAATGATTCTTTATTAGGTGGAGACGGTAATGACACTTTATACGGAAGTAATGATGCGGATGTGCTACTAGGCGGAGTCGGTGATGACAATTATTTTATAGATAATGCAACCGGCCATAATGTCACTGAGCTTGTTAACGAAGGCAATGATAAAGTTATTGCTTCTGTTGATCATACATTAAGCCGGAATGTTGAAAACCTGGAATTAGTTTCTACTGC
>JANQHM010000037.1 GCA_028282645.1 Candidatus Gastranaerophilales bacterium
GAAGAGGCTTTGGATATAGAAACTGGCTAAATTTTGAGTATCGCATATACGGAGAATGCAATCTTTAATTAAATTTCACAAAAATCTGTTTTGAACCATTGTTTATAATAAACTTGATAAAATAATAAAATTTATATATAGTAATGGATAAAATCAGAAGTAGTATACAAAAAATTAGAATGCTGGGGGGCAAGAGTGATTTATTTAGTTATACCTGCAGGAAGTTATCACGGATGGGGTGTTTTAGGTAAATATTTAACAAGGGAAATAAGCAAAAAAACAGATATATCATTAATTTATCCTTATTTTAATCCGAGCAAAATTAATAATGAGCTTGATTTAGCAGTTTTACAAAAAAACATAATACCAAAAGAGCAGGTTGAAGAACTTAGAAAAGCTTCTCCAATCAACTCCCCTATACTATTTGGAATACTGGGTAAGTCTATGACCACGTGGGAGCCTGAGCTTAAAGGCAGCCTAAATGTTGGTTATACATTTTTTGAAGAAAATATATTAAAAAAAGAAGAAGTTAAACTGGCAAAAGCAAATTTTGACCTGGTTGTTACGGGTAGCACCTGGTGCGAAGAAGTTTTAAGAGATTATGGAGTAGACAATGTTAAAACAATATTACAAGGCATAGATCCTCAGTTGTTTAATCCTGTTGCCAATGAAAAACAATACTTTACTGATAAATTTGTAATATTTTCAGGGGGTAAGCTGGAATTAAGAAAAGGTCAAGATCTTGTTATTAAAGCATTTAAGATTTTGCAGGATAAATATGACGATGTACTGTTAGTAAATAGCTGGTACAATCTATGGCCTGAATTGCTGGAAAACCTTAAAGCTTCTCCTTTTATTAACTATGTACCTTACCAGGGAGAAAAATACAGAGAGTACGCAGCTAAATTGTTTGCAGCTAACGGTGTTGATTTAAATAAAGTTATGATATTACCTTCAATCCCTAATACTGGTATGGCTCAAATTTACAAAAATACTGATATTGGTCTGTTTCCTAATAGATGTGAAGGTGGAACAAACCTTGTGCTGATGGAGTATATGGCATGTGGCAAGCCGGTTATAGCTTCTAGTCTTACAGGTCATAAAGATATTGTAACAGACGAAAATTCTATAAAATTAAGTCAATACAGAAATATATCATTATATAACCCAGAAGGCTTGATTTCTAAGTGGCAAGCTCCTGAATTTGATGAGATAGTTAATCAACTTGAGTGGGCATATCATAACAGAGAAAAATTACAACCTATTGGCCAAAAAGCAGGTGAAGACCTTTCTCAGTTAACTTGGAATAAAACAGCTATGGAGTTTTATGCTTTATTGCAAGGTAGTGCCTAAGGCTTATTAATTTTAAAAATTTTTTGACATCATTAACTTTATAGAGATTCTTGGAATTATTATCAAAATATTTAAATATATTATGTATAAATATTTTGATATATTGCATAGCATTCTTAATTTTATTATACTTCTATAAGTAGAAATTATTTAAACTTGAGGTATTTATGAAAAATAGTATTTTGAAAAAATATTCTGATATAATCCTAACTAAAGCATTCATAGTAATAATTAATAATTATCAAAAAATGTTTTATATTTGCATTATTTTATACATTGCTTCAAATATCTTTATAAGTTATAATTATTTTAGCGCATATAAAGGCGTAATAGACCTTATACGTGGTTTGGCTTTAGCATTAATAACAGCAATTATTGCCGCAAGGATTATTAAGGATATAGAATCTATATCAGACACAAAACAACAAATTCTTAATTCTGTTTCTGATATAAAAACACAGGTTATTGCTTCGATTTCAACTTGTACAGGTGGTAATGCCATAAATGCTTTAAAACTAGCAAACGGATTAGTAAAAGTAAACGGATCTGAAAGCAACTCTAAAGAAGGGATAATATCTGATTATTATAGATGCAGAAAAGAAGCTACGGAAGACATAACAAAAAGTTTAAATAATGCAAAAAATATTGATATAATAGGAATATCTTTAACTGGACCAATAGATGACAATAATCGTACTACTTTAGATTTAATTAAAGAATATATACATCAATATAATAGAGATGAAATAATAAATTTTAGGATTCTGGTTATTGATCCTGATGCACGTGGGGCTTGCTTAAGAAGACGAGCGGAAGTAAAAAATAATAGACAAGATTTAGACCATCAGGTAAATACTACTATTAAAGATTTGTATGCGCTAAAAATATACAATAAAAACGAAAAAATTAAGATTGACCTTAAAATATATAAATCAGCTCCTATAATGTTTCTTTTTAAAACAGATACTACTGCATTTGTTCAATATTATTTTTTCCATAAAGATTTTGAAAACTTTGTTTTAAAGTATGAAAGTGATAAAAATGAACAGATGATGAAAGAACTTGATAACCATTTCAATGCTTTATGGGGTAAAGATAAAGAGGGGAATCTAATATTAGATGAAAAAGGTAATCCGCTAGAGGATGCTTCTACAGGCATTGAAGAATATCAAGCAAGGTACAGTAGGGGTTTTGATAAGGCTATTAGTGATTCAGGAATTATAAATATGTATTATGGCTCTAAAGAAATAATTACAAATAGAATGGATGTATTAATTAAGTCAACAAATAGATTATGGATTAAAGGTATAACTTTAAATAGCTTTTTTAAGGAGGAGAACCAAAATAGTATTTATCATTCTATTAAAAAATTTATCGGCCCTGAAAATAAAAATAGGCAAAACGTGGATTTTAAAATATTAATATTAAACAGGATAAGTAAACAGGCTTTATATCGTTCATATAAAGAATATAAATCTTATGAAAGTAGAAATAAAAAGTTCGATAACTTTAAAGATTTTAAAGATTATTTTTTAAATCAAGAAGTCAAAAATATGGCTGATGTGCCTAGTTTTAAGTTAATTTATGATTCTGCAAAAAGTGAGGGTGTAATAAAAACTTTAGTAGAACAAAACAGTGCCGAGGTAAACATAGAAGCTAAAAGATATAATTCTGCTACAGATTGTTTTATTTTTATGACAGATGAAAGTGTAATAGTTGAACAATATACATATGGAATATCCGAAAAACATGCTCCCAAATTAGGAGCAGAAATTCCACTGATTGAATATAAAAAAGGAAGTGCTATATATGACCTATATGAGGACCATTTTAATCATATATTCAACAATGATGAATATTCTTCATCTTTTATTGAAAAAAATGAAGAAAATGGAAAGTATACTATTATAGATCCAGTATCTGATATTGATAATATTAGTGAAGAACACTTAAAAAAAGATGAAGAGGCTTTAATTAACTAATAAAAAATAGATATACTGATTAGATCTAATAAATTTTTTTTACAATCTTCTAATCCTAGATAAAATCTGCGATAATTTATGTATGATTTTATATTTTAAGTTGCTAAAATTAAATAATAAATATTGAATTAATAATAATTTATCAATGAGTGTATAAGGGTGGAGCGATATGAAAAAAATATTAAAGCTTTATTTTATGTCTTTTATTTTGATTTGCCTTTTGTGTAATACGGGAATTAGTGCAAATTCAGCAAATCATGAAAATAAACCTCTGGAACTATGGGTGCCATATAATCCTGAAAAGTCAAATGTTAATCAAGATATTTCTAGACAAAACGTCTTTGTAGAGCAAGGTTTGCTTGAAAATATCAAAAAAAATACTTACTACAAAAAACAAAAGCCAGAAAAGCCCGCATACGATTACCATATAAATTCTTTAAATTTTTATGGTTCCGTAAAAAATAATATAGCAAATATTTCTGGAGTTTATCGGATACATAAAAACACTGATGATTGGACGCTTATTCCAATTATTTCTAAAAAAGCAGGCTTATCAGCAGCATACCTTGACGGCAAACAAGCATTACTACAGCCTTTAAATTCAATAAAGAATTCAAAGATTTATAAAAAATCTTTGAATAATCAAAATAATTATTACTACTACCTCGCAATAAAAGCCAAGGGCGAACATGTGTTAAAAATAAACTTTACAAAAAACATAAAGACAGACCCTAATAATAGAAATCTCAAGTCATTTTCCTTTTTAGTGCCGCAAGCTCCTATACTTAAACTGGAATGTAGTGTTAATAAGGAAAATCTTTTCTTTAATGTACCAACTTCAGCCATTTCAAAAGTTATTGGAGAAAAAGGTAACACAAAACTTATTGTTAACTACTCGCCAACTAATTTGGTAGAAGTTAAATGGATGCCAAAAAGTTCAATAGCAACAAAAGAAAATACGCAGGAACTAAAACTTCCGCCTTCTGTAAAAGCTACGACATATTCAAAAATTGAAACAGGTAGAGGCATGTTAAAAGGGTCATTTATGTCTCAAATAGACATAAGACGCTCCCCTATTGATAAATTTAATCTTTATATCCCGGATGGCATTGAAATAGATACTATTACACTTAAAGGCTATGACCTGGTAGACCCGTATCCTGATATAATAAATAATATTTTACCTATAGAGCTAACAACAAAAGCTGATGGAAAACTCATATTTGGCATTAGCTACAGGCAGAACTTTGATAGTCCTTCATTTAAAACCAAAATTCCTGCTATTACATTTATGAATACTGGAATAGAAAGAGAAGTCGGCTATGTAGCAATTCTGGAAACAACAAACATAGAAACTACAATAGAAAAGTCAAAAAATTCTAATAATTACAGAGAAATTGATTCAACTGAACTAAAAGGATATTTGCAAGGATTAAAACCTTCTATTGCATTTAAATACAATAAAAGCAAAGAAAAAATAAATGATATTCCTTTTGATATAGATTTAAATGTTATACGCCATAAAGATATTGCCGTATATGAGGCAACTATAGAGCAGTTAAATATAGATTCTGTAATATCAAAAGAAGGTGACATTTTAAATAAAGCTGTTTATAATATTAAAAACACCAGAAAGCAGTTTTTAGAAGTAAAGCTACCTGAAAATTCAAGTATCTGGAGTGTATTTGTAAACGATAAGCCTGTAAAACCTGCATTAAAAGAGAAAAACCTATATGCAATACCTCTTTTAAAATCATCTTCTACAGAAAAAGGCGGTAAATCATTTCCCATAGAAATTGTATATTTAACAGAAAAAAAAGGATTTTTACCTCTCGTTGCATTTGGGCTTTCAGAGTTTAATGCAATAGAATCTGAATTATATATTAATTCAATCCGTTGGAATATCTACTCACCCGAAGGTATAAAAATTTATCCGTTTGGCATGTTTTCAAACCTTCAGCGTGAGAAATCCCCCAGGTACAGACATATTGTTAATTCAAGCTTTGATAAAGTTCAAGCACCTATAGTCTTTGAGCAAGAAAAAAGAAAATCTAAAAAATCCATTGCTCAGGAACTTTATAAAGGCCTTGGTGGATCAAGACAAAGTTATTTATCTGATGAGTTAAAAGAAGAACATATTCCGCCAGCGCCGATCTATAGAAGTAAAAAAATAGGTAAGTTACCTGTATATTTAAATCTCCCTCTGGTTGGTAAACCAACATGTTTTTATCAGATATCTTTTGAGGCAGATAAAAGTCCTTATATTTTAGCATTTGCAATAAACTCTGGTTTGTTAAAATTTATTTTTGCTATCTTTGCAATAGGACTAGCACGCCTATCACTTAAATTCTATAGAGAAAAAGGTTTTAAATCTTATCTGTTCTTGGTTTCTGCATTAGTAGGAATCTATTTAACATACCTTGTTATTGGAGCCTGGTTAATATTAATATTTTTTGCAGGCCTTATATATTTTCTTTTCAAAAAATTTAAGTCTAAAATTCAAATAAAACAACGTAAAAAAACAGTTATGGCTTTTTTACTGCCTGCTCTGATGCTTTTTGGCCTAATTGTTTCACTTTTATTTAATTTCTTCTTTATTTATATAATATTAATGTTTATATTAGGCTTTTTGGCCTTATTTGGGCTTATTTTATTTTTAATTATTAAATTTATATTAAAAAAATTTTCTTCCAAAAAACAGAAAATACTTTCTAATCAAGAAGAAAACTTAAAAGAGGAGGGGCAAAACTAATGAGTAAAAGAATATTATCAATAATTTTAACTATATTATTTTTTTCAATCTGTTTTTATCATACAGCGCAAGCAACAGTAAGAACAAATGAAGAGAAAGTAGATGTAAAAAAAGAAATACATCATTTTATTCCTTACAAAAGCTTGGAAAAACTTTTTAATCAGAAGAAAAATCTGATTTACCTGCCTTATAAAGAATTAAAAAAAATAATTGAGGCCAGAATAAAGCCTCAGCCAAAGCTTCCTCTTGATTATGCCATAAAAAACATTAAACTGGATGGAACTATAGTAAATGACCATATAAGCTTTGATGGAGAAATAAAAGTTGAAAAATTAAGCGATAAATGGGCCTATATCAACTTTTTATCATCTGATGTAAACTTAAAGCAAGTTCTTATTGACGGAAAACAGGCTCCTGTTTCTGTAAAGAATAATTGGTTTGTTCTTCCCTTAATAGGCAAAGGAGAGCGAAATCTTGCGATTAAATTTGATTCTAAGATAAAAACACAGGGGATTAACTCAAATGTTAAATTTAGCCTTGAGAATGTCCCTATAAGTAAGATGCAAATTAAATATCCAAAATATTATTCTAATATAAATATCTCAGGCGCATCCGGTTTAAGAACCCGACTTGATAATGGATTTAAAATTACAGAAGCAAATCTGACCAATAACAAAAATATAAATTTAACCTGGAAAAATGAATTAGGAAAAATTATTCCGGTTAGCCATAAGCACGCTAAAAAACAAAAGATAGACAAGCCTACAAAAGTAATATCAGAATCTAGCGTTCTGGTTACTCTTGATGAGGGTTTACTACAAGGGTTTAACCGATATGATTTGCAGGTATACTATAAACCAATAGAAAAACTTAGCTTTGAATTGCCTGAAAATGTACAAATTATAAGTGTAAGCGATGATAATAACATAATAAAAAGAAATTCTTTCAAGATTATCGAAGATAAATATCTGGGTAAAATACTTGAAATATTCTTTGCCTCAAAGATTAAGGGGCATGCACGCATTAGTATTGCTTATGAAAAAAACTTTGAACATGAAAAAGTATTAGTAGATGTGCCCTCTCTTAAACTTCTTGGAGAGGAAATAGATAGGGCAAGCGGTTATATGGTGGTGCAAAGTGCCGGTAATTCAGAGATAAAAACAATAAAATCAGAGAATATTTCAACCGTTGATGTTTCAGATGTTCCGCATAAACTTGATTCTCTGGTGGAATACCCTATAATATCAGCATATACTTTTATAAACGATAATTATAACCTGCAATTGGAAGTTATTCCTCATAAAGATGCTGCTGTTCAAGTTGCTGTTGCTGATAGTGTAGCCGTTGATTCAAGGCTATCAACAAATGGAATTTTAACATCAAAAGCTGTATATAAACTAAGAAACTCAAGTGAGCAGTATTTTAGGTTTAGCCTTCCTAAAAATGCAGAAATATTAACAGCCTTACTTAACGGCATACCTGCGCAAATAGAAGCCAGCGATTTCGAGGGTGATTCTGAGAATATTTATCTTGTAAATATAAAAGATTTTGAAGATAAAGGTGCTTTTAATCTGGCTGTTATGTATAGACAGAAGCTTTCTTCAGGAATGCTTTCCAAAATATTTCTTTCTACAAAATTTGTCCAGCCAAAAGTCATAAATATGCCAATCTTAACCACATCTTGGAGTGTTTTTCTGCCTGATAATATGAAGCACTGGTACTTTACAAGCTTAACAAAGGGTAAAAAATATTATTCAAACTATATAAATACTGTACAGGCCGGTTCTTATTCTTTAAGAAAAAGCAATGCTTATCCGGGAAAAAAGCAGTATTCAAACTTTTATGATAAAAAGGATAGGAATGAAGACAAAGTTGTTGGCATTTTACCGCCTGAGTTTTCAATGCCACCTGAAAAAGGTTTGAAAAAGTTTGAGTTTTCAGCTTATTTTAGTAGTAATGAGTCTAATAATATCTTATTTATTAGCGTTTCAGAGATTATAACTTTATTTATATTCATTATTTTAATATATTTTGGGTGGATAGTTTCTGCTAGCTTAAAGGATAGGATAAAAAAATCAAAAAGAAAGGCGTTAATTTCTAAATTAGCTGTAATGCTGATGCTTTTGGCTTTACCTGTTTATTTTATTGGAGTATATAGCGTTTTATTCCCTTTATTGATAGGTGGTTTAGCTTATTTTATTAATTATAAATTTTTAAAAAAGAAATAAAAGATTTTAAAATAAAGATCCAGCAGGCTTTTTTCATTAAGCAATGTTACAAAATTAGCATTTTTATATTTCAAGAGCCTGCGGAAATTTTAAAAGCATGTTATGATATATATTAAAGATATAAAATGTAAGCATATTCAGTTTTTAATTTTATTAAGAAGAGAATCCAAAGGCTAAAAAATGAACATTATTCAATACGTTAAAATAATATTTTGTATTTTGTGGAACATCATAGCACTCTTATGCCCAATTATAGCCCTACAAAATCTAACTATCGGGAAAAAGGAAGCTTTTTCTCCTTTTACACGTATTGATACTCATTTTTATAATATATCTTTATCTTTAAAAGAATTAAAAAAGAAAATAAATAAAAATAGTAAAGCTGATGCTGCATCAGCACAAACTGGTAATAAAAACAAAAAACAAATAGTAAACATACTTAATACTAATAATAAAGTGCTAAATCAAGCATTAAAACTTTCAAAACTATTATCTTACTTGAAATTAAAGGATGCGCCAGCCACGCAAAACTTAATTTCAAAACAGCACATTTTTCGCTTACAGGATAAGTGTGCCTGTTTATACCCTTTTGTAAGCAAAA
>JANQHM010000067.1 GCA_028282645.1 Candidatus Gastranaerophilales bacterium
TGCAACGTGCTTAGCACCTTTGCCTTTGGTTATGGCTGCAGCTTCTTCTTTATTTCCTTGCTTCATCAGATCTACAACTTCTTCTCTGATCTCTTTCCAGTCTATAAAGTTTACTCTAATTTTTTGTATTTTTGATTTATTACCGAGAAATCTATCTAATACTATGTCAAAATGCTTTAAAGCACTTTTTTCTAATTCATTTACTTTATTATAAGCCGAATCTATCTCATCAGAATTTTTTGCTAAAGCAACATCTTTCATTGATTTGTGTATTTGCTCTATATAAATTTGTATGTCTAAAGCATTTGTAGATACAGCATAGGGATGTTTATACAGTTTACTTGTGTAACCTGCGAATTCCGCTAAAAATTTAATGGAAAAAATCCCTATTATTATCATAATAGGAATAAAAACAACCATCATTGTTATCATCATTCGTTTTGTAATGCTAAAATTTTTTTTCATTTACTTAAATCCTCCTATTTATAGAATAGATAAAAACTAAACAGATATTAAATATAGATTATATCTTATCATTAGATATGATTTAAATCAATAGGTTACTTATTATAAATATAAAATAGTTATCCTTAGATAAGAGAAAACCTAAATTTAAAGTTGGATAATTTGCTAAATTAAGAAGATAATAAAAAAATTTTTATATTAAGAAAGTTTTTTTGTTAGTAACTTATTCATTAAAAAAGCCCCCTTTGTCGAGGAGGCTTTAGTGTTATTTTATTATTGCTAAGTTTTGCTATTTTAATCTATTTTATTTGTTATTACAGTTGTTGAATTGTCTGTTTTAACTAACTGATGGTTAGTACCCTTTTGTTGTTCAATATATATCATATTATTACTATGATTTGTATTATGCATACTTGCATTATGATTAATATTATTTAAATTAGCGCCGCTGAATGCAGCTAATTGTTGAATAGCTTTATTAAATTCAGTAACCTGAATATTTAATTGCTCTGCAATATTAGAAGTTTCCTCAGCATTTTGGGCATTAGCCTGGGTAACTTTATCCATTTGCAGCATTCCATTAGCGATTTGAGTTATTCCCTGTACTTGATCACTTGCCGCAACAGAAGCATCTTTGGCTAATTGAGAGGTTTTTTCTGATGATTCAACAATATTGTTAAATATTTCTACAACCTGCCCGGAGGCTCTTACTCCATTTTCTGAATTAACTTGAGATGTCTCTATAAGGCTGGCAGTATTTTTAGCAGCTTCAGCACTTCTTTGTGCAAGGTTACGAACTTCCTCTGCTACTACAGCAAATCCTTTACCTGCATCGCCTGCACGTGCGGCTTCTACTGCTGCGTTTAAAGCAAGAATATTTGTTTGGAATGCAATTTCGTCAATAGTTTTAATAATTTTAGCTGTTTTTTCAGAAGAATTTTTCATATCGGTCATCGCAGATTGAAGTTCTTTTGTGTATTCAACACCTTTTTGAATTTCTTTATTTGCAGTTTCTGAAAGTTCATTTACACCTTCTGCGTTGTCTGCGTTTTGTTTAGCCATTGAATTTATTTCTTCTAAAGAAGAAGATATTTCTTCGATGCCGGAAGCCTGCTCATTAGCACCTTCTGCAAGTTGATTAGAAGTCATATTTATCTGATCTGATACATTATTAACTTCTGTAGCATTAACTGTTAATTGTTCTACTACTTGAACAATCGGCCTTAAGATACTTTGTGTTAGTCCCCATACCAGCCCAAATACAACAATAATTGATATTAAAAACATTGCTACCATTACTTTTATTATAAAGCTTTGTCTTTCTGAGGATTTACCATGAAATTCTTCAGCTTTGTTACTGGCAAAGTTAATTAAGTAGTTCATTTCTTTATTTAATTTTGCAACGTGCTTAGCACCTTTGCCTTTGGTTATGGCTGCAGCTTCTTCTTTATTTCCTTGCTTCATCAGATCTACAACTTCTTCTCTGATCTCTTTCCA
>JANQHM010000068.1 GCA_028282645.1 Candidatus Gastranaerophilales bacterium
CAACTCTCAAAAAATAAAAAATTATTTTAAGGCTAAAAATGTAAAGTATGCAGCCTGATTCGAATTTAATTGTCAAACATTAGTAGCTCGGAGTAATAATGGTTTGCAATGTTGATATAAATAATATATACTTAAATTTTAAACAGGAATTAAAGATAATTTAAAACCTGTTTTTTATTATCTATATTTATAAATTCATTTTGTATTATAAAATTTTTCAGCTTCTGTTTTTCAGAAATTCTCAAACTCCGTGACGTGTTACATTTGACCTTTAAATTTTAAAAAAATAAAAAAAAAATAAAAATAAGAAAGCCTAATATGCTATTATTATATATAGATAGAAGACAATTTTAGGAAGTAAAAATGGCAGTATTAAGAATTGTAAGGTATGGCGAAGACATATTAAGACAACCAACAAAAGAAGTTAGCAAGATATCCTCAAAAATTAAAAAACTGGCTACAGATATGATAGAAACAATGTACGCTAATAACGGTGTAGGTTTAGCAGCTACTCAGGTGGGCGAAAACTACAGAATGTTTGTAATTGATGTAGCTGAAGAAAATGAACCTGCTAACCCGTTGGTGTTTGTAAACCCCAAAATTGTAAAAAAATCTGATCCAATAAACAGTTACGAAGGCTGCTTAAGCTTTCCCGGCGCATATACAAACGTAAGAAGATATGCCAATATTGTGGTAAAAGCAAAAGATTTAAAAGGAAAACCTTTTGTACTCGAAGCAACAGGCGGTTCCTTGCTTGCAATGGCAATACAACATGAAACAGACCACTTGAACGGCATTTTATTTGTTGATCACGCACGCAACAGATTTGAAACTAATAATGAGTTAATAAAACATAACCTGCCTTCAATAGACGATGAAAAGCTACTGAATGAAGATGAAATGGAAAATATAATTCAAATAGCAGAAGCTAAAGCAGCTGAAAAGGAAAAACAAAAAAAACTGCAAGAAGAACAAAATGCTCAAACAGTTACTATTGAAAACCAAGAATAAATAAAAGTAGGGGGAAATTATGAAAATCGTGTTTTTGGGCACACCGAAAATCGCTGTATCCTCTTTAAGATTCTTTATAGAAAAACAAGATATAGAAGTTTTGGCTGTTATTACTCAACCTGACAGGCCTTCCGGAAGAGGAAAAAAGCTCACTCCGTCGCCTGTAAAGGTTTTGGCGCAAGAAAATAACCTGAATGTTTATCAACCTTTATCTATTAAAAAAGATGAAGAATTAATAAATAAATTAAAGGATATGCAACCGGATGTATTTATTACCGTTGCATTTGGACAAATTTTAAGCCAGGAAGTATTAAATATCCCAAGGCTGGGAGTTATTAACCTTCATGCCTCACTGCTACCAAAATACAGGGGTGCTAATCCGATTCAATGGGCAATAATCAAAGGCGATAAAGTCACAGGTGTAACAGCTATGCTATCAACCATTGGTGTTGACGAAGGACCGATGCTAGTTAAAAAGGAAATAAAAATTGATGAGAATATGAATTCTGAACAACTGGCTGAAAAAATTGCTGAAATGGGCCCGCAAGTACTTTATGATAGTATTATAGGCTTGGATAACAAATCTATAGTCCCTAAGCCTCAAAATCATCAAGAAGCCACACATTCCAAAAAGCTTAAAAAAGATGATAGCTGTATTAACTGGTCAGAAGATGCCCAAACCATACATAACAAAATCAGGGGCATGTATCCGTGGCCCGGGACATATACATTAATGGGCGATCATCAAATAAAAATAATTGAATCTGAAGTAAAAAATGAAGAAAATATTAAAAAAGCTGATCCTGGCGAAATAGTTGATATAATAAAAAGTGGAATTGAAATTGCAACAGGGTATGAAATCCTTGTTGTAAAGCAAGTTCAACCCCCGGGTAAAAAGGTTATGAATGCTGCTAGTTGGTGTAACGGCGCAAGAGTAAAGGTCGGGGATAAACTTCAATAGTTATTAAAAAAAAGAAAAAAGGAGGATAATAATAAATGTTTTATGATCCTATCTATATGATGCTGGCAATAGTAGGAATGGCGTTGGTTTTTATACCGCAAATGCTTGTAAAAAGTACGTACTCTAAGTACTCAAAGGTAAGGAGTTCAACCGGCATGACCGGTGCCCAAGTTGCAGAGTCAATTTTGCGAGATAACGGTATATATGATGTTAGAGTTGAGCCGATTCAAGGAGAGCTGACAGATCATTATGATCCGTCTGATAAAGTAATAAAGCTCTCTGAAAATGTATACGGCACAAACTCTATTGCGGCCCAGGGTGTTGCCGCGCACGAAGTTGGACATGCCATACAGGACAGTAAAGGATATTTACCTATGAAAATGAGAGCGGGCTTTTTTCCGCTTGTAAACCTGGGGCAATTTTTAGGCCCATTGTTATTAATGGCGGGTCTTGGCTTAAGATTCTTTTTGCATACCGGCTTTGGCGGATTGGTTGATCTTCTTGCTTTAATAGGTATTGCTATGTATGGTTCTGTTGTGTTATTTCATATTATTACACTTCCCGTAGAATTAAATGCAAGCTTTAGAGCTGTAAAAGCACTTGCCAACGGCGGTTATGTTGTAGATGATGAAATTGTCGGTGCTAAAAAAGTTCTTTCTGCAGCAGCTCTAACTTATGTAGCTACTGCTCTTTATGCCCTAATGGAACTACTTTACTGGATATGGGTATTTTTTGGAAGAAGCAGAGAGTAAAAATATAAATTCTAATTTTAACATGATGAAAGAACACTCTGATATTAACTATACTAACTCTAAAATACTTTTCAGATTATTCAATCATGCAAAAGTTAATAAAATAAACTATTCTATGAAAAGAGTAATCTGAAATTTAATTGAGAACCAGTATAATATAATATAGGGTGTTTTTTTGATATGGGAATAGCAATTTTTTATTATTTTTTGTTTTTATAATTATAGGAATATATTTTTAGGAAGTAATAAAAAGTTGTTAAATTTTGGTAGTGGTTGGTTAAGTACTGATGCTTACAAGTAAACTCAAATTATATCAAAAGCTTACAGCGATGCCATAAGATAAGAAAGGTGATGACCATCACCTAAATTTTTATTCTGATTCAAAAATTAAATTAAGGATATATGCAATGACATACTTAAAAACACAGGACGTTCTACACGCGTCAAGTGATAATAGAAATCCTTATAGTACAGAAAGTACCGGACTTTGTAAAGCAAGTGGACAAAGCATTTTTAAATCTTCTTACTATGGAGATAATGCTTGGTACTACAATAATTATAATAACCCTTATTTTGAGTATAGTTATGATAATACTTATTTTGCCCCTGGCTCAGACGATGATGAAGATAGCTTTGATGATAAATGCCTTTGTCGTAAACATAAAAATTCGGGTTTATTTGAAGAGTTTGGTGAATCAGCAGACCATGCCTTGAATAAGCATATTGTATCTCCGATTAAAGATGGTGTAGATACTGTAGCAGATTTTGAAGACTCTATTTCAGAGCGCATAAGCGGAACCGGTAAAGATATATGGAATGAAACTAAACAAGTCGGAAATACTTTTATAGTTAACCCTATTAAAGGTATAGGAAAAGGTCTTGGTACTATTGCCGATGCTATAGTAAGCCCTTTTACATGTTGATTGAGGCTGATGGTCATAATTTTTTTGTTTATTTTTTTAATTTGAGCAATTTTTCAGATTTAAATGTTTTTATAAAGATGTGGGGAATAAACAAACAGTAAGGGAATTTTCGGGAGGATATAATGTCTTATTATAATGCAGGATTTTATAACACGGGTGTGTACCCTTATCAAGGAATGCCTCAATATGAATATCCGGTTAATAGCTGGCAATCGCAAGATGGATTGGATAATACTTATCAATCTTTATTTTCGAACAGTCGCAGTCTTTTAGATCAACCGGTATATCCAAAGCCAGAATATACACCATTTTCATTTACTCAATCTCAGCCTGCAATTACGGCAAGACGCTCTCAAAAACCTCAAGCAAATAAAAGCTCATATGATGATAATCGTTCTTTGTTTGAAAAAGAAATGCTAGCACTTGACAAAAGAAACCGTTATTTTTCTAATTATTTTGACAGCTCCTCATCCGGGCTATCCACTGCATCGTGTAGCGATATTATGACCCCACAACTGGCAGCGGCAATATTAAAATATAACTTTAAGCTCCTGGACACTGCATTAGGTGAAAAAAGAAACGGCGTTTTTAACAAAGAAGACTTAAAGACTATTGCCAATAAGAAGAATAATAAGGGTTTACCCCAAAATTTAAAAGATGCTGCCAAATACTTGCTAGATAACGAAGCTGTATTTAATCAGATTGACTCTGAATGTAATGGTGAGACAGACGGCCTTATTAGTATGGAAGATTTGAAAAAATATTTTGGAGAGATGAGTATTAAAGAAGCTGCTCAAGTATTACTGGATCATATTAGGACTTTAGATACAGCTGACCCTGAAGGTGCTAAAAAAGACGATAAATTTGGCAAAAATGATTTAAAATCTATTGCAAATGATAAAAATGCGATAAAAGAGTTAAAAAAAGCTGCAAATTTATTCTTGAAGAATCAATCAGCATATAATATTATAGATTCAGCATTAAACGGCAAAGTCGATGGTAATGTGGTAAAAGGAGACTTAGAAAAAGCTATTAAGGATGATCTTTTAAAATCATTTGAATAACTTCAAATAAGAACCCATATATATATATAAAAAAGAGTATTGAACTAAACGACTAATACTCTTTTTTATTGTGGTTCGCCCGACATGGGCAGTAGCTAGGCGATGCAAGCTTTAACAAGACAGCTTCTTAAATCATTGAACCGCCTTATACGGAAGCGTACGTACGATAGTATGAGAGGTCGGCGGTGTTATTCACCGCCTCTACTCGATTTATCATTAAAAACTTTTATTTATAGTTTTTATAAACCTTTAAAAGATCTTGTTTTTCCAGTTCATTCATTGGAATTAAAGGTAATCTTACATAATCAGAAATAACGCCTAAGTCTGCTAAAGCTGCTTTTACCGGTACCGGATTCGGACACATAAATATGGCTTTGAATAACGGATATGCGTTATGATGCAGTTCAGCAGCCTTTTTTACATTACCTTTTTTAAATTCAGCAATCATTTCATTTATTTGCTTTCCAATTAAATGAGAAGCTACACTAACAACACCATGAGCTCCTAATGATAACATTGGTAAAGTTAAGCTGTCATCACCGCTGTAAACAGCAAAATCATCAGGGCATTTGCTTATTATTTCCGTTACTAAATCTAAATTAGCGTTACTTTGCTTTACTGCAACAATATTATCAAACTTATAAGCTAACTCAGCTATAGTTCCGGGATTCATATTAATTCCGGTTCGGCTGGGAATGTTATAAAGTACTATAGGAAGATTAGTAGCTTCGGCAATTTTACTGAAGTGTTCAACCAGACCTTCTTGAAAAGGTTTATTGTAATATGGTACAACAGATAATATAGCATCTGCACCCGCTTTGGTTACTTCTTTTGTCATTTCTACAGCTGTTTTTGTGCAGTTAGAGCCTGCACCCATTAAAATTTTAGCTTTATTTCCAATAGCTTTTTTTACAATTTTTAATAATTCAAGCTCTTCCGCATGTGTCAATGTAGGGGACTCGCCTGTTGTGCCTGCAATAAGTATGCAGTCGGTGCCGGTTTCTACTAAGTGTGCTGCAAGTATTTCAGCGCCTTTGTAGTCTACCTCCAAATCTTTTGTAAAAGGAGTAGCCATTGCCGTAATAACTTCTCCTGCATTATATCTTAATGTCATTTAAAAACTCCCTTAAATTTTATACAACTACCCTTACTAAACCCATTTCAACCAATTTTTCAGCTATTCTAACGGTATTTAATGCCGCTCCGATTCTTAAATTGTCACCTACTACCCACATAGATATACCGTTATCAAACGCTAAATCTTTTCTGATTCTGCCCACGAATACAGGATCTTTATATGCAGCATCTATTGGGGTCGGAAATTCGTAGTTAGCAGGATTATCATCTATTACTACTCCATATGATTCTTTTAAGATTTCTCTTGCTTTTTCAGGGCTCAAAGGTTTTTCAAACTCGATAGTTACAGCTTCACTATGGCTTCTGTATACAGGTACTCTTACTGCAGTAGCAGAAATAGGTGTTTCTTCTGGTAAATGTAGTATTTTTTTAGTTTCGTTTACCAGTTTCATTTCTTCTTTTGTATAATCATTATCTAAGAAAACATCAATCTGAGGAACGAGATTAAACCCTATCGGTTTTTTAAAAGCTTTGTTTTCAAAATTTTCATCTTTCAATGCAGCTTTTGTATTATCTGTTAATTCATCTATAGCATCTTTACCCCCACCGCTAACAGATTGATATGTGCTTACTATAACTCTTCTAATACCTGCTGCTTCATGTAAAGGCTTTAATACAAGCATTAATTGAGATGTTGAACAGTTAGGATTTGCAATAATTCCTTTATGATTTTTTAAATCTTCATCATTAACACCTGCAATAACTAACGGAACATCCTTCTCCATTCTGAATAAACTTGTATTGTCCACAACAACAGCACCTCTTTTAACGGCTTCAGGTGCGAGTAATTTACTGGTACCGGCTCCTGCTGAGGATAATACAATATCTACACCTTCAAACGCATCAGGGCTGGCTTCTTCTATTTTATATATTTTACCTGCAAATTTTATATCTTTGCCGGTACTTCTGGCACTGGCCAAAAATTTAATTGAATTAAATTTAAAATTTCTTTCCTCTAAAATACTCAAAATTTCTGAACCGACTACACCGGTTGCTCCTAATACCGCAATATTTGGGTTATTCATATTTAAATCCTTCTCTTACCTTATATAATAATTTGGAAATTATTTTTTTTAAAGAAGTTTTTCTAATCCGTAAACAAATTCCTCTTTTTTCATAATTTCTTTGAGCGCATGTACAACACCCGGCATAAAGCTTGTTCGATCAAATGAATCGTGCCTTATAGTTAAAGCTTGGCCTTTTCCTCCAAAAATAACTTCCTGATGCGCAACAAATCCAGGGAGCCTTACGCTGTGAATATGAATATTCGATTCTGTAAGACCGCCCCTGGAACCTTTAAGCGTTTCGGTTTCTGCGCAATTGTCCTTGCCGAATTTCTTTTGAGCCTCGCTCATCATTTGCGCTGTTTTAATAGCTGTTCCGGAAGGTGCGTCTTTTTTCTTGTTATGATGTGTTTCTATAATTTCCGCATTATCCATATATTCTGCAGCTTTTTGTGCAAACATCATCATTAAGACTGCACCTATTGCAAAGTTTGGAGCAATTAAAGTACCTATTTTTTTACTATTTGCAAGGTCTTTAATTTCATCCAGCTTCGCTTCTGACAGGCCGGTTGTTCCAATTACCGGTCTTGCTCCGCATTCAATTATTTCTTTTGTATGCTTGTATACTAAGTCCGGGGTAGTAAAATCAACAACTGCCTGAGCCTTACTATTTTTAACAGACTCTTTTAAGTTATCGGATATATTTACTCCGCAAGATTTATTTTCTACTATTTCACCTATGTCTTTTCCTAGATTACAAACATCGATTGCAGCTACTAATTCTAAATTTGAATCTTCGTTAACAGCTTTTATAACTTCTTGCCCCATTTTTCCGCAAGCACCGCTAACAGCTACTTTAATTTTCTGGCTTGATTCTGACATTGTAAAATTTCCTCTTTATTTAAATTTTCGACTTTACCTCATATTGGTATTTTTATAAATAAACTTTACTGTGATGAGATAAAAAAAGTGATGACAATCACCCTTATATTAAATATTGTCCATTCTAAATATAATGTTTCAATGGTAATTTAAAAAAATTTTATAAAACTTAGTTTCTTTTGAAAAATTATTTATATAAAAAAACCTCCATTATAAGCTTTTATGGAGGTTTTATATTATTATATACAGGTTCCAGATTAAATTTCAGATTTCTCTTTTCAGAAAATAGTATATTTTACCAGCTTTTACCTGATTCAAGAATCTGAAAAGTATTTTAGAGTTAGTATAAATATTATTATTTATACAGGAAGATAATTTTTAAGGTAAAAATAATTTTGACCTTTATCCTTTATCATTAGAGGCTTTTGAATCGTCATCAGACTGATCATTATTCCAAGGCCAGCCTCCTGAAGATGGAGCAGAATAATTATCAGAGTTCCAATCCCAATCACCACCATAATTTTCCTGATGCTCATTGATTAAATCTATGAGCCAGTCAAACCAACTACTTTCATCATCATTGTTATTTGGACTCTCATTCTCAGTTTGAATATCAAGATTATGGGCTAGAATCTCCGTGTTATAACTCTCAGGTAATATATCAAAATATGTACCTTCACGATAAATATTTATTTGTTTTGCAATTTCTTCTTTTTCAGTAACTGTTAAACTTGTATCGTTATAAATATTTTTTAATTCATTTATAAGAATTTTTGTTTCGTTAGTTTCTTCAGGTGCTGGAGGCGGTGGTGGCGCTGGAGTATAATCATCATCGTCATCATCATCGTCATCATCGTCGTCATCACGACCTGTATAAGGAGGTGGTGTTTCTTCAGGTTTTGCTGCTACCTCAATTTGTTTAGAGATTGATTTAATTTCGTGACGTCTTCTGCTGTCAACTCTATACTCAATGCTTTCACCTAAAGAAATAATGTCATTAACATATTGTTCAACAACTTTTTTAATGTCTTGTTTGTTGTTTAGTTTATTTAAAAGCTGAATCGTTGCATCAGTTAGCTCAACCGCAATTTCACCATCTTTAGAAAGCTCAAGGCTTATGTTTAAGTCATTTATAACTTTTAAAAGAGGATCATTTGCAGTAACGATAAGGTCATCTTTTTCGACATATTCATTTATTGTTTGTTTATATTTACTGATTGCTAACAATAAATCACTTATGTCTTCATCGTTCTGCGTGTTTTTCTTGACAATATCTTCCAGTTGTTCTACGTACATATTTAAGACCGAAATATGATCTTTAATTTCACCGTAAGCACCACTGGTTTCAATCATTTGTTTGTTTTTTAAACCTTCTAATATGGCTTTTTCTGTAGGGGCAACATAATTTTCGCCCTCAACAATAATCTTTGTGTTACTTAATACTGATTTCTCATCTTCTTCAAATAAATGTCTGTTTTTATTAAAAGTTGAGTCAATCTGCTTGTTACCAAAATAAGCAGATAATTGTGCTCCAAAACCTTCAAGTGCGACAATACTTACCAAGAAAACAAGACAGCTAATAAGCATAAAATCAATTGATACGCTTCCTTTTCTCAATTTTATCTCCCTGTATAATTTTTTAACCTAATTTATATATTCCACGTTTCGGTAAATTTTAAACACATTTTTGAAATTAATTTACATTTCTTAATAAGAAAAATAAATTTTCCACCTAAAATTTAGATTTTAAAATAGACTCGGGAGTTTAATTTTTAGTAAATTCCCAATAAGTTAAAAAAAACAATATCATTTGCTTGTATTTTATGCAGCTGTAACGGTTAAGATTTTTAAATATCCACAATAATATTATCAAGCTTGTTTATAGAATTGTATAACTGTCCGGTATATTTTTATTTAAAGTTATTCCTTACTTTACTTTAAATAAAAATTGTTCTACTTATTTAGCTTAGGGCCGGGATAAAAAGAGCTGAATGCTTAGTTTAGGTTAAAAAAAGAGAGAGATAAAATTATATTAAATTGAATTTTTTTATTAATCATAAGTTTCTTCTATAGTATATATTCCACGTTTGACATTTTTTTAAACATATTTTTTAAGTAAATTTACATTTTTTAAAATTTAATAGAATTATTTAACACTACTTAATATATATTTTAGTATTAAACCTTGCTAAAATATGAAAAAAAAGTATTTTTGAGTTAGTATATCTAAAATATCATATTATTTAGCATTTCTAATAAATTTATCTATTTCTACGAAAAAAATCACACTGGAAGCAACCAAAATATTTATTCCCCAAGTATTTGCATCTAGTTCCGTTGTGTGAAAAATATACTGAAATGCTGGTAAATTCAATACTAAAATCTCCGCAAATAAAGAAACAAACAAACTAATCAACAAAAAAGGATTAGAAAATACATTAAGCTTAAATACTGATACATTAAAGGATCTGGCGTTCCAGACCTGGAATAACTGAAAAAATACCATAGTGTTCATTGCTGCGGTACGTGCATACAACAATGATTTTTCCTGGTTCAGCATTAACCAGAAAACCAGCAACGTCCCAAGCCCGATTACCAGCCCGACTATAACAAGTCTTTTAAGTAAAAAATCGTTCATTATATTTTCTTTGGGGCTTCTGGGAACGGCATATTTAAGAAGCTTTTCACCGGGTTCATAGGCAAGAGCTACGTCTTGAATGCCGTTTGTTACCAAGTTAATCCATAAGACTTGTGTTGCAAGAAAAGGCAAAGGCAAATTTAATAATAATGACAATAAAATCACCAGAGACATACCGCAGGCAGTGCCTAACAAAAAGAAAATAACTTTTTGGATATTATCATAAATAGTACGCCCTACAATAACCGCATCATATATAGAAGAAAAATTATCATCTTTTAGAATTATATCTGCCGCCTCTTTGGCTACATCGGTTCCGGCTTTGCCCATTGCAACACCAATATTTGCTTTTTTTAGGGCAGGGGCGTCATTGATACCATCGCCGGTTACTGCAACTATATTATTCTTTTTTTGTAGCAGACTAACAATTTTTAATTTATGATGAGGTGAAACCCTTGCAAACACTTGAACATTATCAATATTTTTTTCCAAGTAATCATCTTCGTTATTGTCAATATCTGCACCGGTCATTACAATTTTACCGGGTTTAAGCAAGCCTATTTGCTTGGCTATTGCACTTGCGGTAATTTTATGGTCACCAGTCAGCATTATTGTATGGATATTAGAGCTTGCTGTATTTTCCACTGCTTCTGTAACACTTTCTTTTGGAGGATCAATTATACATTGAAAACCGGAAAAGGTTAAGTTTTTAACGCTTTCTGCCTCTAAGTCAAGTAAATTAGGTTTTATATTATCGGGTAAATATTTAAAACCAAAGCCCAGTACCCTTAAACCACTGTCTGCAAATTTTGTGTATTCATCCTTTATAGCTTGATTATCTGATAGATTTGAAAATTTTAATATTTTTTCCGGACTACCTTTGACGAGTATATAGTAACCGTCTTTGTGCTTAAATAAGCTGGACATAAACTGTCTTACAGAATTGAACGGTATTTCATCGATTAATTCGTATTCATCCCGGCAAAATTCCGGATTAATTCCATATTTCATAGCAGAGACAATTAAGGCTGCTTCTGTAGGGTCACCATCTATTTTCCAGTCACCATTTTCCTGAAATAAATCCGTGCTGTTGCAGAGTACGCCTGTTATTAATAATTGATGCAAGTCGTTATCATTATTAACTTCAACTTTATTATTGTAAACACTGCCTTCCGGACTGTAGCCACTGCCGCTGAAAGAATAAATTTTGTTATTTGCAAAAGCATTGGTAACCGTCATTTGGTTTTCTGTTATTGTACCTGTTTTATCTGAGCAGATGTAGTTACAGCTGCCTAATGTTTCTACTGCTATTAATTTTCTAACTATAGCCTTTTTACGTGCCATTTGATTTATGCCTAGTGCCATAGTTATCGTAATTACGACCGGTAAACCTTCAGGAATTACTGAAACTATCATGCTTATAGAGAAGAGCACTATTTCATCCAGGGGAATTTTCTTGAATAAGCCTATAGCTACTACGATAACAGAGAGAACTATTGTTATTATTCCCACATATTTGCTAAATACTGCCAGCTTTTTTTGTAGTGGAGTCAGGTCTTTTTGGGTTGTTTTAACCTCTTTTGATATTTTACCCAGCTCTGTATGTTCGCCCGTTGCTACTACGAGTCCTTTTCCTTTACCTTGAGTTACTACTGTGCCCATAAAAGCCATATTTTTTTGCTCTGCGGAGGGGAGATTTTTGCTGTCTATTGGATTTGTAACCTTTAGAATAGAAATAGATTCGCCTGTTAGCATAGATTCATCTATTTCCAGCTCTTTTGTTGAAAAAATTCTTATATCGGCGGGTATTTTGTTTCCTGCGGTTAGAACAATAATATCACCTTGGACAAGGTCTTGAGAGTCTATTCTTTTTTCTTTGCCGTCTCTAACTACAATTGCTTTTGGTGATGCCAGTTTTTTTATTGCTTGCATTGCTTTTTCGGCTTTGTATTCTTGTATAAATCCGATTATTGTATTTATTAATACAACCAGTATGATAACCATTGTATCTACATAGTGGTGAATTAATATAGTAAACAAAGCTGCTATTAGCAATATGTATACCAACGGATCTTTCATTTGATGAAAGAAGAGGAATAGTAATGAAGACTTATCTTCTTGAGTTATTAAATTTTTTCCGTATTTTTTTAACCTTAGTGCTGCCTCTTCCTTACTTAGCCCTTCTTCGCTGACTTCAAAGTGTTTAAACAGCTCTTCCACAGATTTGTTATAAAACATAATATACTCCATTTAAAAATATCATACTTTCCCAACATTTTGTTTTATATCACAAACAAATCATAAATAAAAATTATAGCGGTTAATCGAGTGCTGATGCTTATAACTAAAATTAAATTATATTTAAAGGGATGCTTTTCGCTAGTTAGAAAAGCACCCATCACAAACTTTGCTCTTTTAGCCTTAAAGAGGGACAAAAAAAATATTCATAAGACTTTAATCGTATATAAAATATCATTTAAATATAAAAACAAATATCCTGAAGATTCTTTAAAATAAGAATTTCCAGGATATTGTTATAAATTTAAAATTCAATTTAGCACTAAAGGGGATTTTTCTTAACTTGTACCTTTCCAACATTTATTTTTTTTACACACAAATTTTTTTGCTTAGTCCACCACTCCTTTCTAATTTTTATATTTAAGTAAAGATTTGAATAAATTTATAGTTCCTATTATCTTTATTCCCAAATTCTTTGCATTTATAACACTTTTTTTGTAATAATTAAAATAAATTAACATAATTCAAATTGAAAAATAATGGATCAAAAAAACGAAAGTATTAAAGGCTATATAGATAAAGTAACTTACTGGTCTGAAGAGACCGGCTTTATTGTAGTGCAGGTTATTGATGAGAAAGAAAATGAGATAACTTTAACAGCTAACGGCCCAAAGTTAAATGAGGGTGAAAGTATCGAGGCAAAAGGCGGGTGGATAGAAAATAAAGAGTACGGAAAGCAGTTTCAGGCAACTGATATAACTACATCATATCCTGAAACTCCTGAGAGTATTAAAAAATTTTTGGCCTCAGGATTGATAAAAGGAATTGGCAGGCATTATGCAGGTATTTTAACCGAAAAATACGGGAAAGATATTTTTAAAATTTTAGATAAAGAACCTTCAAGACTATTGGCTTTAAAGGGCTTTGGTGAGTCTAAACTTGAAAAACTACAAAAAAGCTGGAAAGAACACAAAGCAATAAAAGATATAATCTTAAACTTTGGTAAAGAATTGACCGCGGCAAAAGCATTAAGAATTTATAAGGAATATGGCAAGCATTCTGTTAATAAAATTAAAGAAAATCCGTATCAACTTGTTGAAGATATTAAAGGTATAGGCTTTAAACAAGCTGATTTAATTGCTCAAAATTTATATATATCAAAGTATTCGGAAAATCGTATAACTGCTGGAATTTTGCACGTTTTAAATGACATCCAGAAGGATGGTCACTGTGCTTTTCCTTATGAGGATCTAATTAACAAAGGGGCTTACCTTCTTAATATTAGCCAAAAATTAGTTGCACAGTCGGTAAACGGAATGATTAACGGTGGTAAATTAATAAAAACAAAATTATCAGATAATCAGGAGTACGTTTATTTAGATATTCTTTATAATATAGAAAAAGAAATTACTCAAAAATTATTATTTTTAAATGAAAATGAACCGCCTTGCAAGGATATTGATGCTGATGAGTATATAAGCAGGTTTGAAAATGAAAATAATTTAAAACTTGCGCCTGAACAAGTTAAAGCTATTAAAATGGCTGTAAATCATAATGTTTTAGTAATAACAGGCGGACCGGGCGTGGGAAAGACTACAATAACAAAGTTAATATTAAATATTTTTAGTGATAACAAGCAAAGATCACATTTATGCGCACCAACCGGCAGAGCTGCAAAAAGGTTGTCGGAATCGACTGAAAGCGAAGCCAGCACAATTCATAGGCTGCTGGAGTTTGATCCGTTTACGGGGAGATTTAAATACAGTGCAAAGTCAAAATTAAGAGGTGAAATCTTTATTGTAGATGAAAGCAGTATGCTTGATCTGTTTCTTGCAAATGCATTGATAAAAGCTTTACCGGAGCATGCCGTATTAATATTTATCGGTGACAAGGATCAATTACCTTCTGTAGGGCCGGGAAATGTTTTGAAAGATATAATAGAATCAAATAAAATACCGGTATGTAAGTTAGAAAAAATTTTTAGGCAAGAAAAAGGAAGCAACATAGCATTGAATGCACAGAGAATTAATTGCGGCAGCTTGCCTGATTATCCAAGGACAAAAGTTAATGAGCCCAACACTACCGATTTTTATTTTATTGAATCTAACAAGCCTGAGAATGCCCTTAGCGTTATTAAAAAATTAATAAAAGAATCTGTTCCGCAAAAATTCGGCTTTAATCCGTTAAGTGAAATTCAGGTTTTATCGCCTATGTACAAAGGTGTAATAGGCGTAGAGTCTTTAAACAAAGAAATACAAAAAATTTTAAATCCTAAAGGTACTTATATTAAAAAATTCAATTCTATTTATAGAGTTAATGATAAAGTAATGCAAACCGTTAACAACTACGAAAAAAACGTTTTTAACGGTGATATAGGAAAAATTCAACATATAGACACTGAACAGGAAGAGTTAACAATCATTTTTGATGATAACGAAATTAAATACGGCTATGATGAACTGGATGAGATAACACACGCCTACGCTATTACCATACATAAAAGTCAAGGCAGTGAATATCCCGCTGTTATAATACCGGTTCACAGTCAACATTATGTTATGTTACAAAGAAATTTAATTTACACGGCAGTTACCAGAGGAAAAAAGCTTGTAATACTTGTAGGCAATAAGCCGGGGTTGATTCAGTCAGTCAGGCGAAATGATACAAAAAACAGATTTACAGGCTTAAAGCAATTTTTGCTTAATCACGCAGGGTGATTAAAAAATTTGGTGATAGTCATCACCTTTCTTATGTCATCGGTGTAAGCTTTTGATATAACTTAAATTTACTTGTAAGCATCAGTACTCAACTGACCACTACTAAAAATTTAGGTAAGTGACGAAAGCTATCACCTTTTAAAGACTAATTTCCTCTACAAGTAAAATATTGGATATTCAAAATGACTAATAATAAAGATTTTAAATTATTAATTTCGTCATGTTCAAAGGATAATATTGTAAATTCAATTAAACTTGCCCAAAGACTGGGTACCGGTATGGAAATTTGTGATTTTGTTGACCCTGATATACTAGAAAATAAATTTGAAACTACCTTAAAAGAATTTAAAAGGGCTTTTTATACTTTTAGCCCTAATATAACACTTCATGCACCTTTTTATGACCTTAATCCTATTGCTATAGATCCGGGTGTTAAGGCGTTTACATTAAAAAGGTACGAGCAAATTATTCATGCGGCACAAGAATTATATGTAAATGCAGTTGTTTTTCATACTTCTTATAGCTCTCAAATAAAACTGGGGTTTTATAATAATTATTTTATAGAAAGGCAAAGCAAGTTTTGGCAGGAGTATATAAAAATTTTTGCTGATTTGGATATTCAAGTCTTTTTGGAAAATACTTATGAGCCGCATCCTGATATATTAAACAAAATTATTGATAATGTTGATAATTCATATTTAAAAATATGTCTTGATGTGGGGCATGTTAATGTATATTCAAATCTGCACATTTCTCAGTGGATTGAGAAATGCGCAGATAGAGTTGGCTATATGCATTTTCATAATAATTGTTCTAAATATGACTCTCATAAATCTCTGACAAAAGGTACTATTAATTTTGTTAAGATCTCTGAAACTTTACGCAAGTTTAGGCTTAGTCCCCAAATATCTCTTGAAATATTTGATGAACATTCAATAATAGAAAGCATAAACCTATTAAATTCATTAAAATTTCAAGTTCATTAAAGGCTTATGATAGATTAGCTACGATTGCTTGAATATCAACGTTTTCATCAGCAGCTTGCGCCAATGCATCAATATCACAAGCTTTAACCAAGTCGTATGATAATTTGTCAGCTATTATTTGGTTGATTTTATCAATTGCTACAAAGTGAGATTCAGGTATAGCTTCAGAATTTTTTAATTCTGCTACAAATTCCTGACTAACTTTACCAACGTAATCACGTATTTCCTGGCCTGCAAGAGTTATTTCATCTTGAGCGTTGTATTTGCTTTGAAGATCAGCTATTACATAGTTTGCTTTGCTTAAAGCTGTTTGTTGCCAATCTGCTAAGTCTGCATAGTAAGGTTTAACAGTACCTTGTAGTTTGCCGACAAATTTATATAATCTGTCACAAGATAATGTTATTGCGCCGTCAGCCATGAAGTCTGCTTTAAGGTCTTTCATTTTTTCTATTACATTGTCAAAGTAGTATGCTTTATTAGTCATAAAAGCTTTGAACTGGTCTGCCATTTCTCCAAATACAGCTTGCTCTTTTTTTGTATAAGGCTCATGGCTTTTGAAAAAGTCTTTTGCTAGTTTCATTACCGTTTCTTTTACTTTTAACATTAGTGTTCTCCTTCTAAAATCTTACTTTACTACTTATGTTTGAGCTAAATAAAAAATTAACTTTATATTATGTAGTGTTGTAAAAAATAAAACTTCAGGCATGCCCTTATTTTCTTATTTCAAATTGTTAATAATTAAATAGTAACTTGTCTAGCAAAATTGTAAAAAAGTTTTATACATAAAGTTTAGAAGGATAACATGGTAGCCTTTTAGACTTTTATTCTATTAGCTTTTACTCGATTGAATAATCTGAAAAGTATTTTTGAACTGATATAATTATATTTTTTTATCTGTTGTAACGCTGTTTTTAAGTTTTTCCACAATCTCGACAAACATATGTACTAATCTTTCGTCCCATTTAACATTTGCACCTTCTTTTAGTAATTGTATTGCCAGTTCATGCGCCATTGCCTTTCTGTAGGGACGGTCGCTTGTCATTGCAAAGTAAGCGTCTATAACAGATATAATTCTTGAAGCCAATGGAATTTGACTGCCTTTTAATTCTCCGGGGTATCCTGTTCCGTCCCAGCATTCCTTGTAGCTTTCCATTATATTTACTACGCAGGCGGAGGGCTTTAACGGTTTGAGAATTTCTTTTGCCTCGCTTACCGGATGTTTGATAATTCTTTGTTTTTCTTCATCATCTAACGGACCCGGCTTTAAAAGAATATCTTCCGGTATCATCATTTTGCCCACATCGTTTAATAAGATTGCAAGCTTTAGACAATCTTTTTCACCTCTTGACATATTTAGCCTTTTTGCCATTTCTGCGGCAATTTCTATTTTTTGTTGAATGTCTTTTCTTTGAAAAGCCGGTTCAAAAGTAAAGGTTAGTGAGTCAACAATATAATATAAAAAGTCTTGTAAGTCCTGCTGGTCATTAGGTGCTTTTTTAAGTTTTTCTATTAAGTCATCTGCCAGTTCTTTGTTAATGGGTACTCTTTGTTTTGTTAAAATATCTACAAACGTAAGAAGGGCCATAACCTGCCAGTTCATTTCTTCTTTTTGAGAAGCTAATTGAACTTGATTTCTGCCGTTTCTTTTAGCTTTATAAAGTGCTTGGTCCACGAGTTCTAAAATTTCACCGATAGAATCCGTATGCCTTAAAAAAGTTGCTACCCCTACACTGGTAGTTATTGATCCTACTCCGGGCAGGGGAGAAGATTCAATTGCAATCCTCAGACGCTCTGCAGCTACCATTGCACCTTCTGTATCAATGCCGGGAAGTATTACAGTAAACTCTTCACCTCCAAATCTTGATGGAATATCAATTGAGCGGGCGTTCATTTTTAATACTTCGCCGATTCTTTTTATTGCTGCATCTCCGGCGGGGTGACCGTAATTATCATTTATAAACTTTAAATGATCTAAATCTAATGATATTAAAGAAAACGGCTGATTTAACCTTATTGCCCTGTCTGCTTCTGTTACCAGGCATTGATCAAAGTATCTTCGGTTATAGAGACCCGTTAGACTATCTGTAATTGCTTGTTCTCTTATTTGCTCGAATAAATTAGCAATAGTTACCGCTAATTCCATTTGTCCTGCTAATAAAGAGAGAAAATTCTTTTCTGTATGCGTTATTTCATTTCTTACTGATACAACTACCAAACAGCCAAAGTTATCGTCTTGCACTTTAATTGGCAATATTGATACTGAGCGTTTGTTTAACAAGTTATCCAACGCGTTTAATTTTTTATTTTCAATATTTTGTACGGCGCAATCAAATAGTATGCTAAATTTTTTGAGATTTATTATATTGCTGCTTTGTATGGCTTCTGCCATTGGATTTTTTTTTGTGTCATAGCATACTTCAAGATTTTTTATATCATCACCTAGTATGTCGTTAACTTTTTTAGCATACTCATTATCTGTAATTGATCTTACTTTTAGACCTTTGAACGGTCCGATTTGGTTAATTTGAAATATCATGCAGCATACATAGCCAACATCATTTGCCAGGCGGTTTACAATAGTGTTTAGCACTTCCGATAATGGCTCGGATGAATTCATTGTTGATAATATATGTTTTAGGGTTAAAATGCTTTTATTTGCCTGGTTTAATTCCAGTGTTCTTTCAGCTATTTCTTTTTCCAGGATATAATTACGTTCAAAAACTTCTTTAAAGTTATGCACATCGTCTAAAACGCTATTTTCTAAGCGTCCAATGCGTTTTTGATATCTTTTAAGAATTCTTTTCCATCTTTTATAAAGGTTTGAGAACATTATGATATCCTAATATATATTTTATACAATTTTAGAACTTGATATATCATTACTATAATTTTTTATACCATTTCATAGCGGATATGTAAACTTATCTTTTACTGCATTTAATATTATATCAGGCGTAATCAACCTGACGCACTCCATATTAAAATCTTTTCTTGGGCAATTACGCTTAAAGCAGGGCTGGCAGGCTAAATCAGCTGCAAATGCCATATGTTTATGACCATATGGGCGACTTCTGTTTTTAGCTGTAGAACCAAATATTGTAAATATTATAGGTTTGCCTGTTGCGTCGGCTATATGCGCCGGTCCGGTATCGGGTGCTACCATTAACTCACTTCTGTTAAATACCTCTATGAGTTGTAGCAGTGATGTTTTACCTACAAGAGAAGTATAATTTTTTGTCTTTGAATGTGAGACAATTCTTTCTATAAGTTCTTTATCAGAAGGTGCACCTATAAAGACAACGTCAAAATTGTTTTGCAGCTCATCAAGCAATACAGCCCAGTATTCATCAATCCAGTGTTTTGTTCTCCAGATTGTAGAAGGGCATAAAATTGCTATAGGCTTAGTTATATCAGAGAGAAGAGATTCAACATGTTGTTTATCTTCTGTAGGTACAGGGGGAAGTGAAAATTTTACTTCATCAGTATTTGCACCCAGGTGCCTTGCCGGTTCCAGATATCTGTCTACTATCATTCGCTCAGTGTCAAATATGTCATGAGCTTTTAGTTTTTCATTTACAAAAAAGTCTGCAAATTCTCTTGTTTTGGCGTGTGCAATTCGCCTCGGGCTACCGCTCAGGAATGTCATTAAACCGCTTTTAAATAATTCTTGCAAATCTATTGCTATGTCATATTTTTTTTGTCTTAGTTCTTTTATTAGGGCAAAAAATTCTTTGATATTTTTTAGGCATTTTTGTTTTTTCCATTTTGCTTTTTGCAAAATATGTACGTTATCAATAAGGGGATTATTTTTTATCAAATCAACGGCTTTATCTTCGACTAACCAGCCTATTGTTGAGTTTGGATATTTAGATTTTATTGCATTTAGTATAGGCAATGAGTGTACTACATCACCTATTGCACTTAATCTGACTATTAATATTTTTATTTCTTCTCCTGAAGATTTGTTTGTGTTGTTCATAGCTTATACTTTGTTTTAAAATTATACTAACTATATACTATAACACAAATAAAAAAATTATATTTACAGAGATTTTAATAAGCTGTACTGGCAGCTTGGGCTATATACTGGAGAAGTTTTTAAAAAATGAACCTCCTCGACCCAAGGGTCGAGGTATCAGCCCCATAACTTTAAACGCAAAGCTTTGCTTTGCATAAGTTAGTTACCCAAGGGTCGGGGTATTCTATCGAATAAACAATTTTTTCGCTAACGTTTGAGCCTTCTCGCAAGTAAGATTTTCAATGTCTTTAACCGCTTTAAAAAACTGCATTGCATATTGTTTAAAGCCTTTTTCTCCTTTAAACTCTCCTATGTATATTTTAGTTCCTCCAATAAATTTGCCCTGTTTTTTTCCATTAGCAAAGTCTCTAGGAAGGTCAACTTCATAACGCACCTTCCCCGCGGCATCCTTTGATAGGTAAGGTTTTAGCGAGACAGAGTCTCTGGTAATTTCTAAATTTTCAGACTCAGCTACTTTAACTCCAGTTAAAAAATCCTTCTTAATAATAGTTCCACCAGGATATTCCTTTGTTGTTATATTATCACTTCTCTCGCTCTTTAATGGTCTGATACCTATTCCTTTAAAGTTTATTGTGTTCATTTTAAATATCCTTTTTTTTCTTTATTTATACAACACAAATATAATACTCCAAAAAAAGTAAATAGTATAAAAATTTTAATAAATATTTTTAAGGTTTTGAGCTATCTTCTGAATTATCTCAACAAATTTTTCGCTAACGTTTGAACCCCTTCGTAAGTAAGACCTTCAATTTTTTTAGCCTCTTCAAAAAATTTAATTGCGAATTGTTTAAAGCCTTTTTCTCTTTTAAAGTCTCCTATTCGTATGGGTATATAGTGGCGATAGGAAACAGCAGGAGGACCTGACAAGGTGTCAACAGGAGAATATTTTAACTTTACGGCTCCAAGTTCGACTTTTTGTAAAAACACTTTATCTTTATCTCCGTTTTTAAAAGTTGTAGTTAACGGCTCAGAAAGATAGACCTCTTTGCAGAATTGCGAAGAACATCTTTTACTGGGATATTTTTCAATAATAATTCCACCAGGATATGTCTTTCTTGTTATACCATCACTTGTCTCTGTACTTAATGGTTTAATACCTATTCCTTTAAAGTTTATTGTGTTCATTTTAAATATCCTTTTTTCTTTAATTACAACACAAATATAATAATTCAAAAGAAATAAATAGTATAAAAATTTTAATAAATCTTAATAAATCTTTTTAAGGTTTTGAGCTATCTTCTGAATTATCTCATTGGGAATTTTACTTAATGGTTTAATACCTATTCCTTTAAAGTTTACTGATGGCGTGTGGTTTCTTTTTGCCGTTGCATTTAAATCTTGTAATCGCATGTTTTTTATCTTCCCTATTATTAAAGCTGGTTATATCAATATTAGATGATAGCTTAAGGACAATATACAATATAATAGAGAGCTTTTATATCATTTATTTTTTTATAAATTTTTATTATACAAAATTTATTTTATGCGGTAGTAGATCATCTAACCAATAAGCATTATCATCTCTTTTATATACAAATACTTTACCAATCAGATCAGTATTTTGGGCTCTGTGGTACTTAAGATAAATATGTTTATCATCTACACCAATAATTTCAATTTTACCGGAGGCGTGTGACATAACGTATTTAGCTCTTATTGCAGTACCCGAAGCATATTTTTTTGATTCTTCAAACAGGAAATAAGCTCTTGTTATAGGCACCGCATAAGGTTTATTTCCTGCTGTCGGCCTGCATTGAAATGCATAATAAGGTGTGCATCCGTTGACTGCCAGTTCATTATACAATTCTGCTAAAATATTTGAATCATCATTAACACCCTTTAAAATAGGACATTGGTTGCATAATGTTACACCGGCATCATTTAATGCTTGAATCGCGTTAATAGCTTCTTCAGTCAGCTCTTTCGGATGATCAAAATGTGTCATTATATATATTCTTTTTTCCGGGGTACTGTATTTTCTCAGCGTCCTTAGCAATGCATCGTCTTCTGTTATCCGCATCGGATTAAATGATGTCATTTTTGTACCGATTCTGATTATTTTTACACGTTCAATTTTATGCAGTTCTTTAATTATATTTTCTAAACGTTCAGTTGATAATAATAACGGATCACCACCTGTTAATAAAACATTTGTTATTTCCGGATGATTTTTAATATATTGTATTCCTATTGTCGTATCAACCGCAACTTCTGAATTGTTATCCATAAATAAGCGTTTTCTGAAGCAATACCTGCAAACTCCTCCACATGTTTCGTTACAAAGTAATAGAGCAGTATGTTTATACTTATGCTGCACGCCAGGAGCAACAGTTATTGCTTTTTCATTACATGCATCCAGTTGACCGTTATCATCTATTTCTGAAAGATTTGGTATAATAATTCTTTTGATTGGATCATTCGGGTTATTCCAATCAATTAAGTTCAAATAGTAATCATTTGCCCTAAAAGAATAAATATTACAAACTTTTTTCAGTGCTTGTAGTTCATTTACCGTTAAATTTTTTACTTTATCGATGCAATTTATATACTTTACCGTTCTTTTTTTACTCTCGATTTTAGCCATTCCGCCCTAAACTCGCTTTTCATCATAATACTAAACATTTCTATTAACCATACTACACATATTACAATAAAGAATAATTAATTGCAAATTTCTCTTTACATTTTTTATTATTATTAAAAATTTAATAATAATGATTTAACATCAAAAAACGAACTCCTTCATTTGATAAAAAAATAAATGCAGAAAATATATTGATTGCATCTTGATATTATTTAATTATTTAGAAACAATATTATTGATTTTTTTATAGGCCGCTTCCGAGTATTTCTTCTTATACAGAATTTTGTCTTTGCTGTTCATTATTATTATGTAAGGAATTTTATTGGGTACTCTTAATCCGAGCTTTCTGGCCGTATCCAATGTTGTGTTTTGGTCTATATTTAAATTTATGATATCTACATTGGGATGTTTGTCAGTTAAATTTAACAAGTCATGCTTTGCTTGCCTGCTATCGGCATTCCAGTTTGCATAGAAAAATACTACTTTGTATTTATTTAGTGCGATTGCCGGCAAAGTAAAGATTATACAAGTAATAGCCAAGAATATGAACAAGAAAGATTTTTTATATTTTTTAAAATAATTATTCATAATTTAATTCCTTTATTATTATTTTGCAGGTTTTTTATTAAAATTTCAAGCTTTTTATCAAAAATAATTTTTTGTCCTACTTGAATTCCATATTTTTGACAAAAGCCGCCATTTAGTTCAAGGGCGTAATCGGTAAGCACTCCGGACGGATAGATCGGGCAAGGTTTATTTTTACATGTTGGAAGTTTGTTATATATTTTAACAATTTTGTTTTTATAAATAAAGACCAGGTCTAGTGGAAAATTTACATTTTTCATCCAAAAATTTGTTTTTTGAGGTTTATCAAATAAAAAAATCATTCCGTTTTTTTCGCGCAGGTGTGTTCTAAACATTAGTCCTTGCCTCTTTAACCGAGGAGTATCTGCAATTTCTACGGTTATGTCCATATTATTAATTTTTATATTAGCGTGATTTGCAACTGTTTTAAGCGGCAATAGCATTAAAATTAATAATGATAAAAAGATTTTTTTCATCTATAATAAAACCTTTCCCTTAGATGCATTTATTCCCTAAACTTAAACTTATTAAACTATTTATTATTTTTTAACTATTATAATCATTAATTATTTTTTCAGCCAGACTCCAATTATCCTCTGGTGTTGGATTGTTACATATATTAAAGATTAGATATGCTAATTGCTTTGTATTGTCTTCATCTCTTTTAGTTAAATCAATACCTTTTTTAATTATGTCTTTTGCAAGTTTTTTGCTTAAATCAGGAGCAATATGAAGGTTATTTAGTATAGGGGGGAGTTTTTCATTAATTATATAGTTATCAATTATTTTTTCAGCTAGAGCTAGATTCTCATCAGCTGTAGGTTGAGGATATATATCGAAAATTAACTCTTGTAGCTGCTTTTTAGTTTCTTCATCTTTGTAGTTATCAATATTAACAGGTTTTTTTCTTATTTTTATTGCTAAGTATTCGCTTAAGTAAAAAGCAATATTAAAGTCCTCTCCGATTAATAATGAAATAAGCGATAAAATATCCACAAGATCTTTAAGATCTTTTAAACTATCTTTAGCTACAAAAGGTCCAACACTTTCAATTTTAATTGAAGGATCTAAGTATATAATTTTTTTTAATTTTTCAAAATGTTTATTAATACCTCTATTATTAATAAAATATTTAAAATCTTCAATATTTTCATTTTCATCTTTATATAAGTTTTTTAAATCTTCCCTTTGGAATAAAAGCAAAAATTTTAACCTGTTATCTTTAACTACAATTTTTTTATCCTGATCCCTGATAGTGTTTATTATGTATTCATATGCATTAAAAAGAAGATATAATATTCTGTAATCCTTTAACTGTTCAGGCTGTTTTTTATTGTTTATGCAAAATCTTAATTCTGAAAAGTATGTTCTTATCTTTTTAGTAAGATCATAATCAAAATGTGAAAATTCTTGAGTTCGGTTTTCTATATCAGGAGAAATATTGCCTTGAGCTTTATCATCTTGATCTTTATCATCTTTAATATTATCCCAATTTTTAAATACAACCAGGTATAATATTAAAATATAATAAATAAACTCTGTTTTATTTTCTTTGCTATCAGGTTCTTTAATTATTTTTAATTTTTTCAATAATTTAATTTCAAAACAATATTGAGATATTAAAAATTCTATTGTTCTTATATTAGTAGTAATATGACATATTATTCTTAATAATAATTTTACTAATGATTCATCTTTCTTTAAAAGAATGTCATTAAAATAATATGAAGAATGTTCATTAAAATAGGAATGAAGATTCTCTTGATACTTGTCAGGAAGATAAAAGCATTGTTTAAATATTTTTTTTAAATACTCATTACTATCAAAGTAACTGCTTGAATTTTTATCATTATTATTGATGCTAGCATCACCCATTAGCGGGATCTTTAAAATTCTTTCCTTATCAAAAGCAACAATAAACAAACAATTATCAATTCTAAATAAGCTTCCCAGAGCTTTAACAAATGTAATAATTTCATTGCTATCACATCTATCTATATTATCAACGAATATAACAAGTTTTTCCTGGTTATTATCATTAATCTCATCATTATGATTTAATTTATTATGTGTTAACACTTCATATATTAAATATGGAATAAAAACAAAAAATGAGATGAAGAAAAAAATTATATTAAGAAAAACTAATAAAACCTGGCTAGAAGGCTTTAGGTTTAAAAAAATAAGAGTATTTTCCAATAGTGGATTGATTTTATTACTTAACAAAATATAAAAAATAAAAATGGAAATAGCTGTTATAAATACAGAAGATATTTTATTTCTAAATATTTTTGTAACTAAATCACTTAAAAAAAATTTTTGTAACCAAATAGAATAATAATCATCTTTTTTTGATTTAAAAAAAGAGTTATCATTATCTTTTAGACTGTTTAACCTGGCATTTTTATACAATTCTTCGTCATTTAACCACGAACTTATTATATTTCCCAGATAATTCTGAAATAACTTTTCATTATATTCAGAATTTTCTTTATAATAATTTAAATATAATTTATTTAAATTTAATGAATATTCAAAAATATTGCCGGGAGCCCTAAGCTTAATTTCTCCCTGATATATAGAATTAAATATCGCGGGTATTGAAATATAAACCCTGTCCAGCTTAAAGCAAACATATGCAATCGGAAAAAAGAGCACTGCGTAAAGCTTATTAAAAAAAGGAATTTTTTTACCGTTATCATTTTTAATAATTGGGTAAAATTTTTCTTTATACTCTTCATCAGCTTCTATACTATTCATTATTTCGTTCAATAATGAAAGTAAAACACTTTTTTTACAGCTGCAAGCTGAACTAAAAGCATCAAAGTTTATTATTTTAATTTTTTGATTTAATAAATTTTCATTTTTTTGATTTAATAAATTTTTATTTATTTGGTTAATTAAAGTTGTTTTCCCACTCCCCCAACTTCCAAATATTGCTATGGAAAAAAAGTCTTCTTTTTCAGGGTTATCTTCTTTTTTTTCGGATTTTTCAGGATTTTTTCCTTCATTGTTTGATTTCTTTTTAGGAAGTATTATATCAGTTATAATTTCAGTAATAGTATCGGCATAACCCTTAAAGCTAAAGGATATTTTTTTATTACCCATTTAAATTCCTCAAAAAAATAAATTTATAATTGTAAAATTTTAAATTTTTTATTACTATAAATAAAATATATTTAACTTGCAACTACGAAAGAGAAAAAAATGAATACTAAACCTGGTGATAAACCTGATAAATTTATTAAAGAAATTCCTGGTGATAAGCCTTATAAATTTATTAAAAAAATTGGAAAACATAAGGAGAATCTAAGTGTATTAACGGAAGTATATTGGCCTTGTCTTTATAAAATTACAGAGGAATTGCTGCCATATTATTATTCTAAAGATATTTATAGACAAGGATGCTCGGCAGATGATAACTGGCTTGATGCTGAAAAAACAATGCTTGAATTATTTATTGCAGCCTATTATGAATCTATTAATAATAACTACCGAAGCAAAGAAGGGCATTGGTATTATGTTGAAAATAAACTAAACTGGATTAGAAAAAGAGCTTATGATATCTTTGCTAAGCGCAAGAGTAATCATGAGCATAATTGGTATTTAGCAGAAGAAGAGTATAAAATAATTGAGTTAATGGCTTACTATAATTACCTGGATAAAATGTTTAATAGTTCGATTAGTAATTGGGAGGAAGCTGAAAAAAAATATTTAAGCTCTAAAAATAAAGTTAATTTGCAAGACAAAGTTGAACAAGTACGCTGTTTAGCTTATAAATTAAGTAATAATGACAACACAAACCATGAGGCGGAATATTATTGGTATAAAGCGGAGCATCAATACAGACATAAAATAATAGAAAATTTGTAACATTTTGCAACAATACTTGTACTTTTCATGCAAATATCACCAATGCATTATATAATAAAGATATATAATGCGTATAACTAAAATAGTTAAAATGGCGGATTTAAAAAAAATCAAAAATTATATAATTAGAACTACTGCTATATGTTAAGATTTATTAATACACATTGTTAAGATATTTAAATACTTATACATATTTAATGTTAAAAAAGCAATCAAGATGCAATATTTATCTTTATATTTATAGCAACAACTTAATTAAAGGTATACCTATTATGAATTATGAAACAACTCTTATTAAATTTTTATATAAACTGGATTCAGGGCTATATAAATTATCAAAAGACCAATTTTTTAGTAACGATGTAGACATTTTTGTAAATACAGTTAATAACGATATTAATATAAATAGTGAAATGATTAAATTTCTCCTTAGATACTTGTGGGAGAACAGATATATAGCTTTTCAGGATGGCCAGGCTATCGTAACAGAAAAAGCGAAAGCCGAACTTTTGAATAAATATGAATCACAACTGAATTCTAGTGAGATTAAAAAGGGCGATTTAAAAGTTTTATATGATAAAATAACTGCATAATAGCTATTTATACAGGTATCCTTTAATATATAATAGTTTATTTTGTAAATATTTTAAAGGTAAGTGATTGACAAGTAAACTATTATATATTAAAATATTTATATGTAATACATAGATAAGGAAATTATTTATGAAGAATATTTTAATCATATCTTTATTATTATTCCTGTCTCTTACTCCTGTGCTTAGATGCTCAGTTTTTTACAACCTTGAACAAACTGATACAAGCGCGTCAATTATGCCCGAAGCATATTTTTGTGAGTATATAAAAACTTTGTACTCAAAATAACCCCTTCAATAATACATAACGACCTAATGGAACGACATCGCAGTATAATTTTAAAGTTTCCGTAAAGCAATTATTGCTGCAAAATCCGCCTGATAAATACATTTTCTGTGGCTTTTTGGCGAATTTCCACGTATTGTAAGCGATACCGTGCAAATATTTGGCTATAGCTATATCGGCCGGGGTGTTTTTGGATATGTCATCCATTATTTTTTCCATTGCAAAAACACCGCAAACTAAGGGTATTTTTTCGGTTTGTATTGATATTTTATTAGGGTCAACATTGTAGAATTTACATAACATATCTACAGTTGCGCCTGTTACGCTGCCGCAACTGCTGTTCCAGTCAAGGTCTTTGTATTTTCCGTCAATAAATTGTACCCATTTTAAATCTCTGCTGCCTATGTCTACAATTGTTGCGTCTTTCAAGTTTTTAACCAGTTTTTTTGCTCCGTAAGCCAGTGATATAACTTCGTTTTCGTAGTAGCCGCCACTTTTTATTCTTTTTTTTACCATATGCCCGGTTGCATTGTCGAATTCTACGGGTAAAGTCGCGGCTAAAGTACTTGGTATTAAAAATAAATTTCCGAAAAATTTTTTATTATCTTTATCATAAAAAAACTTTGATTCTTGTATTTGGTATTGTTGAAAGTCTTTATTTACAGATAATATAATACTTTTAAAATCTGCTTTACAGCTTATTTCAAGAATTTTACTCCAGCTTGTCCCTGCATCAATTATTAATTTAGTCATAAAAAAATAAAACTTTTTCTCTCTACTTATTTATCCCAGGCGTATAAAAGCTTCTATCTTTGCTTTGACTGAATTTGATGCAACATCATCCACATCCAGATATAAACCGTTATACTTTCTTGCTAAATGTTTACCTAACTGCATTTTTGCACAAAAAGTCTGTGCGTAAAATACTGTTGGAATATTTTCATCTACAAACATTTCTAAATCCAGGTCTGCTGGTGCTCCTGCCTCGACGCACCTTGTCCAGCCGTAAACATGAGTGTTGTCTGGGAATAAGTCAAGTATGCTTATATCGTTGGGAGGTACGCCCCAGAAGCCGTAATCGGCTTTTTTAATGCGGAATTCTTTTTTAACAGGCACTATAATATTATCCATTATGGTTAAAACTTTTTGCTTTAAAGGCAAATCACTTGTAGAAACAGGTATTTTTATTTTTTTTGTACAAGTTTTATTATATTTTGTTTCTATAATATTAAAGCCTAATTCTGTTAAAATTCTTGCCGCGAATCTACCGGCATCACATTTTTCTTCACCAACAGATGCTATAATAAGTTCAAGATTATTTTTTAAGTAAACAGCGTTGTCTACAATGTTTTTGATTATTTTACAACTGTTATCAGGTAATAGCTCGGTGTTTGGATGGTTAAGATTTTGATCCAGGTCTATGATTTCAAAACCCGGGTATTTAAGTTTAATTTGGTTTAGTATTTCAGGGTCGGGAAAGCCCCACATACCAATTAGCTTATTTTTGCTCATAATCCCCAAGTACTAGTTTGCTACGTCATTTTTTCGCAGTTCTTCAAATTTGTCCTGAATTCTTTTTAGCTCTTTATGTTGTAAATAAATAATAGCACATAAAGTTATTATTGCTATGGATAATATATATGTTGATATTGGCAGCATAATTTTTCTCTCCGGTATTTTGCTTATAGTCATTACCTTTTATGGGTGATGGTCATCACCTTTCTTATGTCATCGCTGTAAGCTTTTGATATAACTTAAGTTTACTTGTAAGCATCAGTACTCAACTGACCACTACCCTTTTATGTTATGCTATATATTTTTTTATATCAATACACTTTATTATGTAAATTTAATGTTTAAATTTTTTTATAAATGTATGTATTCTATATAATCTTTGTAATCTTTTTCTAATTGCATTGTTGTTGTTCTTACTATTGACCCTATTAGCGGAATATCAGAGTTTTTTAGCAGTTTTACGGTTTTATCCAGCTTGGTTGTTGTTGCCAGCTTGTCAACAAATAAAACTACCCCGTCTGTGTGTTTTGCTATAATCAAAAATTCGGGAGAGATATTTATTGATGATGTATCGACCAGTACCCAATCGTATTTTTTCTTTAGTGTTGCCAGGATAAATTTAAATGCAGTTGTACCAAAATATTTATACGGATCGTGGACTGATTTTGTATTTAATAAAAGGCTTATACCGTTTTCATCCTGGGTTAGGCCTTTTGTTACATCGTCAAAAGTTATATGATTACCTTGGCTTATTTTTAATTCTAGCTCTATGATTAGAGATGATAAGTCTTTATTGATATTTTGGTTTACACTTGAAAATAATATGGGATGTCTCATTTCCGTATCCAGTAAAGCTACTGAGTAACCAAGTCCTCTTAGCTCTTTGGCTACTGAGTATATTACATTAGAACCCATTTTATTTAACTGGGTTGATGAAAATGATATCATTTTGGTGTTTAATTTTTCGTTTTTGATTAAAAATGAAGATACTAAACTCTTTATAGAAAAATCATATAGGTCTCTTGAATTTTCATCATCTTCTTCCAGCCAGGGTATAACACCGAGTACATTTGTTTTTGTGATTTTTTCTATTTCTTCCAGATTTTCTGAGGAATCGGAAATAAAGGTTTTTATTATTGATATTATTATACCTGTAAACGCACCGAGTATCAAAGATAAAAGCAATAAGCCTATAGATGCCTTGTGTTGCTGCTCTGGCTGTAGGTCAGGCGGGTCGAGGATAACTATATTGCTTGTGATATTTGTGCCATTTAATTCTACTTCCAGTTGTTTTGATTTTAATTTATTAAATAAATTTTCCAGTTTTTTAATTTCATTTTTGAGGTTGTCTGCATTGAAAATTTTTTGTGATAAGCTTTTTTCCAGCCTGGACATTTGGTTTAGTGTTTTTATGTAGCATATTTTTTCGGCTTTTAATGAAAGATGCCTGGTTTCAGCAGCTATAAGATTCCTTGCCATTTCTGTCCTTACAGAATCGTGGATTGTGGTCCAATTTGCAAGCTCTACCGTACCCAGTGAATCGTATACCTGGTTTTCAATTTGATCGGTTAGGATGTTTATTTTTTTTGCGAGATGTATTACACGCGGATTACCTACTTTATAATTGGCTACTTCTGTTTGATACTGGCGAATTGTTTTAAATAATTCTGATTTTAAATCGTTCAGCAATGTATTTTGCTTGCCTAGTGCAACTGCGTTTATTGCTTCTTCTACGCTCATACCGAGTTGTTTTTTCAGATTGTTTATTTGAACATTAGTGCTTGTTATTTCCGCATTTATGTTATTGAGTAGTATTGTAAAATATTTTTTTTGCTCAAGCAGTTTTTTTATTTGTTCTTTAGAGTCCAGCGTTCCTGTTTCTAATTTGTAATATTTATAGTTATTTTTTGTTCTTTCCAGCCTATTTTGGATATTTTTCAGTTTTTTATTTAAAAAATTTAATTTATCGGCATTAACTGCTTTGTTTATATCTAAATTTCTTCGGTTATATTCATTTAGTAATATTGATAATAGTAGTTGAGCTTCTTCCGGGTTGTCCCACAGCATATCTACATTAATAATATTTGAGGAGTGCTTTAGGTTAACTATTATGTTATTATTAAAATCTATTTCTTTTTTTTCTTTTCTTAAGTTATTTGCTTTTATATAATCATTTAAAAACTTATTTAGTGTTTTGGATTTTAAAATTTCTTTTTGGTCTTTTAAATTTAAGCCTGAGTCCGGTAATACGTCATACTCGTTTTCTATTTGTTGTAGGGCAGGCTTTTTTATCCAAATTTTCGCGCTTGACTTATAAAGATTTTTATTAACCCCGCAGGCATATATTACTGAAGCAAATAAGAACACCAGTGTTGTAAAAAGTATTAGTTTTTGATCTTTGATAATATATTTTAAGTATTTACTCTCTAATAATTTAAAAATTTTCATCCCCATTACCCGATAAAGTTTATTCCACTACTCTAATTTATTAAAATTTAGTTATTTTGAAACCATTAGTATGGAGTAAATTAAACAACAATCAATTACTATATAAAGGTGAAAGCTTTTTACCACTGTTTAATTTAGTAATTTTTTTAAAGAAAAATTTATAAAATTTAATATTTAATTGAATAAAATTTTTGCCTTGTGTAATATATATAGTTGATTGATAGATTTTAAAGAATATTATGTTTAAATCTATAAGTAAAATAAAAAGAGGTGGAAAATGTTAAAACTATATGCTCAAAGACCTATGAACAGACTTGTTGTTTCTGGCCAAAAAAATAATGCTACGAATAAAGATAAGTACAACTTGACTTTTACAGGTCCTAGTGAAACTAGTACAAAGAACAACGGAGGGAACAATATAACTTCTGAATTAGACGATTTGAAAGGGAGACTGGATCAATTAGAGTTTTGCCAAAACAGTTTATCCTTTACTCAATGCATTTTAATTGATAAACAGAACAATGGCTTTGCGGATATAATAGAAAGTTTAGAGGGCTTAAAGAATAGGCAAGATATTTTAGAGAAGAATCAACAGGACTTAGCGACTGCCCAAAACGCTTTAAATGCGAAACAAGGAAATTTGGAATTGAATCAAAAGAAATTAGCGACTGGCCAAGCAGATTTTTTTCATTAAGCAATGTTACAAAATTAGCATTTTTACATTGAAAGAACCTGCAAAAAATTTAAAAACATGTTATGATATATACTAAGGATATAAAGTGTAAGCACATCCGGTTTTTAATTTTATAAAGAAGATAATCCAAAGGCTAAAAAATGAACATTATTCAATACGTTAAAATAATATTTTGTATTTTGTGGAACATCATAGTATTTCTATGTCCAATTATAGCTCCAC
>JANQHM010000080.1 GCA_028282645.1 Candidatus Gastranaerophilales bacterium
GTTTCGCAGCCAAACTCCTTAAATTTGTAAGAGAGAATTTGAAGTCATCATTTACCCACTACTAAAAAAGTAAACAACAAATATTTTGTGTTTGAAAAATAAAATTGATTTAAATAAATAAAATATTATAAAAATAAAGTAAGATGTCTGATTACGATAGTCTATCTTTGTCTGAGTTAAAAAAAATTTATGATCAGAAGAAGAAGAAAGTGAGGGAAAATTATAGAAAGAAAATAATACATGATATTAAAAGATTAGACCAAATAAATAAAAAAATAACAAAAGGGGAAATTATTAAAAAGAACCCAAAACCAAAACCAAAACCAAAACACAAACCTAAAAAGACAAAAACATTTGAAGAGTATTTTGAAGAATGTATTAAAAATAAAAAAATACCAGAAGATACTCCCCTATATTTTCGTGAAGCTCTTGAGCGGGCAATTAAAGAGCATAACCAAGGATTAATAAAAGTCAAATCAGCTTTGGAAGATTTTGCTAAGAAATATATAATTAGTGGGAAAGCTGGTATTACTCCTTTAGAATTTTTTAAGAATAAAAAAACTGTCATTAAAAATTTTCTTAAAAATTATCGTAATGTTAAAGTACATTTTGTTTTAGTTTGTATGATGGGGAAATTGGAATCGGGTGCAAAAATTAATTTTGAGGTACAGGATAAAGCATATTTTCATTCAGGTAGTCATATAAATATTGTGTCAACTAATTTAAAAGACTTGTTTGCAAAAATTGTGCAAGAAATAATGGAGAAGATAGAGACATATCAGCAAAATGGTAGTGGATGGTATTTAAATGAGGTTATCGAACTTGAAATACATACTGCAGCATATGTTCCGTTTAATGGTTCTTCTTATATTCCTCTTCCTGATTGGATTGTAAGGAAAAGAGCTATTCTTAATATTCAGAACAAGGATAATAAATGTTTTTTGTGGTATATATTACGTTATTTACATCCGAGAGAAAAGAATGGCAGCCGAATAAAAGATTTGTTGCAATATGAGGATGAGCTTAATATACCCAAGGGTTTTGTATTTCCTGTTAATGTTAAAGATATTAATAAGTTTGAGAAGGCTAATCCTCAATTGCCAGGTATAAACGTGTTTTCAGTTGATAATAAATGTTTTTATCCTCTACATATGGGGTTAGATGACCCGCAAAAATCAATCGATTTATTTCTTTATGGGGAAGATGGAAAATTTCACTATTCTCTTATTAAAAATTTTTCCCGCCTTTTTCGTTCCCAAATTACAAGTAGAACAAATGATACTTCTCATATTTGTAAGAGGTGTTTTAGTTTTTTTACAAAAGAAGAATTATTACAAAAACATATACATTACTGCTCAAGAGAAAAATCAGTTTTTGTTAAGATGCCTAAAAAACAAGATTCTATTTTAAAATTTAAACATTTTGAAAAAGAATTTTATATTCCTTTTGTGGCTTATGCAGATTTTGAGTGTTTTACTAAACCAATAGATAGTTATAGACCTAATAAAGAAAAACCTTATATTTTTAGCTACCAAAAACATGAACCATCAGGATTTTGTTTTTATATTAAAGGAGTTTCTGGTAAAGGAATAAAACCAATTCTTTATACAAAAAAAGAAGAACATGAGGATGTAGCAAAAATATTTGTGGAAAAATTAGCAGAAGCAGTAAAAATAATTTATAATGATTTTTATAGAAGACCTAAAAAACTTTATATTACTAAAGAGCAAGAAAAATATTTTAAAGAAGCAAAAAATTGCCATATTTGTAATAAGGAGATAGAGAAAGGGAAAAATAAGGTGAGAGATCATTGTCATTTTACGGGGGAGTATAGAGGTCCAGCTCATAACAGTTGTAATTTAAAGTGTAGGAAGCCTCTAGTTTTGCCAGTTATATTTCATAATTTACAATCATATGATGCCCATTTATTTATAAAACAATTAGCTAGTATTCCAGGGGAATTTACA
>JANQHM010000058.1 GCA_028282645.1 Candidatus Gastranaerophilales bacterium
TTTCAAAACTATTATCTTATTTGAAATTAAAGGATGCGCCAGCCACGCAAAACTTAATTTCAAAACAGCACATTTTTCCCATAGCGCATAAGTTAGTGACTTATCGAGTTCTAATATTTCGATTAGACTTAAGTTATGTCAAAGCTTATGGCGATGACATAAGAAAGGTGACGACTGTCACCCAGGATAAGTGTGCCTGTTTATACCCTTTTGTAAGCAAAAATTATCGTTGTATAAATTATTTTTGATTTTTACGTAACATACAATTGAATATTTTTTTAACTCTCTTTAAGGCTAAAAGTACGGGTTTTGTGATGCGCGCGTAATTTATACAAAAAATAAAGCTGCTCCGGTGAGGCAGCTTTATTTTTTATAATATTTTTACCTTTTTTGCCCTTCAAGAAACTTTTTATTTACTTCGTTTTGAATATATAATTTATTGTATTTCTGCATTGCATCTAGCTTATCATTGAGCCTAGTAAAGTTTGTGCTATTTTCTATTTTTATCGTCCTCATTTCAGATTGAGTTTCATTTCTTAATGATTGAATTTCATTTCTTAATGAATTTATATTATCATTATTTTTGCTAGATTCTTGCCCTAAATATATACCTAAAAGAGCCACACTAATAGGTAATAGTGCTACTATTAATCTAATTACCCACTTTACATTATTGTCTAATAATTTTATTTCTGCTGTTTCTAAACTAAGTTCTTTTCCTATTTTGTCAATTTTTTCTTTATTGTCAGAGGTAGCCTTAAGTAAGTTTTGGCTAACGTCAACCAACCCTTGAACACTGCCTTCAACAGAATCAATCTTTGAGCCTATTTGCTCTAGCTGCTTTTCTATTTTGTCATTCATTTTGTCATCTTCATTTTTGTTAGTATCTTCCATTATATCATCATTTTTATTAAATTCATCTATTTTAGAATAATTATCTAAATAAAGATTATAAATAATTGAGCTGGTCAACTCTTCTGTGCTTAAATTTGTATCTAATCCTTCTTTATTTTTTTTTAATTCTTGTCCTCTGGATATAGAAGTCACCGAGTCGTCCTTTTTATCGCTGGGTTTTGCCACTGTCACTCTCCTTTTTTTATGAGATTATTACTCAATAGAGTTTTAATTATTTCTTCAGCCCTGTCAAAATTATTTTTCATATTTGGGATTATCTCATCTCTTATAATGCTAGCCTTTTTGCCTTTTCCTCTTACTGTCTTGAAGTTTTCATAATGAAAGTTGACTTTAATAATAAAAGATTTATCCCCATTGTTTTTCAGTCTAGTAACTTCAACTGCAATTAAATGTTTTTTATTTAGATCGTCTTCATCTTGATAGAACCTAAAATGAAGATTAAAATCTTTTATTTCTTGAAATTCATTTTCAAGGTTATTTATGTTGTTGCTAATAAAATTATCTTCATCAGAAGTCTTAGCACTATAGAAAAAGTTAAAGCCTATGCCCTTAAAGTGGCTTTGAAACTCATCCGTAAGAATGTCTGCATACTGGGTAATTGCTTCAAATGCTGAATCATTAATCTTTTCTGATTTGTTGACCTCTATTAGCAGTTTGGAGTTTTCTTCTGCGTGGGAATACTGTATTCCAATTTCTTTATCATTGTCTTTAAATTCCTTAATTGGTAAGCTGCGTATTGCCTTTACTTCTATAAATTTTTGAAGTCTTTCATTATCGTCAGGTATGCCTTCTATATTAACATCAATCTTTGACTCTTCGATGCTTAGTTCTTGATTGTTTATAAGTGTTTTAAATTTTCTATTAAATTCATCGGAACTTTCAAAGTAATCAACATTAAGAAGAACTATATTTATCAGCTCTGGCACTAGTTCATAACTTGACATTTCACTCCCCTATTTTTACTATCAATTCCAATTCTAATACAACATGCTTTTGTAGCCAATAGGAAAATAAAAAAACAGCTTGCGCTGTTGGTAAAAAATGCGATTACCTTAACAACGCGGTTAAGTCAACGAGATTTCTAACTCTTTAAAGAATAATAAGTAACAAATAGAAAATATTTACGTCTAAAATATTCAGTTAAGTAAAAAATGAGTATTTTATTAATGAGAGGCATAAATTTACAGGAATATAAAGATCCGGTAGACTTTTTTCATTAAGCAATGTTACAAAATTAGCATTTTTATATTATAAGTGTGCCTATTTATACCCTTTTGTAAGCAAAAATTATCGTTGTATAAATTGTTTTTGATTTTTAAGCCGACATATAATTGAATATTTTTTTAACTCTCTTTAAGGCTAAAAGTACGGGTTTTGTGATGCG